>NZ_JWGY01000015.1:0-69323 GCF_000813065.1 Pseudoalteromonas sp. ECSMB14103 | reverse complement strand
TGACGGAACCTATCAGTTTTGTGTATCTAGATTACATATGAAAATAATCCACCGAAGGTAGATTAAGTTAATTTTTTCAAATAGTATTTTCTGACAGATAAAGGAAGTAATCAAGAAGATTCTTAAGACTGGTGCTGATAGGCAGAGTCGAACTGCCGACCTCACCCTTACCAAGGGTGCGCTCTACCAACTGAGCTATATCAGCAACACAAGAACTGGAGCGGGCAGCGGGAATCGAACCCGCATCATCAGCTTGGAAGGCTGAGGTAATAGCCATTATACGATGCCCGCGTTAGGAATCTGTTCTTAATCTACCTCTAACCGTCAAGAATAAAGTGGTGGAGGGAGCTGGATTCGAACCAGCGAAGGCTGAGCCGTCAGATTTACAGTCTGATCCCTTTGGCCGCTCGGGAACCCCTCCACGATAATTCTCTACTAATTCACTTTCGGTAAAAGGAAAATGGTGCCGACTAACCGAGTCGAACGGTTGACCTACTGATTACAAGTCAGTTGCTCTACCAGCTGAGCTAAGTCGGCACTGCTTTAGTACGGGGCGAGATATTAGAGTAAGGTTTATTGGGATGCAACAATAAAATTAAAAAAAATGCGATTTTATTGGTTAAATGTTCAATATTCATGCAAAAGTCGCTGATTTTTCTATTTTTAGCTTGTTTTGCTTAAATCTCGCCAAAAATTTAAACCTTTCATTACTAATAAAGAATCAAAAATACTACCTTCAAATTGTTGCTGTAACAGTGCGCCATAACCACCAGCAAAAACAATTTGTACTGTTTTTGTGCTATTTTGCACGCCTAAGTGTAATTTAGCTTGTTCTACCGCCCCGATGGTCGCAACCAACGCACCATTTTTTAAACCGTTAGGTGTATTTTTCCCTAATTGATTCTCAAAGGGGGTTTTTTCGTCATCAAATACTCGTTGGGTGTTTTGTGTCAGCGATGACGTCATTAAATCGAGCCCAGGTAAAATCCACCCACCTAAATGGTGGCCTTCACTGGTTAACACATCAATCGTTGTGGCGGTACCAGCATCAACCACGATACATGCTTGGTTAGGGTGCAATGTAAAACCAGCAATAAGCGCAAGCCATCTGTCTATACCCAGGTTACTTACTTGCTCGTATGCGCAGCTTAATCCTTGAAGTGTTTTAGTCACCGTTGCTTCATAACATGCTATATGATGCTCAGCAGCTTGGGCTAATAATTTATTAAGTAAGTCACTTCGCCCTACACAAGCGTATACAACTTCTGTTATTTGCGGCCAGGGTAAATTATTTAAATCTGCTGGTTGTGCCTGCAGATTGTGCCAAAGCACTGCTTTTAAAGATGTGTTACCTACATCAATGAGTAATCTCATAGCTGTGCCTTTCTCAGTGATATTTCACCGCCATAATAGCTTTTTACCTCGCCGTCTTGGCGAATACGAATCCCACCTTGAGGGTCAATTCCTTCGCATATTCCCCGCCAACTTCTATGGCCTGTATTTAGCTCTACGTACTCACCCGCAAACGCATTAAGCGAATTCCATTGCTCGTGCATTGTGTGTAACCCACTTTTACGATACTGATCTAACCGGTGCTCTAAGTGGTAGGTGAGTGATGCCACCAGCTCGTTTTTATCTAGCTGCTGGGTATGCTGGCTTAGATCAGTCCATGCTTGATCTATGTGTTGACTAAAGCTCTGTGGCATTTGCAAATTAATACCAATTCCTAGCACTAACTGACACGGCCCTTGCGGCTGTCCATCTAGCTCAACAAGTACACCAGCAAGTTTTTGTTTATTTAGGTAAATATCATTTGGCCACTTAAGCTCTAACTCTATGTCGTAAAGCGCTTTAATTGTATCGTATACCGCTAATCCGACCGCAATCGACACCCCCATAGCCGCTTGAAGACCATCATCTAAACGCCAAAAATAGCTGTAATAAAGGTTTGCACCAAACGGTGACTGCCACACACGGCCTCGTCGTCCTCGGCCAGCCTGCTGCATTTCAGCCACAATCACGGTACCCGACTCAAGCGCTGTTTTAGCTTGTACCCGCCTCATAAGTTCGGAATTGGTTGAGTCAATTATAGGATGTACTTCTACGTTCACTGGCTGTGACTTTAACTGGCTAGTTAATTGATTAAAATGCTGCTGTATTTTTGTTTGATTTAAAAGCCCAGCGTGGTTATTTAGGCTATAGCCTTTACCCGTTACTTTAAAGATATCTAAACCCATAATTTGTAAGCTATTTATGTGTTTACTCACTGCCGCGCGACTAATACCGAGCTGCTCACCTAGCGCTTGGCCAGATACAAAACCGGGTTGATTTAACGCATTCAATATAGCGAGTTTATTGCCATCGGGTGCTTTCACGGTGTAACGTCTCCTTGTATGTAGCATTCATCGGTTGTGTTTATTAACCGTACTTCATGCTCAAGCAGTATGTTGTAACGCGAATGCACAACATGCTGAATGTACGTGATCATAGCAATCAAGTCTTTGCCTTCGCTGTTACCATGATTAACCAATACCAGTGCTTGTTGTCTATGAACCTCAATACCCGCTACGCGATAACCTTTAAGGTTTGCGTTATCGATTAGCCAACCCGCAGCTACCTTATGCTCATTTTTTCCATAGGCGTAATACGGTGCATCAGGAAACTGCTTTAACAACGTTGCTAACTGTTGATTGGTAATTATCGGGTTTTTAAAAAAACTGCCCGCATTTGGTAACGTGTATGGATCTGGCAGTTTACTATTACGAGTTTGAATAACGTGTTCAAATACGGCGCGTGGTGTCACGTTTGTTAGCTGTTTTAATGGCCCATAACTCAAAACAGGTTGCCATTGCTTTGGCAATGCTAGCAATACACGTGTGATAACGGCTTTATTTTTTAGTCCATGTTTAAATAAAGAGTCGCGGTAGCCAAACTCACATTGCGCGTTAGTTAAACAAACAAGTTTCTTGCTGTGTATGTCAAAGTACTCAACCGACTCTACAAACTTAGAAAGCTCAACACCGTAGGCTCCAATATTTTGTACAGGTGACGCCCCAACTGTACCAGGTATAAGTGCTAAGTTTTCAAGCCCTGGTAAGTTTTTATCAAGCAAGTAACTTACTAATGCGTGCCAATTTTCACCAGCGGCAACGCTTATTAAAGTATCGGTTTCACGGGGTGTAATAGTAATCCCTTTGGTGGCCATTTTAATAACCGTACCGTGGTAATCGTTTAAAAAAATGGTATTACTCCCCTCCCCCAACAAACAAAATGGTGACGAAAAGCTTTGAGTATAAAGTTGCTCAAGGTGAGTAATTTTAACTAAATTTTGGCATTGATTATGTAATGCAAAGGTGTGTAAAGGGTGTAATGCGTAAGCCACAAAGCTCTCAAGATAAACCGTTAACTAATCGTAATAGTTTACCTCATCGTCGCAAAATGCGCATCAGATTGTAAAAATTGCTCAACCCACCCAGCCAATCGTGATATAAAACCTGCACTTTTTATTTGTGTTCAAGGTAATTATGAAAATTAAACCTCTCTTTTTAAGCCTCGCTATGGCAGGTATGTGTTCGCAAGCAATGGCGAATGCGGTTGATCAAAACTCATACGCCAATCTTGACGATGTTGTTACAACTCACCTTAGCCTTGATTTAGATGTCGATTTTGACGACAAGCAATTAGAAGGCTTTGTTGAGCATACGCTTAAATGGAATAACAGCAAAAGCAAAAAACTAGTGCTTGATACCCGCGACTTAGACATTGATAAAGTAATGTATCAAACACAAACAGGCAGCTGGCACAAAGCTAAATTCACTTTAGCGAATCGTGATGATGTTAAAGGCTCAAAGCTTACTATTGAATTTAAAAGCCAAGCTAAAATAGTGCGTATTTATTATAACAGTCGCCCAGAAGCATCTGGTCTACAATGGTTAACACCTACGCAAACTGCAAGTAAAACGCATCCGTTTATGTATAGCCAATCACAAGCAATTCATGCTCGTAGCTGGTTGCCAGTGCAAGACACTCCAGCAATGCGTGTAACCTACTCTGCACGAATTACCACACCTAAAGATATTCGTGCGGTTATGAGCGCAGACAACAAAGACGCGCTTTATAAAGATGGCGACTACCATTTTGAAATGCCGCAAGCTATTTCGCCATACCTAATTGCCATTGGTGCAGGTAACCTAGAATTTAAAGCAATGTCTCATCAGACGGGTATATTTGCAGAGCCTGAAATTTTAGAAGCCTCTGTTGCCGAATTTAACGACACGCAAGCCATGATCGATAAAACCAATGCCATGTATGGCGACTATGCTTGGGGCCGCTACGACTTACTCATGCTTCCGCCAAGTTTTCCGTTTGGTGGCATGGAAAATCCACGTTTATCGTTTATTACCCCTACCGTTGTTGCAGGCGATAAAAGCTTAGTTAACCTTATTGCGCATGAGCTTGCTCACTCTTGGTCTGGTAACTTAGTGACTAATGCGACGTGGGAAGATTTATGGTTAAACGAAGGTTTTACCTCATACGTTGAAAACCGTATTATGGAAGAAGTGTTTGGCCGCGACCGTGCCGTTATGGAGCAAGCACTCGATGCAGCAGGTCTTCGCGCACAGCTTAAAACCATTGACGCGCCAGACACACGCCTTAACTTAAAGCTTAATGGTCGTGATCCAGACGATGCGTTTAGCTCGGTACCATACACTAAAGGTCAATTATTCTTAATTTACTTGGAAAACAAGTTTGGTCGTGACAAGTTTGACCCTTTCGTAAAAACTTATTTTGACGAGTTTGCTTTTAAATCGTTAACGACTGCACAATTTGTTACCTATATTGAAGCTAATTTAATTAACAGGTACCCAGGTATTGTTAGCATGGATAAAGTGAACGAGTGGATTTTTGAGCCAGGTTTACCAACAGATGCTCCTAACCCTACCTCTGATGCGTTCGATAAGGTTGATACTGCAACCACAGCCTGGTTACAAGGCGCAAAAACTGCTGCTCAGTTACCTACAGCAAACTGGACAGTACACGAGTGGTTGCACTTTTTAAATAACTTACCACGCGATTTAAGCATTGAAAAAATGACTGAGTTAGATGACGAGTTTAACTTAACGCAGTCAACCAACGCAGAACGTGCATTTGCATGGTATATGCTAGCAGTAGGCAACGGTTATCAGCCAATTTACCCTGCACTTGATGCGCATTTATCAGGTATTGGTCGTCGTAAGCTAATTGTGCCGCTGTACAAATCACTTATCACTAACGGTAAGAAAGACTGGGCGCAGAGTGTTTACTTAAAAGCACGTCCGGGGTACCACCCACTAGCACAAGGCACTATTGACGCATTATTTGAATAATAAATAGCGTAAAGTAACAACTAAAAGGGCCTAATTTGGCCCTTTTTTAATGCTTATTTTAAATAGTTTAGTTTGTTACTTTTTCTAAAAAAGCTTTGCGCTCAGCAACTGTTGCTTGCTGCCACCAAAAGTCGAGCATTTGCGCCGCACTTGGCATGCCTTTGCCTGTAATAGGCGCAATAGGTTTAATTGGCCTACTTGGCTTTTCTGGACCCGCTGGTGCTTCTCGCATAGTTCTAACAGGCGCTTCGCTTGCAAGTTGGTTATTAGAGACAACACTCAATGGTGCAGCTAACGCACTGCCTTTAGCTTTTAAACTTACCATGGGCGATTGAGCAAATACTTTAGCCGCTACTGCATTTTCAGCACGATTAAATACCAAGGTATAATCTGTACCCGCCTCAATTGTAATATCAACCCAAAAAGGCTCTGACTCAACCACCTCATGCATATCGTAATCTTCATCGTATAAGTCGGTATACTTGAGCTTTAGCCGATACGACCCCGGCGCTAGCTCTAAATCTTCTACACGGCTAAACAAAGAGCTTTCTATTATTCGCTCACCGACTTGCAACGGCACAAACTCTTCAGGAAAGTGAATATTTTCTGCCATACTCGATACACTAAATAGCAATGCAGCTACACTGCTCATTAACACTGATTTACGCATATTAACTCCTTTGGTTGATTTGAGTTTGACACTGCTTTGAAAATTTGTCATTAGTGAATCTAAATTTCATACCACTTGATAAGGAACACACAATGAGCCAAGAGACTATCTTTACAAAAATAATCAACCGCGAGATCCCAGCAAACATAATTTACGAGGACGAAAATACTCTCGCGTTTGAAGATATAAACCCTCAAGCTCCTTTTCATGTGTTAATTATCCCAAAAATTGCAATTCCTACCATAAATCATATAAATGATGATAACGCACATTTAGTAGGTAACTTGTATGTGGTGGCCGCTAAGCTTGCAAAAGAACATAACTTTAGTGATGACGGCTACCGTGTTGTTATGAACTGCAACGATCATGGCGGACAAACCGTCTATCATATCCATCTTCACATGCTTGCCGGTAAGCAAATGGGGTGGCCTCCTTATCAAGATAATAAAAAAGAAATCGCTTAATTAAGCTCAGTTACTACATGCTATGTAAAAGCATGTGTTCCTATAAATTAAAAAACAATTACTTATTTGCAACATTTTATGTTTAAATAATCATAAAATTGTACTTGTTTTTAAGTACGATAGCGGTTTTCTAATACTAAAGATGTGGGAATCGTGATAAAATTAATCAGTCAGCTTTATAAAAGAGTATAAAAACATGAGCAGTTCTGCCTTTTTGTTATTAGATAAAGATCCAATTAATACTATTGGTATTAACGTATTAGAGCCATTGCTAAAAACGCAAGGACTAGACGTAACAACAGGTACTAATATATTGGATACACCTGAAGGGACTCGCTTACTTTTTATTGAAACATCTAGCAATGACGCGTGGGGAAAATTAAAAGAACAACTAGTAAACCTTCGTGTTAAGTGCGATATCATATTATTTAACTTAGATGAAAACCCAGAGCTTGCTAATCGAGCACTACTCAGCGGTATTCGTGGTGTATTTTACACGACCGATAATGCAGATGTGCTAATGAAAGGTATTCGACTCTTATTAGAAGATCAGCTTTGGTATCGTCGCGACATCATGTGTAATGCATTAAATCGCATGTTGCAGTTTAATAAAGACGCACTTCACAAGCTTACAGAGGGCGATATTGAACCTGTCAAACTTACTAAGCGAGAAAAAGCGATTATTTCATTAATGAGTAACGGTTCTAAAAACAAAGAAATTGCTGAAGAACTTAGCATTAGCCCACACACTGTAAAAACTCATTTATACAGCGCATTTAGAAAGACCAAGTGTCGTAACCGTATTGAGCTTTTATCGTGGGCACAGCAAAATATACCAGACGAAATTCGCTAAACGCTTACTTCGACTGAAATACAAAAACAGACACTTAGGTGTCTGTTTTTGTATTTAATATAAGCGCTTGTTAAGTTTATAATTTTTAATTAATCTAATCAAAATCACCTGCTGGAAAACCCATGCTTGACTCATACACTTTATATTTTGCCAGCATAGCCGTTATTGTCGTAATGACTTTTTTGAATATTTTAACTTGGCGAACCAATAAGCAAACCCCAGGGACACTGATATACATTTTTTATCCAGTATTGATGCTATGTGCTGTCGTTGCATTTGCGCTTGTAAGTAGCTCACATAACTTACTTATTATAAATGCCGCGTGTAGCTTAATGTTTGCAGCCTCTATTGTGCACTGTTTTGCTATTAGTCAATTTTTAGATTATCGCGGACCTGGATTTAAGCTTCTTTGTTCAGTGACCGCATTTAGTGCAATGGTATTTGGTTATTATAGTTTTTTTGATCCCTCTTTAGCTGGTCGTGTTATCGCATCCGACCTACAACATATTTCAGAAGCCTTGTTTTTACTGTTTATATTTATAAAGTACGCTCGTAAACCTTACCCCAACGGCAGTATTGTATACATTACAATTTTAACACTCGTGGTGTTAGCCTTTATTGCGCGTTCACTTTTTATGAATGAAATTGAGCAAAAAGATCTCGTCTCAAGCAGTTGGTTTAGCACTGTATTATTTTTAAATGGCATCATAGCACCTATGTTTTATGCCGCTGGTATGGCACTGTTATGTAATGAACGCAGAGAGCATCACCTCAATACGCTCGCCGATAAAGCGCAGAAAGATTTAGAAATACGGGGGCTATTTTTATCGACTATTAGTCACGAAATACGTACACCACTCAATGGTATTTTAGGTAGTGCACAATTGGTCATGAACCAAACAAGCGATACGCATAGTAAAGCCTATTGCGAAGCAATTATTAATTCTGCCGAATCACTAAACCTACTGGTCGATAAAGTACTTGAATATGCGAGTCTAGACCAAAGTGACGAAGCCCTTTATGAAGAAGATATTGAATTTAAAACATGGCTAAATAACTTATGCTTATTGCTCAGCCCATTAGCAGAACAAAAACAGCTTAAATTTGAGCTTATATGTAATATTCCTGAACAAGCATGCTACTACTGTGACCAGCAAAAGCTTCGACAAATAATTATTAACTTAGTTGGTAATGCTATTAAATTTACTGACCGTGGCGTAGTAAAAATTCAAGTTGATTTAGTTTTAGAAAAACAACTAGAACACACTATAAAAGTGAGTGTTAAAGATTCAGGCCCAGGTATCGAAAATGAAGAAATTGCCTACTTAACAGAGCCTTATGTACAAAGTAGTGCAGGCAAGGAAAAGGGCGGCACCGGTCTTGGACTTGCAATTACCAGTCGCTTATTAGAAAAACTCGGTAGCCGCCTTGAAATTTCTAGTCAACTGGGCACTGGTAGTGTGTTTAGCTTTACGATTACTTTTGCGCTGGGTGAGTTAAGCCTTGTAGAGCAACGCCATCAAACAAAAGATTATTTAACAGGGCTAGATGTTCTTTTGGTCGAAGATTTAGACCTAAACCAAAAAATTGCTATTGAGTTTATGGCCGACGACGAACACAAAATCAAGCTCGCTAAAGACGGTAAAAGTGCCATTGAGTTAATGCAAGCTCATCATTTTGACGTCGTCTTACTTGATATGAATCTACCCGATTTAACAGGCCAAGAAGTTCTTAAACGCCTTAAACGCCTTGATCACAAAAACCAGCGTACACCTGTACTCGCCTTTACTGCGAGTTTAAGCCCTGATGAAGTTAAAGAGTATTTAGCGTTGGGTATAAAGGACATTGTTGGTAAGCCAATTAAACACCAAAAACTGCGCCAGGCATTAAGCGATTCTCAATCAAATCAAACCACTAATATTGCAGTAGAACTTATAGATACTCTGTACGATAAGACAGCTATTGAAACACTCGCCAGCTCGTTTAGTGAGGATGAGGTATCGTCTATTTATAATGAGTTTGTACTCTCTGCTCGTAATAAGCTGATACGCTGCCAAGATTTAATAGACCAGCATCCTGAACAGTGCATTAAACTTTTACACCGCCAAGCAAGTACTGCATTGCAATTAGGGTTTAATCGTTACGGCATTGAACTTAAAAAAATTGAGCGCCGCCTACTCGACAATAAGCCTCATAATGGCATGCTTGATGAGGCACTTGACCTTTGGCAACGCAGCCTTGAGAAATACTTAAAGTTTGTGCGTAGTGAATTAGGCTAAGGCGGTTTACTTTTAAAAGTAAAGCAGCTTAATACCTTCCGTATATATCATTAAATCGCTCAATGTCATTTTCATCAAGTATGACACCCGTTTGTACCTCAATAACAATTAACGGCACTTGCTGGTTATTCGCTAAGCTATGCAGTTGTTTAGCGGCAATATAACAAGATTGATCTTGGGTGAGTGTTAATACTTGGTCATCAATACGCACATCTGCCACCCCAGATACAACAACCCAATGCTCTGCACGATGCTGATGGCGCTGCGTCGAAAGTTTAGCACCGCTATTAACGGTTATTTTTTTAACTTTAAAACCACTACCTTCAACCAAAGTGCGGTAGTTACCCCATGGACGATACACAACCTGATGGTGGTTGAGTTTATCACTTTGGCTCAGTGCTAATTGTTTAAGTAATAAGGGTAAGTCATCGAGCTTATTTTTATCGGCAACCAGTGTGGCGTCGTGGGTGTGAATAATGGCTAAATCACTTACGCCAAGCGTAGCGATACTATGGTCGTGTTCGCTAATAACAAAATTATTAGTACTGTTTTGTGCAGTATGGTTTTGGTTTTCATTATTACCGTGTGCATCTTGCTTAGTAAGGCTTGCAAGCGCACTAAAGCTACCTACATCACTCCATTTAAGCGCAACAGGCATAACCGCTACATTGTTACTACGCTCTAAAATAGCGTAATCAATTGAATCACTGGGGCAAAACTCAAGCGGTTTACTATCGGGCCTAGTAAAACCTAAGTCATGTGAAAACTGAGAGGCAGCATGAACACTGTGCGCAATTTTTGGTGCAAAACGTTCAAGCTCATTTAAATAAGCTTGTGGTGTAAATAAAAACATTCCACTATTCCAGCTATAACCCCCTTCAGCTATATAACGCTCAGCGGTGGCTAAATTTGGCTTTTCTTTAAATTCAGCGACCTCAAAACAGTTTGAGCCTGAAATTTTACAGCCTTGCTGTATATACCCAAACCCAGTGTGGGCCATTGAAGGTGTAATTGAAAAAGTAACCAACTTTCCTTGCTCTGCCAGTGTTACAGCATCGTTTATTTGTGATGTTAGCGGAGAAAAATCCTTTATATGATGATCAGCAGGCATCACCAACATAGGGCCTTTAAGCCCACTTTGAATTGCATAATGGGCAGCAAGCGCAATAGCAGGAGCCGTATTTTTACCTGTAGGCTCTAGTATTAACCCAAACACATTAGCTGCACTACTTTGCTCTTTAGCAATAAACCGGTGCTGTTCATTACACACTAAAATTGGCTGTGAAAACTCAGCCCCAGAGACGCGATTTAATGTATTTTGCAATAATGAGTTTTCATTATTCAATAGTGGCAAAAATTGCTTAGGCATTGCTTGGCGCGACAAAGGCCACAACCTAGAGCCAATACCACCAGCTAAAATAACAGGAGTGATTAAAGTGTTCATATTGCTAATTAGCCGCCAATCAATGTAATAGCGTCTATTTTAACACTTAAAATGTTTAGTGCTATGTGAAGATGATTTAAGTCAGAGTAAACGTATCAGCATCTAAATAAGCAGGGAAAGCCGCTTTAAAGGCCTCCAAATGTTTTTTTTCAAGCATCACTGTCACTAACTGCTCTGTGTTATCGGCCGCCTTAGCTAATGCCTCTCCCTTAAAATTATAAACTGCGGTACCTCCATTGTGGGCAACACCATTGCCATCGTCACCTACACGGTTAACCCCTACTACATAACATAAATTTTCTATTGCACGAGCTGCCAATAATGTATCCCAAACGGGACGTCGCACCGCTGGCCAATTTGCTACATTTACCATTATGTCGTAGTCATTTTTATTGCGCTGAAACACCGGAAAACGCAGGTCATAGCACACCTGCGGTAATAGTTTAAAGCCATTAATTTCAAACACTTTTCGCTCTTTACCGGCGATAACATAGGCTCCCTCACTTCCTAAGCGAAATAGATGGCGTTTATCATAATAGATTACTTCACCACATGCTTTTACCCAATAAAAGCGGTTGGCTTTTTTATTACCTTGCGCCACCAGCACCGACCCAGCAATCACTGCATTATGTTTTTTTGCTTGTTGTTTTAACCACGTAAGCACCAAGCCATTTTCTGGCTCCGCGCAGTCAAGGTTTATAGCAAAACCAGTGGCAAACGTTTCAGGTAATAAAATAAGGTCAGGCTTTTCTGTTAGCGCCTCTAGCTGCTTATCAAGCATCGCTAAATTAGCGCTTTTATCAAGCCAGTGAAGAGAGCTTTGCACCAATGTAAGCGTTAAAGTTGACATAAAATATGGGCTGCCTCTTTTAGGGTTTCATCATTTTTTGCAAAACATAAGCGGATAACTTTATCACCCGGTGGCGTTTGATAAAAAACACTTAAAGGTATTGCCGCAACACCTGCTTGCTCAACTAGCCAATGGCAAAATTCAACATCGTTTAAATCAGATACATCACTATAATCTAACAATAAAAAGTAGGTTCCTTGGCTTGGTAAAACTGTAAATCGACTGCCGAGTAAATGACGTATAAGTAAATCGCGCTTTTGTTGATAAAAATCACTGAGCGAATCTACATGCTCGCTTTGTTGTTCTAACATGTCGGCCAATGCATGCTGAGCAGGTGTGAAGCTAGAAAAGGTCACATATTGATGAATTTTTCTAAACTCGCTCGCTAAATGTTCAGGGGCAATGCAATAACCCATTTTCCAACCTGTACAATGAAATGTTTTACCAAAGCTCGAAACAACAAAACTTTGAGCTAACAGTTCTTTATCTCGTAATACACTTAAATGTGGTTGCCCATCAAATGCAATATGCTCATACACCTCATCGCTTACAATATATAGTTTGTAAGTACCAACCAACCTTTTAAGCTCTGTAATGTCTTGCTGAGTTATCACTTTAGCGGTTGGATTATGAGGCGTGTTTATAACAATAGCGCGGGTGTGCTTTGTAATTTTTTGCTCTACCGTACGCCAGTTAATCGTATAGTCGGGGGCCTTTAATGCAATATGTACGGACCTCCCGCCTGCAAGCTCAATCGCGGGTTTATAAGCGTCATAAGCTGGGTCAAATACGATGACTTCGTCGTTTGGGCGAACTATTGTTTGAATGGCAACAAAAAGAGCTTCGGTTGCCCCCGATGTGATGGTTATTTGCTTTGCAGCATTAAGCTCTGTAGCGTATTTTTTTTGTATCAAACTTGCAATTTGCTGCTGTAATTTAGGTACACCACTTGAAGGAGAATATTGATTAACACCATGTTGAACATAATGAGTAATCTGACTTTTTAAAAAGTTTGGTGTGTCGAACTCAGGAAACCCCTGCGAAAGGTTAATTGCAGAGAACTGATTCGCCAGCTCACTCATTTGGCTAAATATACTCACACCAACGTCAGGTAATTTACTATTGAACACACGCTTTCCTTACTTCATTTTTGGAACCACTCAAAATAAACACGCACCTATTACATCTGTTTATTTTAACCTACTTATAATTTTCGTAAATTTTATCTAATGGCTCCGAAAGGCCACTTTCTTGAACTATACGCACATGTTCGCGTTTAAGCTCTCGTGCACTTGTTACACCGCATGAGTGAGCAATAAGCCCCGCGCCATAGTGAATATACTTATTATAGTTAGCCACTCGCTGCGCTTTATCCGCAACGTTTAAACCGCGCTGCAAGCGTTCGTTATGAGTAGTAATACCGGTAGGGCAAGAATCTTTGTTACATTGCATTGCTTGAATACACCCTAATGCAAACATATGTCCGCGAGCCGACACAACAAAATCGGCCCCAAGCGCTAACGCCCAAGCAACCTTAGAAGGCACAATAAGCTTACCCGAAACAATGATTTTAACGCGATCACGCAGTCCGTGTTTTTCAAGCATATTGACTACTAGCGGTAAACTTTCACGAAGTGGTAATCCCACAGAATCCATTAAGGGCTGAGGAGCAGCGCCGGTTCCACCGTCAGCACTATCAATGGTAATAAAATCAGGAGCCGACTCAATACCACGGTGATTTATTTCAGCAAATAAGGTTGCTAACCAGCCATACGCACCAATAACGGCCTTAAAGCCAGTTGGTTTACCTGTTGTATTTCGTATCGTCGCAATCATATCGAGAATATCACTGGGGTTTTTAATTTCAGGGTGCCCATTGGGACTAATAGAATCTTCGCCCTCAGGAATACCGCGTATTTTTGCTATTTCAGCATTCACTTTGCGCCCAGGAAGCATGCCTCCCTTACCGGGTTTAGCACCTTGACTCATTTTAAGCTCAAACATTTTAACCTGCTCGTGTGCTGCAATCTGTTTGAGTTTTTCGATACTGAGCTGGCCATTTTCATCGCGTACCCCGTATTTAGCGGTCCCAATTTGAAAAACTAAATCTGCGCCACCTTCAAGATGATAAGGGCTCAAGCCCCCCTCACCCGTGTTCATCCAACAGCCAGCGAGCTTTGCCCCTTTAGAAAGAGCACGCACAGCGGGCTTAGATAGCGCACCAAAGCTCATTCCTGATACGTTAAATAAAGAATTGGTTGAATAAGGTGTTTGGCAATAGGGACCAAGCGTTACTTCACTTGGCGCAAGCGCTTCTTCATCAAGCGTAGGGAAGGCGCAGTTCATAAACATTACTGTACCTGTGACCTCTAAGCTTTGTGTAGATCCAAATGCCGCGGTACGGTCTACATTTTTTGCAGCGCGATAAACCCAACTACGTTCGGCACGATTAAAAGGCATTTCTTCCCTGTCGAGGGCAAAAAAGTATTGTCTAAAAAACTCGCCTTGACGTTCAAAAAAATACCTAAAGCGTCCAATTACAGGGTAATTTCGTCTAATTGCATGCTTTGTTTGTGTAACATCGCGGATATAAAAAACAGCCACAATTAAAACTAATAAGCCTAAAAAAACAATAAATAGACTCGCAAATACGTCAATACTAAACATTATAAAGTTGTTCATTGGTGATCCGCTGCTGTAAAAATAAAAAAGTGCTATATCCAAAATGACATAACACTTTTATGCATTCAAGAATTAACCATCTGTAAGTTAACTCTTCTGTTTGGCTAACTCTTCATTAATATATAAACGTACTTGCGCCTCTAAAACAGATAAAGGGACAGAGCCATGGCGTAATACCTGATGGTGGAACTCCCTAATATCGAAACTTTGCCCAAGTGCTTGCTCAGCCTCTTTACGTAAACGTTTAATCGTAAGCTCGCCAATTTTGTATGACAGTGCTTGGCCAGGCCAAGTTATATAGCGATCGGTTTCGGTTTTCACATTGTGTAACGACAACGCTGTATTTTCGCTCATAAACTGCATAGCGCGCTCTCTGCTCCAACCATACATGTGCATACCGGTGTCTACCACTAAACGAGCAGCTCGCCACATTTCGTAAGTTAAACGACCAAATCGGCTATATGGACTTTGATAAAAGCCCGCTTCAATGCCTAAGTACTCAGAGTAAAGCCCCCAACCTTCACCGAATGCCGATAAATACGCATCTCGACGATAACGTGGCAAGGTTTCTAATTCTGCATTTAATGATATTTGTAAATGATGACCCGGTACCGCTTCGTGCAAAGTGAGCGCTTCTAATACATACAGTGGGCGTTTATCAAGTGCGTACGTATTCACCCAATAATAGCCCGCCTCATCATCTCTATTTGACCCTGAGTAGCGACCCGTTGTGTATTTGGGCGCTATGCTCGCGGGTACCGGCGCAACACCATACGGTTTACGAGGCAAGGTATGAAACAGCTTAGGCAGTTGTGCGTCCATTTTTTTTGCTATATATGCTGCCTCTTTAAGTAGCTCCTCCGGTGTGGTTGCATAAAATTGCGGATCGGTTCGTAAAAAGTGAATGAACTCTGCAAATGTTCCCTCAAACTCGACTTCTTTTATAATGGCTTCCATTTCGCCGCGAATGCGTGCAACTTCTTTTAGCCCCAGCTCGTGTATCTCTTTAGGGGTCATCTCGGTAGTGGTGTAATATTTAGCTCTATTTTTATAAAACGATTCGCCGTTTGGCGTATTTGAAATACCTATCGAAGTGCGCGCACCGGGGCGATACTCCTGTGTAAAAAAAGCTAAATAATTTTTATATGATTCAATTACTTTATCTTTTATTACAGACTGCGCCTGCTGCTGAAGTGATTTAAATTCACCCTCTGGCAAGCCTGCGTTATTTTTTAAAAAAGGTTTATAAAATTCAGACGTTGTAACATCCTCAACTATATAGGCTGATATTGATTCTTCGTACCCTTCAAGCACCGCTTTAGGTTGCGTTAAACCTGTTTCAAGACCTTTTTTCATCCAATAAATATTTTGTTCAAAAAAGCGAGGGACCTGAGCCAAACGTGCTAAATAGGTTTGATAATTTTGCAGTGTTTTATATTGGCTGCTGTTTACAATATACGATAAGCCAGAATGAAAACCGTACTCAGAAGTTAGCGGCATGTAATGAGCATTAAATACATATTCGTCAACGCTGTTTTGTACTTGAGCGCGAATAATACTGAAGTTTATTTGGTTTTCATCACTCAGGGACGCTGCATCTAAGGCGTCTAGCTCAGCCAAGAACTGAGTTTTTTTATTGTATTGCTGCTCTAAAAACTCAGGCGATAGATTCGCTAACAAATAACCATTAACACCCTCAATGTTGCCGTAAGGGCTGGAACTTTGTCGGTAATCAACAATGCTATCTGCAACCGCTGTAAACTGACTATCGGCGTTATAGTTTGTGGTTTGACAGGCACTTAAAGTACATAAAAGCGTCATGCTGATAAGTGTATTGCGGATTGGCTTAAGTAATAAATTATTCGTCATAATAAAATTTAGTCAGATAATGAATTTCACAAAGCTATCGCAGACTCAGTAAATAGCAAGTAAATGAGACAAGTATCGTTGATGTTAACGCCCTACCAGGCTTAAAGCTTATGCAATAAAAGGGCACAAGCTATGGTAGCAGCATATAGTTATTACACTGCGCTATCAGGCGCATTTGCAATAGCGTCTCTTTATAACGTGCCTTTACCTTATTACTAAAACCACCACTGTAAGATGAAGTTTTAAATAAAAATCAACTCTAAAAGTACAGTTTTAAAAAGTATTTATTAAACGATCAATCCTATTAAATGAGCTAAAAACAAGCCTAATTGATGAGAAAAGCAGCTATTAAGCGACTAAAGTAAAATTTAAGTTCCCTTGGCCCTATTTTTGCTTTTTAATAGCAGTTATAACGAATACAGTAGTAAAAAATAATAAAAAAGCTTGGACGCGCAATCGACTCATGGAATGAAATTATAAATTAAGCATTGATGCGTATTTAGTTGGTATTAAATAATGATGTTCCATGATTCCATGGCTATTGCTCAAGAGAAAATGACTCAAGTGTGTATGTTCTTAGAACGCTATGCACTGCCGCCAACGCCCCTGAATTTTCAAGTTGTTTACACCTACGTTAGCCAAGCAAATTTAAAATTAAATAAAACATTAGATCGCGCTATTTCCACCGATGAAAACATTGATGGCGTATTAATAGAGCAACTTTACTTTGAATTTTTAAATGTCGGACACAATACGCAAGTGTCGATGATTCAAAACGTAGACGGCGTTATTACTTCATTGTCTAACAATGCGCAAAATACAGAAAAACAAATCAGTCGCTTTGCAGATCAAGTGAGTGAATGTGTTCATTCGCTTGACGAAAACAATATAGAACAAAGCCGCCAAGCACTTAACAAACTTGATAAGCAAACTGCTGAGTTACTCGCTCAACATAAAAAGTTTAAGCAAGAGCTAACGAGAGCAAAAAAACTACACGAAAGAACACAAAAACAACTTTCTCAACTTCGTAAGCAACACATTATAGATAGTCAAACCGGCTTATTTAAACGCCATTACTTAACCCAACAAACTGAACTATGGGCGACTCAAGACAAGTCTATTTGTGCCATTGCCATTCAAATCGATAATTTAGCGCATTTTGTTGATAACTTTGGCGATATTATTGGTGAAGTGATTTTAAATAAAGTGGCTAAACAAGTTCAAAAGTATGTAATGCAAAGTGGTTTACCGGGGCGTACCGCTAAAGATCAGTTCACTGTTTTATTAGCTGATATTGACCCTGAAACAGCGATTCTCATTGCTGAAAAAGTTCGTAAAGGTGTAGAAAAACTGCGTTTTGTAAGCTCAAAAAGTGGCGCAAAACTGCCCAGCATTAACTTATCGCTTGGAATCGCTCAGCATCAGCAAAAAGAAGACTTTAACCAACTGGCTAAAAAAGCGTCCCATGCGGCATTTAAAGCCCGCTCTCTTGGCCAAAGTAGTTTTACCGCCGGCCAATAAAACACCTGATAAATCATATTCAAATTGCACCTTCGGTGCACAATAAAGTACACTAGTGCTTATTGCCACGATAGAGATTAATCATGAACGAGACCCCAGAAAAGACCACGCACTTTGGCTACAAAACCGTTGCTGAAAACGAAAAAGCATCAATGGTTGCAGATGTATTTCACTCTGTTGCGGCTAAGTACGATGTAATGAATGATTTAATGTCTTTTGGTGTCCACCGTTTATGGAAACGTCAAACTATAGCCAGTTCAGGCGTGCGTAAAGGCCATCATGTTCTTGACTTAGCCGGTGGTACAGGCGATTTAACTGCAAAATTTAGTCAACTGGTCGGTGAAACTGGCCAAGTGGTTTTGGGCGATATTAACTCATCTATGCTCAAAGTAGGTCGTGAAAAGCTTCATAATTTAGGCCTTGTAGGCAATATTGACTACGTACAAATGAATGCTGAAATGCTGCCATTTCCAGATAACAGCTTTGATGTGATCACCATCGCCTTCGGTTTACGTAATGTAACCGACAAAGACAAGGCGCTGCGCTCAATGTATCGCATACTAAAGCCAGGTGGTCGTTTGTTAGTATTAGAGTTTTCTAAGCCAAAACACGAAGCACTTAGCAAAGCGTATGATTTTTACTCGTTCAATTTATTGCCAACAATGGGCAAGCTAGTTGCTAACGACAGTGAATCTTATCAATATTTAGCAGAGTCAATTCGTATGCACCCAGACCAAGATACGCTTAAAGCTATGATGGATGAAGCTGGGTTTGAACAAACAACGTATCAAAACCTAACAGGCGGAATTGTTGCCCTTCACCGTGGTTTTAAATATTAAGGCACAGAGTCATGGCGCTTGATCAAGCATCTGAAAAAAACAGTGATAATACAGATACATCGACCTTTTTGATGCTACCTAACTTTGTACTTTCGCTTGTTGAGCGCATTTTAAATCAAGCACTTAAACTCGACCCTAACGTTGCCCAAAAGCTAAACACGGTAAAACAACAGCGTTTACTTGTTGAAGTTAGAGACTGGCAACAAACCATACACGTTGTTTTTGCTGACGAAAAATTACACCTTTATGCCGCTGACAACAGCGATTATAGCGATTGCATGATCAGCGCCGATATAGACACGCTTGTTGCTCTTAAAAACCCAGCCATGCTTACACAGCTAATTCGTCAAGATAAACTCGATTTACAAGGCGACTTGAATATAGCGCAAGCATATAGCGGTGCATTTTCGGGGTTAGACATAGATTGGCCCGAACAGCTATCAAGCTATATTGGCGATGCGCCAGCTCAACAACTTTATTTGCATTTTATGTCGCTAAAGCGCCATGGTAGCAAAATTAACGCGCAACTAAGCACCACGTTGACAAGCTTATTTCAAGACGAGCTAGCTATTACGATTCACCCTTTAGAGCTTGCACAATTTAAACAACAAAACCGAGAGCTAAAAGGCCAAGTTGCCGCCATAGAGCAGCGTATAAACACTTTATTAAGCGCCAAAACACGCTAAGGACTTTTTGTGTCTTCTTCACGATTGTATTACATCACTAAAACATTACTTAGCTATGGTTTAGACGAATTAGTGCCTAAAAGTAAAACACCTTGGTTTGCAAAAATTGCCAGGGGGTGTTTATTTTGGCTACGAAATCAGCATAAAGAAAAACCTGCAGGACTGCGCTTACGTTTAGCATTACAAGAGCTAGGACCTGTATGGATTAAATTTGGCCAAATGCTGTCAACACGTCGCGATCTACTTCCTCACGATATCGCGCAAGAGCTTGCCTTTTTGCAAGACCAAGTTCAGCCTTTTGAAGGTGAATTGGCGCAACAAATTATAGAAAATGCACTCGATATTAATGACATTAGCGAGCTGTTTAGTGAATTTTCACAAACGCCATTGGCATCTGCATCAATAGCACAAGTGCATACTGCAACACTAGTTGACAACGATAATATTGAGCAAGATGTTGTTATTAAAGTAATTCGCCCAAACATCCATGAACAAATAAATGCAGACTTAGCATTAATGGAAAAGCTTGCTCAGGTGCTTGCTAATGTTCATAACGAATCAAAACGCTTGCGCCCTGTTGAAGTAGTAAAAGAGTATAAAAAAACACTGCTTGATGAATTAGACCTAATGCGTGAAGGTGCCAATGGCATTCAATTAAAACGTAATTTTGATGATTCAGATGCACTCTATATCCCTACTGTTTACAGTGATTACAGCCGAAGCAACGTGTTAGTGATGGAGCGTATTTACGGTATACCCGTGTCAGATACCGAGTCGTTAATAGCGCAAAATACAAATATGAAATTGCTTGCAGAACGTGGAGTAGAAGTGTTTTTTACACAAGTATTCAGAGATAGTTTTTTTCATGCAGACATGCATCCCGGTAATATTTTTGTATCTCGCGAGCATCCCGAAAACCCTAAATATATTGGTATTGATTGCGGTATTGTTGGTACCTTAAGCAAAGAAGATAAGCGCTATTTAGCAGAAAACTTTATCGCCTTTTTTAATCGCGACTATCGCCAAGTAGCCCAACTGCATGTTGACTCTGGCTGGGTTCCTGAAGATACCAGTATCGAAGAGTTTGAATTTGCTATTCGCACTGTTTGCGAACCTATTTTTAATAAGCCACTTGCTGAAATATCATTTGGGCATGTACTGGTAAATTTATTTAACACCGCGCGTCGATTTAATATGCAGGTGCAACCACAATTAGTACTACTTCAAAAAACATTACTCTATGTTGAAGGGCTGGGAAGACAGCTTTATCCTCAACTAGATTTATGGAAAACGGCTAAACCCTTCTTAGAGCAGTGGGTTAAAGAACAAGTAGGGCCGTTATCTGTCTTAAAACAAATGTATGCAAACCTACCATTCTGGGCAGAAAAAATGCCTGAGTTACCTGACTTGATTTATCAAAACTTAAAGCGCCCAGTGCGCACCCACGCAGTTGTAAAGCCAGCTTCTCATAAAGCGTTAGTGCTTAGCTTGTTGGGGAGTGCTACTTTGGTAGTGTCTGCACTGTGTTATTTGCAACATGATTTAATTGCTGCGGGCGTTACAGCAACCTGTTCCGCCGCGTGTTTTATTGCGGCATGGCGACACACATAAACAAAGTGCTATTTACGGTTTAGGGCGTATAATTAGTATTTAAAATATACATTTAATCATTTTATTATTTGGAGAGAACCATGGGATTGGGCGGCATTAGTATTTGGCAATTATTGATTGTTTTGGCAATCATTGTACTTCTTTTTGGTACTAAAAAATTACGCGGCATGGGGGGTGACTTAGGCGGTGCTGTTAAGGGGTTTAAAAAAGCAATGTCGGATGAAAAACCAACTGAAACAGACTCCCCTGAACAAATTCAAACGTCACAAAAAACGACGACTGATACCGAAAAAACAAAAGACACCGATAAGGCTTAATTAACATGGGCATGTGGGAGCTAGTTGTTGTTTTTATTGTAGGGCTTGTTGTATTAGGGCCTGAACGTTTACCCGTTGCAATAAGAACGGTTAGTCGCTGGATCAAAACTGTTAAATCTCTAGCTAATTCAGTTAAAGCTGAAGTGAGTGAAGAATTGCGCGTACACGAGCTCCACGAAAACCTAAAAAAAGCTGAGCAACAAAACCTACAAGACTTAAGCCCTGAATTACAAAGCTCATTAAGCGAGCTAAAACAGGCTGCAGAATCAGTAACTCACAGCTATAAAAAACAGCCACAAGAATCAGAACCGAACCAACAAATTGATGAAAAAAAGTGAATTTAATTTACCTTTCTATGGTCAACTTACTAAATGGTATAAATAAAAATGGTTGAGGAAGTAAAATCGGGGTTTGTAGCTCATTTAATAGAGCTGCGTGACAGGCTTATAAAATCACTGTTGAGTATTTTAGTTATTTTTATTGCAATAGTGTATTTTGCAAACGATATATACGCGTTTGTTGCACAGCCGTTAGTCTCTCATTTGCCAAGCACTGCAACCATGATTGCAACCGATGTCACTGCCCCCTTCTTTGCCCCATTTAAGCTGACTTTATTTGTTGCATTATTTGCGTCTATACCTTGGATATTGCATCAAATTTGGGGGTTCATAGCGCCGGGATTATATCAGCATGAAAAGAAAATGCTGATGCCTATTCTTGCTTCCAGTATTTTACTATTTTATGGCGGTATCGCATTTTGCTATTTTGTAGTGCTACCCATTATTTTAGGTTTTTTTACCAATACGGGGCCTGAAATGATGACCCTAGCGCCAGATATAAGTAGTTATTTAGGGTTTGTATTAAAGCTGTTTTTTGCGTTTGGCGTCGCATTTGAAATTCCAGTTGCTATTATGCTTTTGTGCTGGAGTGGTGCAACGACAACAACGAGCTTAAAAGAAAAGCGCCCTTATATTGTGGTGGGTGTTTTTGTTGTGGCGATGTTTTTAACGCCGCCCGATGTTTTATCGCAGACATTATTAGCATTTCCGATGTTGCTTTTGTTTGAATTAGGTTTAATTTTAGCGAAGTTTTACACTGCTAAACCACGAGAAGAAGTTGAGGAATAAAATGAAAAAACAAATACTCTCACTACTGGTTATATTGAGCGCACCTGCATTTTCTGCGCAATCAGACATTAATACTCAAGCGCTAAAAGCGTGTAGCTTTATCGAAAATGACTTTAACCGCCTCTTGTGTTACGACAATACAATGGCGGGTAAACCACTTACACAATCAACAGTAACCCAAAAAGTTAAAGCGCCAACAACAGCCACCAATGTCCCTGTTGTTGCAGTTGAAGCGCCAAAGGATGACTTTGGTTTAGAGCACAAAAAAGACCAAGCAGAAAAAGACAGTGAAATAAAAGCAGCGGTAACATCTGTTGACAAAGCCCCCTATGGCGAGCTGATCATCACTTTGGATAACAACCAAAAATGGCGCCAAGTTGGTTCTGATAGCATGCGTTTGAAAAAGTCTGATGCTGTAACCATTACCCGCGGTGCATTTAACTCATTTTTATTACGAAAAGATGGTCAAAACCGTTCTATTCGCGTTAAACGAACTAAGTAATGCCTTACACACTGGTTGATGCTGGCGTTAACTTAGCAAACCATCAGTTTGATGGTGAGCATTCAGATATCATCTCCCGCGCTCAAAGCGCGGGTGTCGAAAAAATGCTGCTTATTGGTTGCGACATATCAACGAGTGAGCAATCTTTAGCACTTGCTAAAAGATTTCACTTGTTTTCAACCGCTGGTATTCACCCACATGATGCCAAAACAGCAACTGATTCATTAGAAGACCAATTAACACTGCTTGCCACTCAACCTCAGGTTGTTGCTATTGGTGAATGCGGGCTTGATTATAACCGTGATTTTTCGCCTCGAAGTGTTCAACGTAGCGTATTGAGACGCCAACTTGCACTAGCCGAAAAGTTAAATTTACCGGTTTATTTGCATGAGCGTGATGCGAGTGATGACATGATCAATATTCTTACTGAGTTCAATGTTCGCGGTGTGCTTCACTGCTTTACAGGAGATGAAATCGCACTCAAAAGTTATTTAGCATTAGGCCTATACATTGGTATCACAGGGTGGGTTTGTGATGAAAGACGCGGACAAGCATTGCAAGCTTTAGCCCCAAGCATTCCCTTAGACCGCTTACTTATAGAAACTGATGCGCCTTTTTTAATTCCACGCACAGTTAAACCAAAGCCAAAGTCGCGAAGAAATGAGCCTGCACTATTAACGCATGTCTGCCAAACACTTGCTGAGCTGTATCAAATAGATGCAAAGAGTGTGGCGAAGCAAACAACAGATAACTTTTATACTGTTTTTGGTTTAGAAGCCCGTTAATGAACAGTTTAAAGGCTGCTATCTGCCTACTTATAATGCTTTTCACTTTTAAAAGCTTTGCGTCTACCGTAGTAATAAATTCAGATTTTTCATCCCATATCGTTACAAATCTTACTTATTCTTTTGAGCCTTCATCGATAGAGACAGCTTTACAACTTGAGCCTAACCAATGGCGTTCGGTTAACACCAAACTGTTAAATTTTGGCCTAGAAAGTCGCCCTGTTTGGGTTACGTTTGAAATAAATAACACGTTAAATAGTCGCTTTAGTCCATTAATTTTAATAGACAATCCATTTTTAAATGAAGTTCAGCTGTTTCACTTGAGAAATGCACAAATACTGTCAGAAATGCGGCTAGGTGATTCATTCTCACTTGACGAGCGTACTATAAAGAGTGAGTTTTTGTTAACTAAATTAACGCTTCCAGCAAGCTCCTCCACTCGGGTTATTCTCAAAGTTAGTAACCCATCAGGTTTACGTATCCCTATCAGCTTATGGCAACAAGATGTTTATTTAACTCAAAAAGAGGGTTTTAACTTAGTTTATGGATTAATGGTCGGCTTTTTAGCAGCACTGGCATTAAGCTGTATACTTTTGTATGGATTTACTCGAAAGCGCTATTTTGCACTAGCGGGAGCGATCACTTTCACGCTAGGGCTTTTTTTAGCGTACCTTGGCGGCTTTGGATTTCGTTACTTGCACCCAAATACTCCCACAATCCAACAAGTAATAATGCCAATATTACTTATTTTAATCGCGCTATTGTTTTTCCCTCTTCAACAACAAATGTGCAAGCCTCACGCTAAAAAAATTATACGTGTGCAAAAGTTAATAACAAAATTGCTTGCTGTCTCTCTATTATTTATTTGGCTACTTCCTAACTGGTTGGTCACTGCATATTGCCTAATATTAACCCCTCTTGTTTTAAGTCTGTACTTTTTAACAACCTACTTATCTACTCGCTCCCACCCTTCGAAATCTATAAATGCATTATTACTAGCTTTAGGCTTTTTTAATGCAGTAACGGTTTATTTTATTATAACCGTGATGGGATGGTACACCTTTGAAACGATGGGGTTGGTCATTATATCGGTGTTATTTTTTAGTTGTACATTTTGCTTGTGTTATGCAGTGATGAAGCAATTTATAACTGAACGAGATGAGCAGATAATCGAACAGCAAACTGTGATTGCAGAAAGTACGGCTCAAGACACACTGTTAAAAGAGCGGCTCGCACTTCAAGAAGAAGCTCAGTACGAACTTGAATCACAAGTAGACGAGCGCACGTTTGAACTACAAGTAACACTTAGAGAACTTGAAGAAAAAAACAGAGAGCTTGAACAGCTAAATACAGAAGATGCGCTAACAGGCGCTAAAAACCGCCGCTTTTTTGATAAGAAGCTGGTAATGGAACTTCGTCGTTCACGAAGAGAACAAACACCGCTAAGTATTATTATGATTGACATCGATCACTTTAAAACAATTAACGATACCTACGGACACTTAAGCGGTGATAACGTGATAAAAGCAACTGCTGATATTATTAAACGCTTTTTGAAACGACCGCTGGATGAGGTCGCTCGCTATGGCGGTGAGGAGTTTGTAATTTTACTCCCTAACACTGCAAACCAAGGCGCCTTTGATATAGCAGAACAAATACGACTAGATATATACCAAAACCCAGTCATTGTTGCAGGTGCTGAGATTAAATTTACGATTAGTGCCGGTGTATATACATTTATCGCTGATGATATAAATACCCCTGAGTTATTCACTGAATGCGCAGATAAAGCACTTTATAGCGCTAAGCAACAAGGTCGTAACCAAGTTGTTAATTTTGAAACTATACAATAGGAGCATAGTAATATGGCCCAATCTGGACTAGACCTTTTCCCATATACTCGTATGCGCAGAATGCGCCGCGATGACTTTTCTCGTCGTCTAATGGCCGAAAACCAACTTAGTGTAAATGACCTCATTTACCCTGTTTTTGTACTAGAAGGTAAGAATCGCCGAGAAATCATCGAATCAATGCCTGGAATTGAACGTTTATCGATTGATCTTTTGCTTGAAGAAGCGAAAGAGCTTGTAGATTTAGGTGTACCTGCCGTGGCTATTTTTCCGGTAACCCCTGGTGACAAAAAATCCCTGATGGCTGAAGAAGCCTACAGTGAAGATGGCTTAGCACAACGTACTGTACGCGCTTTAAAAGAAGCTTTTCCTGAGCTTGGGGTTATTACCGATGTAGCCCTTGATCCATTTACTACTCACGGTCAAGACGGCATTATTGATGATAAAGGTTATGTAATGAATGACATAACCACTGAAATTCTTGTTAAGCAGGCGCTTTCGCACGCCGAGGCAGGCGCAGATGTAGTTGCGCCATCTGACATGATGGATGGTCGTATTGGCGCTATTCGCGAAGCACTTGAAGCAGATGGCCATATTCATACACGTATTATGGCTTACTCAGCTAAATATGCGTCTAGCTACTACGGGCCTTTTAGAGATGCTGTAGGCTCTGCAGGTAACTTAAAAGGGGCCGATAAGAAAACCTATCAAATGGATCCTGCCAACTCAGATGAAGCAATTAGAGAAGTCGCGCTTGATTTACAAGAAGGTGCCGACATGGTGATGGTTAAACCCGGTATGCCCTACCTTGATATTGTGCGCCGCGTTAAGGACGAATTTGGTGTACCTACTTTCGCATATCAGGTTAGCGGAGAATACGCAATGCACAAAGCAGCGATTGATAACGGTTGGCTGAGCGAAGAAGCCACAATTATGGAGTCTTTACTCGCTTTTAAGCGCGCAGGGGCTGATGGCATATTAACCTATTTCGCTAAGCAAGCCGCGCAATACCTCACTAAAAAGTAAGTAATTGATAAAAAGGCGGTAAAACCGCCTTTTCGTTTACATTCATTAACATAATTGTATTATTTTTGTCATTTAGATTCTCTAAACTGGTGTCCCATTTTGGGATTTAAATACACGGGAATAATAAAAAATGTTAAAAACAAAAATAACGCCACTGGCGCTTGTACTAGCAGGTCTTAGTGCACCAGCGTCCGCTAACTTAATCATATCTGAGTATGTTGAAGGTAGTGGCTATAATAAAGCAATAGAGCTATATAACACATCATCATCGGAAATCTCTCTAGGTGATTACACATTGCAGCGCTATTCTAATGGCTCTAGCACTGTTTCTACTGAATTAACGTTAAGCGGTACTCTTGCTGCTAATAGCACTTATGTTATTGTTAATGCTGACTCAAGAGCTGATGCAGCCCTTATTGCAAAAGCAGATTTATCTGACTCCGTAGTAAACTTTAATGGTGATGATGCTTTAGTTTTAATGCAAGGAACAACAGTTGTTGATAGCTTCGGCCAACGTGGTGTAGATCCTGGCTCATCTTGGTCAGAAGGCGGGGTAGAAACTGCAAACAAAACATTAAGACGCAAAGATGGAATAGTAACAGGTCGTGTTACTCCTGATGCTAGCTTTAATCCTAGCGAAGAATGGGCGCAGTTCGATCAAAATGAATTTACTGGTCTCGGTTCTCATGCGGGTAATGGTGGCGGAACAGAGCCTGAACCAGATCCAATTGATCCAATCGTATGTGCTGCAGACAAAACGCTAATTAGTGCTATTCAAGGCGAAGGAAACGAAAGCCCACTAGTTGACACACTAGTAGAACTAGAAGGTATTGTTACTGCCGACTTCCAAGGCGATGATGAACTTAAAGGTTTCTTTGTAACCTCTCTTGCCGCTGATGAAGATACAAACCCACTAACTTCTGAAGGTGTATTTGTTTACTTTGCAGATACAGATGTAAACGTTGGCGATCACGTACGTGTTCAAGGTACAGTTGATGAATACTACGATTCAACGCAAATTTCTGATGTTGTTCAAGTTGCGGTATGTGCAACGGGTCAATCAGTAAGCGCCACTAAAATTTCTTTACCTTTAGCAAGCCAAGATGATTTAGAAGCCTTTGAAGGCATGCTGGTTACTTTAGACCAAGAGTTAGTTGTAACAAATAACTTTGGTTTAGGCCGTTACGGTGAAGTTGAGCTTGCAACAGAACGTTTATACCAAGGCACACAAGTTGCTATGCCTGGCGATGCAGCTAACGCTGTTGAAGTAGAAAACCTAACTAAAAAAATCTTAGTTGATGACGGTTCAACTGTTCAAAACTCAGATCCTACTGCTTACCCGACCCCAGGTTTATCAGCAGAAAACACATTACGTACAGGCGATAGTGTGAACAGCGTAACAGGCGCATTAGCGTATAGCTTTAGCACATACCGTATTCACCCAACAGTTGCACCGCAGTTTATTGCAACTAATCCACGTGAAGACGCACCGGAACTAAATCCTGAAGCAGACCTGCGAGTTGCAAGCTTTAACGTTCTAAACTACTTCAACGGTGACGGCCAAGGCGCTGGTTTCCCAACCAGCCGCGGTGCTGACTCACTTGAAGAGTTGGTTCGCCAAGAAGCTAAGTTAGTAAGTGCAATTAGCGCAATGCAAGCTGACGTTGTTGGTTTAATGGAAATTGAAAACGATGGCTTTGGTGAGTTTAGTGCAATTGCAAGTTTAGTAAACGCACTAAATGATGCTGACAGTGCTAACGAATATGCTTTTGTAGACTTTAATGTTAACCAAGTAGGTACTGACGCAATTACAACAGCACTTATTTACCGCGCAAACAAAGTTGAAGAAGTAGGGTCTGCTGCTATTACTACCGCAGCACCATTTGATTTCAGCAACCGTACACCTATCGCACAAAGCTTTAAATCGTTAGAGTCGCAAGAAGTATTTACTGTTGCTGTAGCGCACTTAAAATCAAAAGGCGGTTGTGGTAGTGCAAGTGGCGCTAATGAAGATCAAAACGATGGTCAAGCATGTTGGAATGAAATCCGTACAGAAGGTGCAAGCGCATTTGCTGATTGGTTAGACAGCAAACCAACAGGTGTAGACGACGAAGATATTATCTTAGTGGGTGATATGAACGCCTACGCGATGGAAGATCCAATTCGCAAATTTGACGAAAAAGGCTACAAAAATGTTGTTGCTGAGCTTGATGGTAATACATTAGCTTACTCTTACAGCTTCTCAGGCCGCGCTGGTAGCCTTGACCATGCAGTGGCGAGTGAGTCTTTACTTAGTAAAGTAGTGGCTGCTAAAGATTGGCACATTAATGCCGATGAGCCTATCGTACTTGATTACAATGTAGAGTTTAAGAGCGAAGGGCATCAGTCTACTCTTTACTCAGAAAGTGCATACCGCGCGTCTGATCATGACCCTGTGATTGTTGATATCAAATCTGAAGTTGTGCTTACACCAGAAGAACAGACTCCTGTGGTTGCCCCAGATCAAGTATTCTCTATTGATGAAAACAGCGCTGTAGGTACTGTTATTGGCATGCTTGATTACTCAGATCCTAACCCTGAAGATTCACCTGTTGTTAAATTTATCGTGTCTGAAAACGATAGTGTGTCAATTAATGATCAAGGTCAGCTAATTGTTGCTGGTGAAATTGATTATGAATTTGAAAACCGCATTACGTTTACTGTACAAGTTGAAGATAGCGTTGGTAATGTATCAAAGGCTGAAAAAGTTGCTGTGAAGGTAAATAACTTGCGTTCAGATGATGATAACGATGCTGGCTCATTGCTTTGGTTATCTCTTCTTTTAGCACCACTTTCTATAGTGCGTCGCTTTAAAAAGAAATAATTAGCTTAAAGTAAGAAATAAAAAGCCGCATTCGCGGCTTTTTTTATTCCTCTGTAAAAATAATTCAGACAAGCTTCAGCTATCCCCCCTTAATATCTTTTGCGTTAGGTAGTTCATTTTTTATTAAATGTAACTTTACAAACCTCGTAACTTCAGTACTTAACATCAAATTCATAGATTAATTTAGGCTTACCCATTAAGTAAAAAAATCACTTTTAAATGTGACCTAGCCGTTTTCATAAAGGAAGAAAAAATGAAGCAACTTATCAAATTAACAACACGATGGCAGTCTCATACTAAATCGATTTTGGGTTTATTTATTGCATTCTCAACATTTGCAGTTAGTAACCAAGCATTAGCAAGTACCACCAAAGCCTCTATTTCACAAAGTAGTTTATTTGATGTTATCAGCGCACGTGCAAAAAAATTAGCCAGTGAAGACTATAAGGCGCCAAACAATATTGAACTTGATGCACTAAATAACATTAATTATCAGGATTACCGCTCCATTCGTTTTAAGCAAGATCAAGCTGTTTGGAAAGATGATGGTTTGTATGAATTACAGCTATTTCATCCTGGTTTTTTATACAAAACACCGGTGACAATAAATACTGTTGATAGCGACTCAAAACACAGCAGACTTCCCTTTAATACTGACTTTTATAATTACGATGGAACGGCTGCACCGCTAAAAGATGAGTTAACTAAAAGCACAACCAATACACAGCTTGGCCATGCAGGTTTTAGGCTTCACTACCCTTTAAATACTAATACTTATAAAGATGAGATTATGGTGTTTCAAGGTGCTTCTTATTTTCGTGTTGTAGGTCCAAACCAAGTTTATGGCCTTTCAGCTCGCGGATTAGCAATTGATACAGCGCTTGCATCTGGCGAAGAGTTCCCTATGTTTAAAGAGTTTTGGCTAGTAAAACCGACAGCAGAACAAACTAGCATTGTACTGTTTGCATTACTTGATAGCCCATCAGTATCTGGCGCTTATAAATTTAATATTGACCCTACTACCAACACAACCGTTAAAATAGACATGCAAATATTTGCCCGTAAAGACGTGAAAAAGTTAGGCATCGCACCACTAACGAGCATGTTTTATCATGGTGAAAATAGCACAAAATTTTTTGATGATTATCGTCCTGAGGTGCATGACTCTGATGGTTTGTTAACTCAATCACAGGATGACAAGTGGGTATGGCGCCCACTGAATAATCCATCGCAACTGAGTGTTACGTCATTTGCGTACGAAAACCCGAAAGGTTTTGGGCTCGCGCAACGCGACCGTGACTTTAATAACTATTTTGATATAGAAGCACATTACCATGATCGCCCAAGCCTGTGGATTGAACCTCAGGGTGAATGGGGCAATGGCCGTGTTGAGCTAGTAGAAATTCCAACAGATACCGAAACAAACGACAACATTGTTAGCTACTGGGTACCAGAAAACCCCTTCAAAGCTGGTGATTCATTAAAACTTAGCTACAAAATGAGTACGTTTAATAGCAGTTTAAACAAACATGAAAAAGCACATGTAGTTCGTACTCGTATCGGCAGCGCGGCATTGCCCGGTGAAGATAACCCGCCACCACAAAGTCATCGTCAATTCACTGTTGATTTTTCAGGCCCTGCTCTAAATGCTCTCTCTGAACAACTTAAGTTAAATGCAGATATTCAGCTTACTACGGGTGAAGTAAGTGATGTATCCGTTCAAAAGCTGCCTGAAGGGTACGGCTGGCGTGTTGCTTTTAAAATTGCACCACAAGACGACAAACCTGTCGATATGCGCTTATCGTTAAAACTGCGTGACAAAGACATTAGTGAGGTATGGAGCTATGTTTGGTATCCAAATGACACCAAGTAAGCAAAAAAAGGGAACGACAATGCCATTTAAAACAGCTCGTGTATGGCTTTTTGCAATTGCCGCTATATTCATATCAGGCTATGGCATATCAATCATGTTCGACATACTTAACTCAAACGGCATGACGTTGCTTGAGTATGCACTGCTTGTCTTATTTTCTATTACATTTGCATGGATAGTGACGGCATTTTGTAGTGGCACAATAGGGTTTGTATTACAGCTATTTCGTATCGATCCACTTACCTTAAAGCGCATAAAACCAATCGCGATCCACGCCCAAGCTATTGCTAAGCAAAAAACAGCGGTTGTAATGCCTATTTACAACGAAGACACCCACCGTGTAATTGCTGGTTTTGAAGTAAGTCTAGCGTCGCTTAAAGAGACCGGACAGCTCGAACACTTTGATTTTTACTTACTAAGCGATACACAAGACCCGCAGATAGCCGAGAATGAACTCAATGCATGGCACGCACTATGCGAACGCTTAGGAGATACTGCCAAACATATTTTTTATCGCCGCCGTGAAGACAATAAACACCGCAAAGTAGGCAACCTAACGGATTTTTGTGAACGCTGGGGTAGTAAATACGATCATATGATTGTACTCGATGCAGACAGTATAATGACTGGCGAGTGTATGCTTGAGCTAACAACTAGCATGCTCAATAACCCGCAAGCAGGTCTTATTCAGACAATCCCTATTCCGGTGCGCCAAGATACTTTTTTTGGTCGCTTTTTACAATTCGCATCGGTACTCTACAGCCCCATGCTAGCTACTGGCTCTGCTTTTTGGCAAACCGATCAAGCTAACTACTGGGGACATAACGCAATCATAAGGGTCGATGCCTTTATTAAATGTTGTGGTTTGCCAACATTAAAGGGGAATGCGCCCTTTGGTGGTGAAATTCTCAGCCACGACTTTGTTGAAGCTTCTTTACTTCACTCAGCAGATTGGGATGTATTGTTGTTATCTGAAATTGAAGGTAGCTATGAAGAAGTTCCAAGCAATATATTAGACTACGCAATTCGTGATAGGCGCTGGGTACAAGGCAATATTCAACACCTTGGTTTATTGTCATCAAATAAATTAAAGCTTATGAGTAAGTTTCATTTTTTACTGGGTGCCACAGCATATATATCGTCGCTTATTTGGCTATCAATGCTCGCATTAAGTACTATTGATGCAGTTACCCGCGCATTAAACAGTGATGTCTATTTTAATCGTGCTTATCAGTTATTTCCTACATGGCAAATAGCTAAAACAGATTTAATTGACTCATTACTTTATTTAACCATTATTATTTTATTAATGCCTAAGTTAATGGGGGTCATTGTTACCCTAGTCCACAGAAATAAGCGTTTTGGTGGGTCAATTAAACTCATAGCTGGTTCAATTATTGAAACTTTGTTTGCCGTTATTGTGGCACCGCTGATGATGGTTTTTCATGCTTACTTTGTAGTATGTGTATTTTTAGGTAAAAAAGTAACGTGGGATGCTCAACCGCGAGAAGGCCGCATGGTGTCGTGGAAAGAAGCCTTTGGCTATACACTATTTTCAACCGTAGTTGCAGTTGTTTGGGGCGGGGTTGCTTATTACTTTACCCCTGTATTTTTCTGGTGGTTATCACCTATTTTATTAGGGCTGATACTTGCAGCTCCCATTGTTCGTTACTCGAGTAGTATTAAGTTTGGTGTAGCGCTCAGAAAACTAGGTATATTTATATGCCCTAGTGAAGTCGATAACAGTAAAACACTCGCTGCACTGAAAGTACATTTACAAACAGTATCAGTACCAAGCAAAGGGCAATACCCTGAAACTTTGCCAGCACTACCAGCAGAGCAATTAACAACAATGCCAGTACAACGTTTTCATCGTGTTCGTAAGCTAAAAATCAAAACCCTCAAAGCAAAGTTAATTAGAAAGTTTAATTAACCGTGCATCACACTAAAAAGGAGCGCTTAGCGCTCCTTTTTTTATGCTTAAAATATATGCTAACTATAAATTACACAGAAGCTAGAAAAATTTTTAGCCAATAAAAAACCCGCAACATGTGCGGGTTTTTTTTAGAGTTTAAAAGGCTAATTACTTAGCAGCTTTTTTCTCTTTTTCTGCAGCGATTACCGTTTCAGATACGTTAGCTGGACATGGTGCGTAGTGTGAGAACTCCATAGAGAACTGACCACGACCTGATGTCATAGTACGTAGTGAACCGATGTAACCAAACATTTCTGATAACGGTACGTCAGCTTTAATGCGAACGCCAGTTAAACCAGCTTCTTGGTCGCTTAGCATACCACGACGACGGTTAAGGTCACCGATTACATCACCAACGTGATCTTCTGGCGTGAACACGTCAACTTTCATGATTGGCTCAAGAAGTTGTGCGCCCGCTTTAGGGATCGATTGACGGAAAGCGCCTTTAGCAGCGATTTCGAATGCAATTGCAGATGAATCTACGGCGTGGAAGCCACCGTCGAAAAGTTCTACTTCAACGTCAAGTACAGGGAAGCCAGCTAGCACACCCTCTTGCATCATTGATTTAAAGCCTTTCTCAACTGCAGGCCAGAATTCTTTAGGTACGTTACCACCAACAACTGATGATGTGAACGTGAAGCCTGAACCCACTTCGCCTGGCTTGATGCGGTAATCAATTTTACCGAACTGACCAGAACCACCAGATTGTTTCTTATGCGTGTAGCTATCTTCGATTTCACGAGTGATAGTTTCACGGTAAGCAACCTGTGGTTGACCAACAACAAGGTCTACACCGTAAGTACGCTTAAGGATATCTACTTTGATATCTAAGTGAAGCTCACCCATACCTTTAAGGATAGTTTCGCCTGAATCTTCATCAGTCTCAACTTGGAAAGATGGATCTTCTGCAACCATTTTACCGATAGCAACACCCATTTTCTCATTACCGCCTTTATCTTTAGGCTGTACAGCAATCGAGATTACTGGAGTTGGGAATACCATTGGTTCAAGTGTTACTGGGTGCTTAGGATCACAAAGAGTGTGACCAGTTTGCACGTTCTTCATACCAACGATAGCGATGATATCGCCCGCTTGCGCTGAAGTAAGCTCTTTACGCTCGTCAGCTTGCATTTCTACCATGCGGCCAACACGTTCTGTTTTACCAGTAAACGCATTAAGGATAGTGTCACCCTTGTTAAGCTTACCAGAGTAGATACGTACGAATGTTAATGCACCAAAGCGGTCATCCATGATTTTGAATGCAAGCGCTTTGAAAGGTTCGTCTGCAGAAACAATTGCAAACTCGCCGTTTTCATTACCTTCTTCATCCATAAGAGGTTGAGGATCAACTTCTGTAGGAGCCGGTAAGTAATCAACAACAGCATCAAGTACTAGTTGAACACCTTTGTTTTTAAATGCAGAGCCACAGAACGTTGGGAAGAACGCAAGGTCACGAGTACCTTTACGGATACAACGCTTAATATCTTCAACAGAAGGTACTTCACCTTCCATGTACGCTTCCATTAGATCATCGTCTTGCTCTACAGCAGTTTCGATAAGCATTTCATGGTATTCTTCAGTTTTTTCTACCATGTCTGCAGGAACATCTGTGATTTCGTAGTTTTCAGGAAGACCAGTGTCATCCCAAACGTATGCTTTTTTAGTAAGAACGTCTACAACACCAACAAAATCATCTTCAATACCGATTGGTAAAGTCATGATTAATGGTACAGCACCAAGTACTTTACGTACTTGCTCAGTTACACGGTAAAAATCAGCACCCATACGGTCTAATTTGTTTACGAAAATAATACGTGCAACTTCTGATTCGTTCGCGTAACGCCAGTTAGTTTCTGATTGTGGCTCAACACCACCAGAACCACAGAATACACCAACACCGCCATCTAATACTTTAAGTGAACGGTAAACTTCAACTGTGAAGTCAACGTGTCCAGGAGTATCGATAACGTTGAAACGGTGATCTTTCCAGAAACAGCTTACTGCCGCAGACTGGATAGTAATACCGCGCTCAGCTTCTTGATCCATGAAATCGGTAGTAGATTCACCATCATGAACCTCACCTGTTTTGTGGATAGTACCTGTAAGCTTCAGGATACGCTCAGTAGTCGTGGTTTTACCCGCATCAACGTGCGCGAAAATACCAATGTTTCTGTACTTCGATAAATCTGCCATTATTTTACTCTTAATAAAGTCGATAAATTATTCGGCGGGAGTATAGCATTACTTAAAGCGAACATCACCATAGAAGTCGCTTAAAATGCAATCAATTCACTATATTTTTTTTACAAAGAGAATATATTAACGGTACAACACGCTGTTTATTATATAAACCAATAAAAACGTTAGGCTTTATTTCATAAACACTGCATTTTAAATAATGCTTTTTAATTTTGTATCGGTAACTTAAAAGGCCTTATTGATATCGAGCATATTGTTATGTTTAATAATTTTTACTGCAGCTGCGCCCTTTAAGGTATAAATAAATAGTCGTAAATTCTCCCATAAACACATTGAAGAAAGGTTTATTTAATTAAAGTTAAAGCAGGCGAGTATTTAAAAATAACGCATTACTAAAGCTCTTCACGATTCAATCTGTATGATAATATCGATTAAAAATAGGCCACTATATAAACCTATAAGTGGTATGCATTAATAACAAATAATAAGAATTAAAAATGAAACGGACATTTCTTTACCCTATTTATTGGCTACTAACATGTGTTTTATTTCTATGTAATGCACCAGCTTATGCTACGCAATATAAAATAGATGCACCTGGTAATTGGGTCACCCTACATGACGTAAAACAGCCCCAAAAAAGTGATATGGCAAAAGTGCGCGATGGCACACTTTACCTATTACTCGACAACCAAACTTATGTTCCTGAACGTCAAAAGCAACAACGATACACACGCCTAGTAATGCAAGCACTTAATCAAAGTGGCGTTGACTATATAAGCCAGTTAAGCCTCGATTTTGACCCAAGCTATCAGACCCTAACATTGCACACACTCTCCATAATTAGAGATGGTAAGCACATAGATAAGCTTTCAACTGCAAGGTTATCTGTTATCCAGAGCGAGTCTGAATTAGCTGATAAAATTTATAACGGAAGGCTTTCTTTAAATATCATTGTTGACGATATGCGAAGCGGAGATATGCTCGATTATAGCTACAGTGTTACCGGCAGTAATCCTATCTATGCCAATAAATTTAGTACTCGGCGCACACTAAGGTGGTCAGTGCCCGTAGTGCAACAGTATATGCGTGTTTTATGGGGTAAAAAAACACCTCTTAATATAAAAACCATAAATGGCACTGCCGAAACAAAACAGACTGAAAACCAATACGGTACGGACTACTCTATATCAGAGTTCGAAGCCCCTTTACTCACGCAAGACTCTGAAACACCCACCTGGTACAACCCATACATGCAAGTTTATCTCTCTGAATATAATAGTTGGGACGAAGTTGTTAATTGGGCATTACCACTTTATGAGTCAGCAATCGAAACACCTAGTAGTATTAACGCCATAGCGCAATCTATACAGGCACAGCATACCAATACATCCGATAGGATTGCCGCAGCATTACGCTTTAGCCAAGACGAAATACGCTATTTAGGTTTAGAAATGGGCACCAATTCTCATCAGCCAACACCTGCCTCAGAAACGCTATCTCTACGGTATGGTGACTGTAAAGATAAAACAACTCTACTCATTTCATTATTAGAAGCGATGAAAATAGAGGCATACCCTGCTCTTGTAGATACAGAAGAAACGAAGCGCTTAATAGAACTACCGGCCACAGCAAGCGTTTTTAACCACGTAATTGTAACTCTTGAGTACAAAGGCAAACGCTATTGGCTGGATCCAACCATTAGTTATCAACGAGGGACACTTCCCTATTTAGCGCAGCCCGATTACGGATATGCACTTATTATAAAAAATGGCGAAAATACATTAACGCCTATGGCACAAACTCCTGCGCATAAAAAGGTAACAGTAAACGATCAATTTTATATTCCTAAAACAGTAAAAGAACCGGTCCTATTTACTACCGAATATTCTTATGCCGAGTTTCAGGCTATTAATCGCAGAAGTAATTTAGCGCGCAACGGGCTAGACAGCGTTGCAAAATCATACCTTGAATACTACCAAGGTTTTTTTGACGAGCTCAAAATCGATAAACCCATGGCGGTAAGTGAGGACCAACAAACAGGTCAGTTTATCACTAGCGAGTCGTACCTTATTAGCCAATTTTGGGAAAAAACCAGTGACGGATATGAAGCTGATTTTTACGCCTCTGAAATACAAAACAGTGTTTACGAGCCAAAGCAAACTAATCGCACAGACCCACTTTATTTTGAATACCCCAATATAATCGACACCAGCATAAAACTTCATTTTACTGAAAAAAACTGGGCGTTTGACAATAGCCAAGACGAGATTGATAACGACTACTTTTATTTAAAAACATCCGTTAGCTTTAATGATAATATTTTAACGCTAAGCTATCACTTTTACGCAAAGAAAGACCATATTCCCGCTGATAAAATCAGCGACTACCTAGCGCAACGAAACAAACTTATTTCAGCCACGCACTACTCAATTTTAAAGTACGCAAACACAACTGATGCGCCTCAAACAACGGCCGACATACTCGATAACCTTGGAGGTAACTGGCTTAAATACGCACTTGCCGGTTACCTTTTATTATTTGTTTTCTTTATTGCAGACTGGCGACTTGAGTCGGCAAAGCGCCCTACTTTTGAAAATAACCCATTTTACGCTGTATCGGTCAGCAAGTTTATTATTTACAGCATTTTAAGCTTAGGTATTTATATTAACTATTGGTGCTACCGTAACTTTAAAGCTATAAAGCAGCACAGCAATGCCAATATAATGCCTATTGCTCGCGGTATTTTCGCCATTTTATGGTATTACCCCCTTTATCAAGCACTGAAGCAACACAGTGAATTGCAATCAAGTAAAAGTAAAATAATCCCAAGCTGGGGGGCTGCTGTTTTATTTTTATTAGTACTTGCAACCACATTGGTTTACCGCATGGAAGAATACGCCACTATCGCATTGCTGGTTATGCCTTTTCTATGGCTTCCATTAGTGAGTTACATAGAGCACGCAAACACCAACCAAAAAGCTTTGCATTACAACTCTTACTGGCGAGTCAGACAGTGCTTTATGTCTCTGGCGCTTTCGCCAATATTACTCTTCGGTGTACTTCAAGAAGCTAATATTTTACCTGGTAGCGCTATAATAAAAGGCGAAAAGTTATGGGCTTATCAAACTCACTTTTTAAAACGTAACCGCCTAACACCAGAAAATGAAGACGTTCTCTATTTTTATAGTGATGCCATGTTTGACTATCGAGACGATGGAAACGGAATAACTGATAATTATATTTTTAGCTACTATAAAAACGATGCTGGAAAGCTTGAGTCAGACCTTAGTCACTTTAATGACATTGATAAAATAGAAACCTCATACGGTAAAACTGAACTAGATAACACCACTATTAAAGTAATAAAAACAGATGGAAGTGATTTTTTACTTATTGTTAGCAGGTTTAATAAGCTCGATGAAGTGCTAGTTGATAAAATAAATTTACGCTTAAGTGAAAATAAAAAAGAGTAGTTATTTAACGCTAACATACCGATTTAAAAGAGAATAAAAAATGCGCACCAAGATAATGATAATTATTTGCATTTGAGTGTTGACAGATACTTAGATCTAACTGATAATCACTATCAACAACGCAGAACATACAGCTTTGTAACGGAATGAATAACTTGTTTCTCGACCCTGAAACAACGTGTGGCGCACGTTAACAGCTATGGTTACTTGTTATTAACCGCAACGCCCCTTGATGTTGATGATAAGTAACCGCCCTACTATTTTACTTGCTACATTGCTCATATCGGTGACGGTAGATATGAAACTAAAAAAGCCCTTACGGGCTTTTTTTATGTCTGAAATTTAGTGAGCAACATACTCATATAAGCTCACAATTTAACGGCGGTTTTTTCGTGCGCGTGCACGGCGCTGTTTTTTCTCTTCTTCTTTAGCAGCTTTTTTAGCTTCTGCAGCGGCGCGTAATCCGGCAACCATTATTTCTTCTTCTTCACGCATGGCTGGTGTTTCCATGGTAATGCGACCAATAATGCCATCTCGAAGTTCGTTAATGAGTATTTCAGACATTTTATACGTGTCTATTTGATTACCACCACGAATACAACCACGCTTTTTACCCGCCATTTCCACAAATTCCCAATCGCTTTCTGGCAATTCGTTTAACTTATAGCGCGCTTTTAGTAGTTCAGGATAAGCATGCAGTAGATATTCAGCGGTGTAACTAGCAACTTCTTCGTACTCAAGTGCAGTGTCGCGTATTGCACCCGTTGCACCTAAACGATAACCTGAATTCTCGTTCTCTACTTTTGGCCAAAGCATGCCTGGCGTATCGTATAGCATAATGCCGTCTTCAAGCTTAATGCGCTGCTGCGCCTTGGTAACCGCAGGTTCATTACCCGTTTTTGCCACTATACGACCAGCTAATACATTAATTAATGTAGATTTACCCACGTTTGGAATACCCATGATCATGGCTTTTATTTGCTTATCGGCACCCACTTTATGCGGCACTAACTTTTTACAAAGCTCATTAATACGGTGTACTTCAGCGGCTTTATCATGACCAAACGCAATGGCTTTAACACCACTTTCTTGCTCAAAGTAGTCTCTCCATACTTGAGTCATTTTAGGATCGGCTAAATCAGCCTTATTTAAAATTTTGATGACCGGTTTGCCTTCACGAAGGGTTGTCACCATTGGATTTTCGCTACTATAAGGAATGCGTGCGTCAAGCACTTCAATGATCACATCCATTTGTGGCATTATTTCTTTAATTTCATTTCGGGCTTTATTCATGTGCCCAGGGAACCACTGGATAGCCATTTTTAACTCCTAACGTATATTTAAGCGCTATTTTAACTGGCAATTCATTTAATTGCGCTATACTGGCGAAAATATTTTTAGATTAGTTGTTATGGCTCTTAAATCAACCATTATGAAGGCACAATTATCGCTTAGCGATATGGATCGCCATGTTTATCAAGACACAAATTTAACTTTGGCTCAGCATCCATCGGAAACTGACCAGCGGTTAATGATTCGCCTGCTCGCGTTTGCACTTAACTATTGTGATGGTTTAGAGTTTACCAAAGGGTTAAGTGCTGATGACGAGCCAGAGCTTTGGCACGTTAATTACAGTGAAGAAGTAGAGCTTTGGATTGAGCTAGGCTTACCTGACGAAAAGCGCCTTAAAAAAGCCTGCAATAAATCTAAAAAAGTTGTGCTTTATACTTACGGTGAGAACAACCAAGCTATATGGTGGCAAAAACACCAACCAAAATTGTACGAATTTAAAAATTTAAGTATTTTTAGTTTAGACTTTGTAGCAACACAGGCACTTGCTGAGCTAGTTGATCGCAACATACAGCTTACAGTTACCATTCAAGATGGTGAGGTATGGGTTAACACTGATAATACGAATATTGAGATAAAACCACAGCAATTAATGTAATTGCAGTTGCTTTAGGGGTTATATGAAAGTTAAACACGTTATTGTTTTACATGGCTTGTATATGTCTGGCTTTGTTATGCGCCCCCTTTGCTCTAGGTTAGAGAGCTCAGGCGTTAACGTGTTAAACCTTACATACAATACTCTTGACCCAAATCGTGATGCTATTTTTACACAAATAGATGAGTTTATTGGTAATGAGCCCACAGCTTTAGTATGCCACTCTATGGGTGGGTTAGTAGCTAGAGCTTACTTAGAAGCTAACTCAGACGCGAGCCAATTCGTTACAAAAGTAGTAACGCTTGGTACTCCCCATCAAGGCAGTCACATTGCACAAAAAATGAAACAAAAAGGGTTTGAAGCTTTTTTAAAAAATAGCGTTGAGTTTTTACTCACACAAAATGGTAACTGGCCATTTAAAGCAAAGCTTTATAGTATTGCTGGCGACCTACCAATCGGCTTAATGCCTCTTATTGTAAAGGGTAGCAAGTCAGACGGAACGGTTCTTCTTGATGAAACTAAACTAAAAGGTATGGCAGAACACAAAGTGTTTCACTTAAGCCATACCAGTATGATTTACTCACGTGAAGTGGTCGATTATATTTTAAAGTGTTTAGGCGAAGGCAGTTAATCTTCTGCCGCCTCAGCTATTTTATAACTTAGTATAACAATAACCCCGAGCACCAACGGAATTGGCGCAGCTATATAACCAAACACGTCTGAGTTAGCGATACTTGCACCCGCTAGATGAGCTACTAAACCAAGCACAAATGCCACCAGCGAAATACATACCACAATTAACTCTGCTTTATTTTGTTTGCCTGTTTTTGCATACATGTTCACTCTCCTAATTAATTCAACGCCATTATTATGCGCTTTCAAAAAGAGTGATTTTTGACCTAAATCAAAAAATAAATTAACAAATTTAATAACCCCGTCTAAGCTTGTTTGAGATCATATTTTACGCAACAAACCACCTTAAAAAATTGAGGTGAATTTTAATAATTAGACCCCATGTCTTTATAGAGCAAACAAAACTTATGTACCAGTCATTTAATAGGTTTTAACTATTAACTCTATAGATATAAACAGTTTCACTAATCTAACTAAAAAAGTAATACTTTACTCAAGTTAACAAACAAACGGTTCTTAAGGAGCAAGTTATGTCACAAGTAAATGCAATTGGTTTAAACAGCGCAAAAAGCGACGACATTGTAAAATCACTTAATACTCTACTGAGTAGCTACCAAATACAGTATATGAATGCTCGTGGTTTTCACTGGAACATCAAAGGCCGTAACTTTTTTGAATTACACGTTAAGTTTGAAGAAATTTATAACCTGTTACTTTTGAAAGTAGACGAGATTGCAGAGCGTATTTTAACGCTCGATGGCGCGCCGTTACATGCATTTTCAGATTACCTTGAAGTAAGTGAAATAAAAGAAGCAAAAGGCATAAGTGATGGCGTTACTGCCGTAGAAAATATATTAGCGGGCTACAGTACATTAATTAAAAAGCAACGTGAGATTTTAAACCAAGCAGGTGATGCAGGCGATGAAGGTACAGCATCATTAATGGGAGACTACATCTCTGAACAAGAAAAACTAGTTTGGATGCTAAAAGCTTACTTGGATTAAGCTAAACGTTATTCTGATTTTGAAAGCCTCAGCTACCACTGAGGCTTTTTTGTTTATTTAACAAAATGTATCATTCAACCAACGCAATAAAAAATGCCATTTCAAGTGCTTTTTCTTCCAAGCTTTTAAAGCGTCCAGATGCGCCGCCGTGACCTGCGTCCATATCGGTTTTAAATACCAATATATTATTATCTGTTTTGTATTCTCGCATTTTAGCAACCCACTTCATGGGCTCCCAGTACTGCACTTGCGAATCATGTAGGCCGGTAGTGACTAATATATTAGGATAATTTTGTGCGCTTATATTGTCATAAGGCGAATACGCATCTATTACATTATAAAACTGTGGATCGTTTGGGTTTCCCCATTCATCGTACTCATTGGTGGTCAGTGGAATACTCTCGTCCAACATAGTGGTGAGTACATCTAAAAATGGCACATGACACCCTACACCACAATATAACTGTGGAGCTTGATTCAGCACGGCGCCCATAAGCAAGCCACCCGCACTACCGCCTGATGCAAATACTTTGCTGCTATCACAGTATTTTTGTTCAACCAGCGCTTTTGTTACGTCGATAAAATCACTAAAACTATTTTGTTTATGTGTTTTTTTACCTTGCTCATACCAATTGCGGCCTAGCATTTCGGAACCACGCACATGTGCAATGACATAAACAAAACCACGGTCAAGTAAGCTGAGCGACGTGCTAGAGAAGCTCGGATCAATGGTGTAACCATAAGCCCCATACCCATATTGAAATAATGGGTTGGTGCCATCTTTTTTAAAACTATCTTTTCGGTATACAACAGAAGCAGGTATTTTGAGGCCATCACGCGAAGTAATCATCAGCCGCTCAGACTCATAATCTGTGGCTTTAAAGTCACCTAATACCTTTTGCTGTTTAAGCAATGTTTTTTCACCCGTTATAAGGTCAACGTCGTACAAAGAACCAGGAGTGGTTAAGCTTGAGTAATAAATGCGTGCCGTTTTAACATTCGGTTCTGGGTTCATTGCAACAGCAGCGTAATAACAAGGATCGTCAAACTCAAGCGCCATACGCTTGCCTTCTTTGTTTACTACAACAAAACGTGCTTGCCCTTGCTCACGTTCGCTGAGGACTAAAAAATCATTAAAAAGCTCAACGCCTTCAAGTAATACATGTTCCCTGTGGGCTGTATGCTCTTGCCACTGAGTTTTATCTGCAATGGTCTGCTCGGTTGCAGTCATCAATCTAAAGTTTTTAGCTCGCCAGTTGGTGACAATATAAAATGTGTCACCTAACTTATCGACATCAAACTCATGACCCTCTTCTCTTTGCATGAGTGCGCTAAATTGACCTTGCGGATTATTGGCATCAAGCACCCATGTGTCGTTGGACTCAGTAGATGCCAAATCAATTATAATTAGCGCTTCATCTCGGCTTTTACCCAGTCCCATAAAAAAGCTGCTGTCTTGCTCTTCATACACCAACACATCTTGGCTTTGCGCACTTCCCAGCTCATGCCTAAATACTTGGTACCCTAATAAAGTTTGCAGATCTTTTTTAACATAAAAAACGGTTTTATTGTCGTTTGCCCAAACAACTTGCCCTTCTGTATTTTCAAGCTCATCAGTGAGCATTTCACCTGTTGATAAATTTTTAAAACAAACGTTATAAATACGGCGACCCTCAGTATCTTGTGAATACGCCATAAGCTGCTCATTAGGGCTTAATGCAACTTCCCCAAGGTCAAAAAATTCAAAATCTTGTGCAAGCTCGTTTACATCTAGCAAAAGGGCTTTATTTTCAGCTTTAATACTTGTGCTACGATAATGACGCGCATATTCATCGTCACCGCGCACTTCAGAGTGATACCAGTATTTACCATCTTTGACGGGCACTGAATTGTCGTCCTTTACAATACGCGCTTTTAACTCTTCGAATAAGGTATTTTGCAAGGGTTTAATACATGCTAATTGCTCATCGCAATAGTTATTTTCGGCTTGTAAATGTGCGAGTACTTTTTCATTTTTGCGCTCATCATCACGCATCCAATAGTAATGGTCGGTTCTTTTTTTATTATGTGTGGTTAATGTATGGGGCTGCTTTTCAGCAACAGGGAAATGAGGCAGCAAGCTTAAAGAGTAGTCTGAACTAGGCACAAATAAACCAATTTAAAGAAGTAATAATGTTCGCAGTTTATCATAAAAATAAAAAAGCCCACTCAATAGTTGAGTGGGCTTAAAGGCAACCGATTTATTCCTAAACCTGTAATACCTATGGGAAGAAACATGTAATTAACTAATTTATAATTGAAGCCAAGCCATAGCCCAACTTTTACCTATCCCTGGTTCAAATATTGAATGTGTATCCTTTGCTTTTCGACAAAACTCGTTAAAAGGCCATGGCCTACATTGATATATGCAACCATCTTTAGGCTGTAACACCTTAGTACCTGCGTTATAGCGTTCGCTATGCTCAGGGTAAACATACTCATACAAGCGTTGAGTGCTCACGTCACGATCGTCGCATTTCGCAATACAATGAAAATCAATATGCGCTTTGCATATACCGCTACTTTGCAATGCAAAAATTTTATTATTCCGATAAGCGACTATTAAACCATGTTCAGTCATTTTTCCTGCACTAACCAAAGGAATGTGAACATTAATGTATTCTGCTATCAAACGCGGCCAAGCGTGAGGTTCCCCTTGTTCAAATGAAGTAATTTTAAAATCAAACGATAAGCTAATTAGCTCTCCTTGCATGTCATAAAAAGTTACTTTCACCACATCACCAATAAATAATTGAGTGTGATTATTTAAGCAACCAATTGTTGACCATTCCCCGCAGGCCAACGACGTATGCATAAACACGGCTACACCTTAAGAGTGACATAGTTTATTCATTATGAATAAACAACAAGCACCAATAACAAGTAATACTGCAAACCATTAACTTGCCAAGGAAGTGCTAATTATAAGTACCCACTCCCCAACAATCAAACAAAAGAATGTAACCGAGATTTACAACCAGTAATTAAGGACCACTTTGAAAGCTAAATTTATCCAAATAAGTACTGTAAAGGCTCTTGCCCCCAAGTAAATGCGAGTATAAGCAGTAAGCCTGCAAATATAGCCCACGCGAGCCAAGGCGACTTAGTTACGGAGCTTTGTACACTGTTTGATTTTGATGCTTTTTCTCCAGTAATCATTGCTTTTACTAAAGGCTTACCTTTAATTTTGTACACAACAATTGCCGCTATATGCAAGCCTATTGCATACAGTAATATGTCAAAATTGAGGTGATGCAGCCAATTAGCAAAATCGACCGTATCACTCGATACATATTCAACAAGCGGGCCGTCAGTTAAAATACCGTCGCTACTCATCAACCCGGTAATTAATTGCGTTGATATAAGCGTAAAAAAAGCAAGAACCATATAGCTGCCAGGAGCAGAGTGTCCAATGGTGTCAATCGGGTTTTTAAACCCCTGTAACACAGCCTTAGGTGAGTGAAACAAGCCACTTAATTTTGCTGTTCTGCTGCCAACAATCCCCCATACTATTCGCGTAACAATGAGCGCTAAAGTAAAGAACCCAGCAACAAAATGCAGCTCAATCATGCCTTCTTCTACACTAAAATATAAAACGGCAATACTAATGACTAACAGCCAATGAAAACACCGTATAAACCCATCCCATACTTTTATCGTCGTCATTGTGTTTACCCTCTAAAAAACAGTATTATTAAAATGCTAATCAACCTCATAATAAGGTGTCGTTATCTGCCATTCTACAAGCCAGCAAGGTAAATGCTATGCAACCAGTTAAAAAAGCGATAATAAAAGGCTTTTTAGATATGCTTCCGCTTTGCTTAGCCGTTATTCCATGGGGAATACTCTGCGGCTCTTTAGCTATTCAAAATGGATTTACAGCTCTTGAAACACAAGCCATGTCGTTACTGGTTTTTGCAGGTTCAGCTCAACTTGTCGCTATTGAACTTATGGCAGGGAACACCCCCTTGCTTACCATATTATTCACCACGTTTATAATTAGCTCTCGGCATTTTTTATATGGCCTTGCTGTTAGGCATAAGGTCATAGATCAACCAATGCGATGGCGCCTACCTGTTAGCTTTGTATTAACCGATGAATTATTTGCGTTTTCTCATCACCGCAAAGCTTATCGCACAAAAGTGCGTTTAGTTTATGCGCTTAGTGCAGGTTTTAGTTTTTACATCGCATGGAATATATGGACATTAATAGGCATTGTTGCAGGATCTATGCTTCCTGATTTAACTAACTTAGGGCTCGACTTTGCAATTGCAGCTACTTTTATCGCCTTGGTTATTCCCGGTATTAAAAATACCGCCTCTTTAGTGACTGTTATTGTGGCGGGTATTACTGCTACGTGGTTAAAAAGCACAGGGTTTGAATTATGGCTAGTGTGCTCCGCATTATTAGCAATGAGTGCAGGTTATACAACGGCAAGGCTAACAGCGAAAAAGGACACTAAAACATGATGACCACTATTTTACTCATGGCCTGCATTACGTTTTTTACGCGTTATTTATTTTTACACCGTGCATTGCCATTTAAAGTGGGCCCTAAAATGCAGCAATTTTTAAGCTTTAGTGCTCCGGCCGTACTTACCGCTATTTGGGTTCCTATTGTATTTTTGGGTGAAGAAGGCATAAACCTGCATTGGCAAAACCCTTACTTAAGTGCCGCTATTGTAGCCATTATTGTAGCTTATAAAACACATAACATTTATTACACAACACTTGCCGGTATGGGTTTGTTTCTAATTTTAAATTAGGGTTTATTAACCTCTATAGTTAGGTTTTAGCAGCCTGAGGATTGTTTATTATTTTTCACCTACAAGGATGTGAAATTAGGTATAAGCAATACACAAAATTTAGCTCAGGCTATACCAAGGCCGTTAGGTCACATGTCTCGCTCCACAAATAAACTTTATACTTTATGTAAAACCTTTACCGCGTTAAAGTATGCCTAACAACAATAATAAGAAGCCACCATGCAAAAATTTCATCAATTAAGCGCAACAAGTCTACAGGGCCAACCTATTAACTTTGATGGTTTTGAGGGAAAAGTTGTACTCATTGTTAATACTGCAAGTAAATGCGGATTTACCTACCAGTACGCATCTTTACAAGCGCTTCATGAAAAGTACGCCAGTCAAGGACTTGTGATTATAGGCTTTCCGTGCAATCAATTTGGCCAACAAGAACCTGGAGATGCGTCGCAAATAGAGCAAGGGTGCTTAATAAATTACGGAGTCAGTTTTTTAATAACAGACAAAGTTGATGTGAATGGAAAAAATGCACACCCTGTATTTCGCTTTTTAAAATCAGCTTTACCGGGGTTTTTAACTCGAAAAATAAAATGGAATTTCACTAAGTTTTTAATTGCAGCCGATGGCACGCCAATTAAGCGCTATGCCCCTTTTACTAAGCCAGAAAAGATAGAGCTCACTATACAAAAAGCATTAAGTAAGGCTAAAAGCACGCAGTAAAAAGCAATAAAGAGGCTATTAGCCTCTTTATTGCCAATGTAACAACTGCTTAAGCGCACTTTTTGTGCACCTAGCCGCCGTTATTAATTGGTATTGTATTTATACTAGTGCGATTTAATCGATGTAATCGCTTAAGTCATCTTCGCCTAGATTTTTGCGCAAGCGTTTTTGCTCAAGGTAGTCTTCCAACTTTTTCTTAACCTTTTGCTTGTTTTTATCATGTTGATTTCGACCGACCATTTCGTATTCGTCTTCAACAAAATCATCATCTAGCGCATCGTAACTAAATGTCTTACCCACAACCCACTCCATAAAGTGTTTGAGACCAATTACGCTTTAATTAATGTAATTGGTAAATTAAAAAATTTAACACCAATATGCTGTGCAAATTAGCATCAAAGTAAAGCCACAAAGCCATAGTAAATAGCCTTCATGTCATTAATGTGAATAAATAGCGCTAAATTGCAATTGTGGAAAGTGAGAGTTTTTTATCGTATCGATAAATTTTTTTTATAAATTTATATTCATTGGTTAATTTCACTAAAATATAGTCTAATAATAAAAATTAAACAGACCTTTAAACCTAGCATGAAATGCAAGCCATTGCTTTTGTTGATAAAAAAATAGTGGCACCAAACTTGTTATTAATTATTTGTTATCAACAAAAAATAGAGTCATCACATGAAAAAATTACTATTAGTTAGCGCATTAATCTGTACACCTGTTGCTATGGCACACAACGATAATGATTCAACAATTTCATTTAGCAACGATCAATGCGACGTAGAGTTTAAAAATGATGTTCGCATCAAGCCAAACGAACTAGAAATTTTTACAGCAAAAAACCAAGCTATGCAATTCAACAGCAATGGCGATTTAATGGTAAACGGTGAGTTTGTAGCGCTTAATAACTCACAACGCCAAGCTCTTACTCAATACTCTGATAGCTTACGTATACAGCTACCCGAAGTCGCTAATATTGCATTAGACGGCGTAAAAATCGCCGGTGTTGCTTTAGAAGAAGTCGGTAATGCTTTTAACATTAATGGCTTAGACGATATGTCATCGTTAATGGACGATATACGCGTAGAAGTAGAAAACACGTTTTATCAAGAAGGCACCTTTGTTATGGGCCAGCAAAGTTTTAACCAATTTGGTGAAAACTTTGAGCATCAGTTTGAAAAACAAATAGAAACAGCCGTTGAATCAGCAGTCATGCAATCTATGGGTAGTATACTGGTCGCGCTTGGATCGGAGTTATTAGGTTCTGGCGGCGATATGGATGCATTCGAAGAACGCATGGAAAATATGGGCGCACAAATTGAAGAGAAAGTAGAGTTACACGCAAACAATTTAGAGCAACGAGCTAATTCGTTATGCGGTAATTTTGCTGAAATTGCAAAACAAGAAGAGCAGCTAGTAACGTTAGTTCCTGAGCTAGAAGGTTATCAATTATTTACCTTTAAACACGTTAAATAACCCGCAATTAACTCACTATATTTAACATCCCTTCAGCAGCATTTTATTTTATTGAATGCTGCTTTTTTGTATCTGTTCTGTCTCTTTTTTCTCGTTTATGTTGTTCGGCTCAGAATAAGGGTCATTGGTCTAGTTATTACTTGCCTAAGTAAACAACTTTATGGCTTTATACAAACATAGACTGCGTTCGTTATTTATCGTTATAAATAATAAAGATAAAAGCAGCGTTTTATGGACATAAATTTAACTCATATGCCCCCCTGTTTTTGATAACACTAAAGATTTAATCATCCAATTTTTAGTGGCTAAGCAAGACTAAAATATTCAGCAAGCAATTTGCTTCAAAATTTATGCCCTTAGCAAAAAGCTGAGAGGCTCCATCCCCAGTTAGACACGTTTAAACGTAACTAACACTAAAGCGCCTGCCTCATAGCAGGCGCTTTTTATCTATTAGAGAAACACTCTATTAAAAAACCGTATTTTTAAGTCAATTACTATTTTAAATATCAAATTAACGACGATTTTTAATGTACTAAGCATAACCACTAGCTGCAATAAAAAACCACAAAAATAACAATTAAAAACCAAAATAAAATAATCTGAATAATTACCCATTTAAAATAATCGAATATGCATAAATAAAAAACAAAACTATTAAAAGCACAATTAAAACAACAAACTAAAAAAGATCAGGGTGAAATAAAAATTAAAAAACAGAAAAAACACAATTAAACATTTTATTAACAACCACTGCTTCAGATAAAAATAACTAATGCCTCACAGGTAATTTTTATCGTTTTATTTTTGTACGCTTTGCATGCAAAATGCGCATGTTTTCAACAGACCTAAACCGGAGCCAAGTGATGAACCCTATAAATACATTAAACCAAACAGCAAACACACAAATTGCAGTTAAACCAACCAACCGAAAAGCAAAAATGCTAGCTAGGCTTAATACGCTTGGTAAAAAATTAGCACTTGGCGGCGCAGCGCAATATAAATAATCACCCAACCATGGTTATTTATTCGGTGCAGCAAACACCCAACCACTAAAAAGTCTCTTTTTTAGCTCCCACAGTTTGCTGCAACCTCTTTATTTTATTAATAATTGCCTTATTTTTCCTTAATTTGTAAAAAAACACGTATTTACGTCTATTTTTTAGGCAAACAGACATTTTGCTATTTACACACCCCCATCACCTAAGTATTATTCTGCGTCACGGAGAGATGGCAGAGTGGTCGAATGCACCGGTCTTGAAAACCGGCATAGGTTTGTAGCCTATCTAGGGTTCAAATCCCTATCTCTCCACCATATTTTAGTTGGTGGTTTTTTATATCATCAATACAACCGGTTATGCGTTGGAGAGGTGTCCGAGTGGCCGAAGGAGCTCCCCTGCTAAGGGAGTATAGAGTTTGTAGCTCTATCGAGGGTTCGAATCCCTCCCTCTCCACCATATACTATATATAAACCACTTAATTGTGGTTTTTTTGTGCCTAAATTTTAACACTAATACTAAATTGGACGGTGAGACCCTCGACAGGGTTCGACAAAATGTCTGGAACATTTTGGGCCGCTGCAAGCGTCGCACAGCGATTGATTACATGGATGAAAGCAAGTCTATTCCCCTTTCTCCACTATATGCTAGATATAAACCACTTAATTGTGGTTTTTTTGTGCCTAAAATTTATAAAAATTAAACAAATTGTAACCCGCTATGACTTAGTGCATTATTACTAAAACGATAGCCACTTTAGGTTTTGCTATGAACAGGTTTATATTGTTAATTACATGCGCAGTGCTACCTTTTTTTTCTTTTTCGCAAAATACAACGGTATACAAGTGTGTAATTAAAGGCGTTCCTACCTTTAGCCAAACACCTTGCTCAAAAGATGCCGAACAGATCACACTAAAAGAAATCAATATAATTGAAGCCTATAAAAGCCCCACTCAAGCAAATAATGTTACAGATAGTTCAGTAGACAATTTTTTAGAAGTTCAGCAAATAGAACGTGAAATAAGCAAGCTACAATTAACACTTAAACAAACAGAAAAAACCTACCAAGAGCAAGTAAAGCAAGCCAGCTATGTTACACAAGATCAGGCTAACCGGTTAGGCGCCTCTTCTATTGCTGACGCCATTGCTAAAAAAACAGCGCCAATTACCAGCGCATATGAATCAAAGGTTACGCGTACACAACAACAAATAGATGCTTTACGTCAACGAAAGCAGTTGCTTAGTCAAATTCCTTAAGCGCTTGCTTTATGGTATTGATAAGCGCGTTTACATCTTCTTCCGTTGTATAAATATGCGGTGAGACTCGTATTCCGTATTTGCGCTCGTCAACACTCATGTTTGCTTTACCCAGCGCTGCTAATATTTGCTGCTGTTTATTCTTAAAAAACATAATAACGGTACCACTACATTGATTGCTTTGTATTGGTGATACAACAAATTCACTTAAATGCTGATGAATATTCGAAATCATCGCGAGATTATGCTCTCTTACCTTTCTAACTGTTAGATCTGCAAAGTAATTTATACTATTTACAGCAATCACGTACGGGGCTATAGAAGGGGTGCCTCCCCAAAATCTCAGTGCGCTGTGATGATAACAAAAATGGTTAATATTAAACTCGAAGGGGTCTTCATGAGAAAACCACCCCACATCTTTTGGCTTGCACTGCTCCAGCTGGTTTTGATTAACCCATAAGTAGGCTGCACCTGGTCCGCCGCACAACCATTTGACACTTGAGCCAATCATGAAATCGGCATCAAGCGTTGTTAAATCAATAGGCAAAACTCCAGCAGATTGCGCCACATCAATTATTGAAAGGCTATTAGTCATCTTACTACGTAGTACAATATCGCTTATCGGTGCTTGAACCCCCGTATTTGAATAAACATGGCTTACAAACACCATATCTATATCGGATGTTAAATAACGCTCCCATACAGCTATATCGCTTAGGTCTTCTTCTTCAGGAATAAACATTATTTCTGCACAAGGCGGTAACGCCTTTTGCATTACAAACCCCATACTTGGAAAGTCGCTTTGTGCCATAAGCACTTTGCAGCGTGCTTGTTGTAATTGAGGGTGCGACATAACTAACTTAGTTAAACCGCTTGATAAGTTAACCTGCGGGCAAAATTGTGAACTTGGCGAATTAAATAACTTACCTAGTGCAGAAGTAAACGCATCTATTTGAGGTAACCATTGTTGCCATGGCTCTTTATTTGAATCTTGCCATGGTGATAGATAGTGCTCTGTAAAGTACTGTTGAGAACTTTTTAGTGGCCTGCCGACGGAGTGGCTTAAAAAGTAGCAACCTTCAGATATACAAAAATCATTTTTAAGCATATTACTTCACGCACTCTTTTAATGAATTGAGATCATCAAACCGCGTTTTTATATCGTCCCTTTTTGCCGCTGCGCGTCTATCCCTCAACTTTTCTAACGAATCGAGTAATACATGAAGTGGCGGTCCACTTGCCGTTACTTTACTTAAATGTTGCTCGTGCATTTGCTTTGACGGTTGCGCAATAAATTTTTCTACTAATTGGTTATGATGTCCGATTGCTGTGTCACCATGTAACTTACATACTTGTATAAATAGCTTTCCATGTGATTTAAACCAGTTGCTATTTTTATATTGCTGCGCCTGTAAAAAATCGTCCATAAAGCTTTGTATTCGCATTGACTCTCTTAATATTTGCTGATCTTCTGGCATCATATACAAAAACTTATCCACCAGCATTTGTGAGTAGCTTGGCTCATTTGCACTACAAAGACCAAGCAACATATCAATTACGTTAATTCCGGCAAAATCGCCTGCGTTTGCACCTCGATAAATCTCTTTACCAACACGGTATGGTTTGTAGTAAGGGCGAACGCAGTTAAAAAAACGATCTGTATCTAATTGTGTGTAAAGTGCATTGTTAGATTCAATTACATTAATGAGCGCGTACTTTGCAGCCTTTAGTAATTCACCACACAAAGGGTGCGAAATACCCAGTGGTACTATCTTTAATAAGGCATCACTTGCTCGCTTGTAGGCTAAAATACCTTGAGTGTTATAATCTAAAAAAAGTTTTTCATCAGGTAAATTAGTAAAGCGCTTATAGGTGCCATTAACAGCTTTATTGTGGGTGGTTAAATGCGCGGTAGCAAACCGCGGTGTTACACCAATCGACGCACCAATATGCATTGCCAATGCCGATGCCTCTACCAAAGGTGAAGTAGTTTCTCTACTGGGCTCAGTTATTTCATGGCGGCGACATGCAGCCATGAATAATCCAACATTGCCTAATAAATCAAATGCACGATCAAACCCTTGATCGGTATTTCCTTCTGCTAACAAGTGTGAAATTAATACATTGCCTTGCCTTTTTAATTGTTGCTTTAATTTCTCACCAACACCTTCAACATTTGCTTTATCGAATTGCTGCCAATAAAGCAGCTCTAATTCAGTATTTATCTCTACAAACTCAGTGCGTATCCAATCATCAAATGTGGCCGTATGTGTATTCATTATTTTGCTCTATTATTTTTATATTTAAATGCTAACAGAGTAACGTGAGCGTAAATCATCAAAAAACAAAGTGAAAGTGTCTATAATTAGTGATAATCACTAAAAATTTAAAAATAGATAACAATAAATGTTAGATAAAAAAGATCAGCAAATACTCACAGCACTACAAGAAAATGCCAGAATATCGGTTTCAGATTTAGCAAATACGATTAGCTTGTCTGATACGCCTTGCTTAAGGCGAATCAAAAAACTTGAAAAAGAGCATGTTATTACGGGCTACCACGCGTCAATTAATCCTAAAAAACTTGAACTAAACGTATTGGTATATGCTTTTATTAGGCTAAATCAAAATTCTGTTAGCGCGGCAGACTTATTTGAACAGTCGGTAGAAAAGCTACCTCATGTATTAGAGTGCAGTGTAATATCGGGTAGCTATGATTATTTACTAAAAATTATTGCTAACGATCTTGAAAGCTATGAACAATTTGTTAAACATCGGTTAGGTAGTTTGAGCTGCATAGCGAATATAGAGTCAACGGTGGTACTTAAGCAGTCGTTCACTAAAAAGCAACTTCCGCTATAAAAGTACGGCAAATACAAAGTTGTTAGCTATACTGATATTTCTTAAACAGAAACATAGATATATGGATATTATGTGAAAATATTCGCCTCAACCTCTCAATCAATTATTTTCTACATATTATTCGCCCTCGCTTATTACTTACTGGGCGTTGGACTTACTGCGTTTGCATTTAACTCGCAAATAGTCCCTATCTGGCTACCGGCAGGTATTGCTTTAGTTGGTTGTTATATATGGTGGTGGCGTTTTATACCGCCTTTATTTGCAGCAGCAATTGCATTTAACTTAAATATATTCGATAACTCAGCTCATGAAATAATGCTGGTCGGCAATACGTTTACTCAGGCCATTTACATTGCCCTTGGCGTTATTATCCAAGCTATGGTCGGTGCCGCAATATTAAGGTATTGGTTGGGAAATCCGCTTTATTTTCGTAAACGAAAATACATTGCTTATTTTATTGCTGTAGTTGCTGTTTTAGTAAGCTTACTATCATCAAATATTGGTGTATTTGCGTTAAGTAACTTTAACCCACTTTATAGTATTGAGGACCATTGGCTTCATGTTATTTATTGGTGGTTAGGAGATATATTAGGGGTACTTATTGCCTCACCTTTTTTATTGTCGCTACTGCCCAAAGCACCTGGACAACGCAAAGTCTTAGCCTTTGAAACCATTGCAGTTTGCTCTATTTTATTTATATCTGTGGCGCTTACAGCACAAATTTACGAACGCGAAAACAGCAAAAATACAATTAAAATTGCAGAGCGAGAAGTTGAAGTTATTGAAAACAGTTTATACAGGTATATAAATCAAAGTATTATCGCCGTGCAAAGCTTAGCAAGCCAAGTACAATCATCACCTGAGTTTAATGAGCAAGACTTTTACGCTTCAGCAAATAAACTACTTGAAAAGCATTCATTTATTAAAGCATTGTCTTGGAATGTACAAATAACACAAGCGCAGCGCCAAACACTCAGTAATACAATGTCAACAATTTATCGGCAAAATATAAACATTGTTGGTGATCCTCTCGAAGATGATGACCCTCTAGTGGTTGTTAAATATATAGCTCCTTTAGAAAGTAACCAAAAGGCGGTTGGCTTTAATGTATATTCAAACCCAGATCGAAAAGCATCTTTGCAAAATCCAGCTATCAAATATTTACCTATCAGCACTAAAATCATTCAATTAGTCCAAACAAAAACACCAACACCCGCCTATCTACTATTTGCGCCTGTTTATGGTCAAAATGAAAATATAAAGGGTTATGCCACCGGTGTATTTTTGGCCCATAAAATTATTGAACAAGCTATTACACAGCAGCAATCTGAAATGTTTTCTATTGATGTGTTTGAATTTGACAACGAACCCGCCTTTTACAGTAACGACTCTCAAAACTTTGAGCAAGCAACCCAAAGCCAGTTAATGTCATTCAATATTAACTTTGGAGGGCAGCAATGGGTAATAAAATTAGCACTTAAAGAAAACTACATTTCACAACAAAACATTGAAATGTCTTTATTTTTACTTATGCTACAAACCGCTGTGTGTTTACTTATTATTGTAGTGTTAATGCTATTTAACCAGCAGCAACTAGCGCTTAGCCGCCAAGTTGCAGAACGAACAAGCTCATTGGTAAAAGCCAAAAAACAGTCTGACTTAGCCAATAGCGCTAAAAGCCAATTTTTAGCCAATATGAGTCACGAAATACGCACCCCATTAAATGCCATTATTGGCCTATCGTCACTTGCGAAAAAAGATGATGATGCTCAAAAGCTGTTCAGCTACATTAAAAAAATTTACTCCTCTTCAAACAGTCTATTAAACCTAATTAACGACGTTCTTGATATTTCAAAAATAGAGTCACAACATTTAATACTAGAGTCCATTGCGTTTGATCCAAAAGCACTTGTAACGCGCATTGACACAATGTTTGAGCAAAGTGCGAAAAATAAAAACATTGAATGGATTCTCAAATGTAACTTACCTGTAGATACCTGGTTTTTAGGCGATGCAATGCGCATAGAACAAATACTACTTAATTTATGTAGTAATGCGATTAAATTTACTAACGAAGGAAGCGTTACGCTCGATATAGATACAGAGTTTGTGTCTGCCAATAAGGTAAAACTAAGCATTGCAGTATCAGATACTGGCATAGGTATTGAAAAACACCAACACAACACCTTATTTAACGCATTTACCCAAGCTGACAGTTCAACCTCTCGAAAATTTGGTGGCACTGGCCTTGGTTTAACAATAGCTAAAGAATTATGTTTGCTAATGGGGGGAACACTTAATTTAAAAAGCGAGCTGGGTGAAGGGTCAACCTTTACGTTTGCCGTTAACTTAACAACAACAGAGCCAGATATAGAGCCAGAAGCCATATCAAAAGATATTGATATTACGTCTTTAAATATTTTGGTCGCAGAAGACAATCCTGTGAATCAAATGGTAATAAAAGCGATGTTGGGATCTTTAGGTATCATTCCTCACTTGGTTGAAAATGGTGAAGAAGCTGTAAATATAATCAAAGAACAACATTTTGATTTAGTATTAATGGATTGCCAAATGCCTGTTATGGATGGCTATAAAGCAACAGAATTAGTTCGAGCGTTTAAATCGCAACACACATTACCCATCATTGCGCTAACAGCTGATGCCATGCCAGAAGATAAAATTAAAGCTAAAAAAGCAGGCTTTAACGAACATTTAGCAAAACCCATAGAACTTGCAAAACTGACCGAGTGCTTGAGTCAGTTTGTAAAAACAGTTACTAAATAGCGCCCAAAAAATTGTTACCATCACGCTACGTGACTGAGTTATTATGTTCTCGCGTGGCGTTTAATCACACAATTAGCCTAATCGCATCGTAAAACACCGCTTTAATACGTGAGTATTAAAAGCTCTGAAAAAATAAATTGAAGCTTAGAAGTAAAATAAGTGCCAATAAAATTACAAATTAGAGCCACAATTAAGCACTCAATATTTACAAGGTCGGCATCATGAAAAGCTTTTCTCATCGATGGTTTAAAAATATTAATGAAATAGACCAAGCGCAATGGCATGCTTTTTTTGGTGATGAACCTTTTACTCAACATGCCTTTTTATACGCCTTAGAGCAAAGCCAATGTGTAACACAGCAAAGTGGCTGGCAGCCCTATCATTTAGCTGTATATGAAGGGAGTAACTTAATAGCGCTTGCACCTGGTTATGTAAAAAGCCATTCTTATGGTGAGTATGTATTTGACTGGGCATGGGCTGAAGCATACGAAAAAAATGGTTTGCATTACTATCCCAAATGGCTATCAGGCGTGCCATTTAGCCCAATTGAAGGTAAACGTATTGCCATTCATCACACAAACCACAACGACGTATACAACTATATTACAGAGCAGCTCTGCACACACAGCATTGAGCAAGGATGGTCTGGCTGGCATATAAACTTTTGCGATCAAACACAAGCAACATTACTCACTGAGCAGCACGCGATGCTCAGAGAGGGCGTTCAATTTCAATGGTTTAATAAAGGGTTTGATACTTTTGACGACTTTTTATCAACGCTAAACTCGCGTAAACGTAGATCGCTAAAAAAAGAACGCGCTAAAATAATACACCAAAATATTACTATTGAATGGCTAAAGGGTTCAGATGTCACACCTGAAATAATGCAGCTGTTTTGCGAATTTTATCAGCGCACCTATTTAAAACGTTCAGGGCATTTAGGCTATCTAAACAGTGAATTTTTTACCCTTTTGCATGCACTTATGGCATCGCAGCTGGTTATTATGCTTGCCAAAAAAGACGGTCAAGTCATCGCTGCAACACTCAGTTTAATTGGTGAAAACACACTTTACGGCAGGTACTGGGGGGCAAGCGAAAATATTGACGCACTTCACTTTGAGCTATGTTATTACCAAGGGATAGAATTTGCTATTAAACATAAACTCGACTGCTTTCATTCAGGTGCACAAGGGGAGCATAAAATAGCGAGGGGGTTTGAACCCGTTACTACTTTTTCAGCCCACCATATTGTTAACAATGACTTTAGCAGTGCAATTGAAGATTACCTGTCTCGAGAACGCCAGCATATTGCACTTTACAAAGCACAGTGCACATCGTTATTGCCGTTTAAAAACGAGTAACTGGTTATTAGCAGGCATAGCATGATCGCTCATAAGCGAAAGCCCTGCTTGCTTGGCCAATAATAAAACAGCTTCAAAGTCTCTTATACCACTTAAAGGATCTCGCTCAGTTAAAAAGGCGCAAAACTCTTGATTACTTTGGCTAGTGTATTCACCTTTGTACTTAAAAGGACCATAAATACACACAATCCCCTCATCATTTAAGTGACGTTTAACCCCGTCAAAAAAACGTTCAACTAATAACCAACTTACAATATGAAATGTATTCGCAGTATATATAGCATCTACTTTTTCGATAGGCCATGGCTGGTTTAAATCAAGCTCAATAGGGGCATGTAAATTAGCTAAATTCACTTCACTATGCCATAGCCTAATACCTTCATGATTAATGACACGATCACTTGTATGCCATTGTAGATAAGGTAATTTTTCAGCAAAAAACACACTGTGCTGACCTGTTCCAGAACCAACTTCTAATACTGTTTTAACGTTTTTTAACGCGCTATTTAAATGCTCTAAAATTGGCCCTTTATTGTTTTCACATGCTTGTGAAAATGGCTTTGTCATTGCGTGCACCAAAATTGTGGATGTTTGCACAATAGTAAAGCAAATTTGCAATATGTTGTCGTGACTAATTATGATTTATTTATTAAGTTAAATATAATCATGCAGTTAGATATAGCTGGCTTGATTGGTATGTATTATGCAGCAACATAATTGACCCATTTAAGGGTTAATTAACTAATCACAAAAGGATAAAATTATGCATATGCCTCCCTATACCGCTGTTGATGCAGCAGTAGCTATAACCGAAAAAAGTACCGATGATCACAGTGAAACCCTTGATATGAGAGCAACAGTAATTGATTTACTTTCTCATCCAAAACATAATCAAAAGGCGATCACTAAACATGAAACAGACCAGATATTTATTCTCGGATATAATTAAAATACACGCTGTAAATAATTTTTATAATAACTATTTACACTGAAACCGATTAAATGTAATGATAACTATTATCATTAGTTGAGTCGGTTTTTTTATGTCTTCAAATCACGCCTTAAATAACTATCAACATACTCTTGCATTTAATTGCAAAAGGCCAGGTCTGCATGCCCCAATGCTTGTCGCTCATTATATAGACGCAGCCCTCAACGTAGCTAAAAACTTTGAACAACTTGATAACCCGCTACTTCAGGAGTATTACCTTAGACGCACACATCATGAAATTATAAATAAAATGTGCGATCCTCTTACTCATAATGCAATTCGCAAACAATGCCTACACCAGCTACACAAACCATTACTTGCATTAAAGCGTTTCTACATAAGCCATAATAGTCGTGCTAAATTTTTATTACTTCAGCATGAAGCTCGTATTCTTAGTCACGAATTCAACCCTTTTTAAGGAGCACATTAATGAGTAACTTTAGAACAGAATCAGACAGTATGGGCGAATTAAAAGTACCTGTTAACGCTTTATATCAAGCACAAACACAGCGCGCTATTAATAACTTTGCTATTAGCGCCCTCACTATGCCAGCACAATTTATAAAGGCACTGGCATATATAAAACAAGCTGCAGCACAAAGTAACTGTGAGCTAGGGCTTATAAATAAAACCAAGGCAACTGCAATAGAGCGTGCTTGCCAAGCGATTATTGATGGTAAGCATCATGACCAGTTTCCTGTTGATGTGTTTCAAACCGGTTCAGGAACTAGTTCTAATATGAACGCCAATGAAGTAATAGCAACACTTGCCAGTACTCAACAGGAGCTTATACATCCTAATGATGATGTAAACATGGGCCAAAGCTCAAACGATGTAGTCCCTACGGCTATTGCACTAAGTAGTGCCCTAGCCGTTAAACAAGCATTACTGCCAGCTCTTGAAAACCTTTCGCAACACTTAGAAAATAAAAAGAGCGAGGTAGGCGCTATTGTTAAAACAGGTCGCACTCACTTAATGGACGCGATGCCTGTTACATTCGAGCAAACCCTTAATGCATGGCAATCGCAAGTAAACAACGCGGCCTCAGGCATTCGCCATAGCTTAGAGCCAGTGTGTGAGCTTGCTCAAGGTGGTACAGCTGTTGGTACCGGTATTAATGCCGACCCAAAGTTTGCAGACTTATTTTGCACTAACCTAACTAAAAACGTGGGGATACGGTTTTCGCCAAGCAAAAACTTTTTTTATAATATTGGTTCACAAGATGCCATTGTTGCACTGTCTGGGCAATTAAAAGTACTCGCTGTAGCACAAATGAAAATAGCGAACGACTTACGCTGGATGAACTCAGGCCCTCTTGCAGGTTTAGGCGAAATAGAACTTGAAGCCCTACAACCTGGCTCATCTATTATGCCGGGTAAAGTAAACCCAGTCATACCAGAAGCCGCTGCGATGGTTAGCGCACAAGTGATTGGTAACGACGCTACAATTACCGTTGCTGGTCAATCTGGTAACTTTGAACTAAATGTTATGCTGCCCGTTATTGCCTATAATATTTTGCAAAGCATTGAGCTACTAACAAACAGTGCCCAAGCTTTAGCAGAAAAAGCCATAGCCACATTTATCGTAAATCAAGCTAACATTGACCGCGCTCTTGCCAAAAACCCTATTTTAGTGACTGCACTTAATCCGGTGATCGGTTACGAAAAAGCAGCCAAAATAGCCAAGCAAGCCTATAAAGAAGCCCGTCCTATTATTGATGTTGCCGAACAAGAAACTGACTTACCACGTGAAGAGCTCGAAAAACTGCTCAACCCGACTAAGCTCACACAAGGTGGCTTGTAGTTTTTAAAAAGCCTTAAATACGGCTTTAATTACTTGATTATAGAGTTTTTATTGCCGTAAAAAATGCACCGTGTATGATAGTGATGAATTATTCATCACTATCAAGGTACCTTATGCGCCCTGTATTATTAGCTCTTGTTTTACCCCTTTGTTTAAGTGCGTGTTTAGATAAAACACCAGCAGAAAAAGAATCAGTAACCACTGCTGAAGTAATAAAACCACAACAACAAACACTAAAAGAAACCACTCAAACAAAAAGTGATGTTGAGGAACTTTCAAACTCAAGTGTTAAAGCGGTATCGGTTGAAGATATTACGACAGCTAAAACCCAATTAAACACGCTTATTGCTGACACCAGCTGCGATACAAGTATGCAATGTAAAGTTATTGCAGTAGGTAGTCGCGCCTGTGGTGGCCCTAGTAGCTTTGAAGTTTATTCAACTAAAACAGCAAAAGACGAGCAAGTAAAAACACTGAGCAAAACAATCACCGAGCTTGAAAGTAATTTTAATGCGCAAAAAGGAATGATGAGTATTTGCCAGCATTTAACAACACCAAGCACTCAGTGTGTTGAAAATAAATGTGTTAAACTTGAAGGCTCAGCGGTAAGTGTATTTTAAGGATAACAATATGAGTGGTTTGACATTGACAGTTAAATTATCAATTTTTAGTGTTGCTGCTAGCATTTTTTTACTCAGCGGTTGCTCAACAACAGCATCTGTAAATAGCGATCAAGGGCAGAGCTTGTCGGCTTTAAATAGCCAACTTGCCAATATTGTTGATAACAATGGCTGTACAGCAAGCTTTCAGTGTAAGGTACTTGAAGTAGGGGCGCGAGCATGTGGCGGGCCGAGCAAATATGCTGTTTATTCAACGCTAAATACCCCTCAAGAGCAAGCAGAAAGCATTGCAAAGCAAATCACCGAACAAGAAAAAAATCAAAATGAGCAACAATCACTAACCGATTGCTTACCGGTTATTGAAGTACAATCGCTGTGCATTAACCAGCAATGCCAATCAATAGATATTAAGTAATAAATAAAGTATTAAGTGCTATTTCAGCGTTATTGACTTAAGTACGGAATAAGCGCTGAAATAACCACGACTAACAGCACACATATCCCTGCTTTTAGTATGTATTTCATTGGCATAGTTTTTAGTACCCAGTATGCATATATAAAACGCACAAAATAACTTGCTGCAGTACCAAATAAAGCAAAAATAATTAGGTAAGTAATCAGTATAATATTCAAAGCAGTACTTCTTTATAGTTGTTACCTTTAGTGTAAGGGCTTAATACAAAGAACGCAAAAGCACTGCTTTTCAATTTATTAGCTTTTGATAAATGATTTAAAAGTACATTGAAGTACCCATCCATTTAATCTTATTATTTAGCTAAAATAACTACTTAACATACTTTTATAAGCCAGGATTTAGGTCAACTACTTAGCTTTTTTAGTATGCGCAATTAAAAGCTCTGCTACTTGTTGCTTTACCGCGCGCTTATCTTCGCTTGGTACATCAAAGCGGCTCGCTAGTTGCGCTATCTCATCATCATTCAAATTGAACGATAAGCGCTGTCGAGTCTTTTTAGACTTAACATCTAAGCCAAGTATTTTCCGGATCATATCGGATGGCGTGAGCTCTTGGTCAATTGCTTGCTTTTTTATTTGCTTTTGAACATCGCTACTCAAATCAAATGCCATTTGTGTTGCACGTACAGCTTGCTCTTGGCGCAACCACTTATCTTTAGCATCACTCACTTCGCGTCTCCAGGAAATAAATCCACTATATCGGTAATTGGACGCGTAAGTGTTAATGACACTTCGGTTTCGCCGCCATCCCAAATTTCAATATTTAGACTATGCCCTTCATCAGGCGATTCTAAACATATCATTTCACAAGGCTCGCCACCGTCTTGCTCATAGCGAGGTAGGCTTTGACCACGAAAGTCTTTATTATGAAAATAACAAACAAACGGCGATTCAGTTTGTTGGTAACTTTTAGCCAAAAACTGCATAAAACGCTCAGGAGTATTTTTAACTGCAATATGCGTTAACGACTCTTCATCAAAAATACGAGCAAATTCATCTAATGTGAAAATATCGTCTACTTCATCTCGTTGAACTTTTATCGAAAAATTAGCCCACTGCTCGCCGTCTTCTTGTGCTATTTGTAAAAACACAACTTGACCACTGTTTGTCTCAAGCACAAACTCAGTATCACTACTGTGCTGATATTGATAAGTTTGCACATCAATAACACGCAATGTTTGCCCTTTTAACCACGACGGATAAGCAAACGAATCTATAACGGTAAACATGTCACCCTTTTTAAGCTCACTTGCATGGTTAAGCTGACGTTCTGGCTCTTTTTTAGATTTGAAAAAATTAAACATAATAAAGCATCCCTTAAGCAAAAAAGGTAACTAAGCGACGCTTAATTACCTTTTATTATAAATGTACGAACTATTAGCCGTTTTGCTTGGCTTTAATGCGCGCTAAAATATCGGCACTTTTTGGACTTGTATCGCCAATGCCTGCTTCAGCCATTTTCGCTTTTAAATCGTCGCCATTAACTTCTGACTCAAGCTCTTTTGCAGCACCTAACTGATCGCTACGGTCTTGTTGACGCTGTTTAATACGCTCTAGTGATTGTCGAGCTGAGGTCATCGAAGAGCTATTCGTATTAAGCGTGCTGTTAACAGCCATTGTCGCTTGCTGTACGCTTTCTGTGGTTTTAACCATCGTAAGTTGACGTTGATTTTCTTTAATCGACTTTTCAGCGTCTTTAACTTGCTGCTTAAGCGTTACAATGTGGTTGCTAAAACCTGCTAATACTTGCTCGTTTTCAGCTTTTTCAGCTTCAAAGTCACCAATTTTTTCTGCAATTTCTAATGCTAAGGCTTCGTTACCTTTTTCAAGTGCTTGGCCTGCATACGCTTCGTGTTCAGCAATTGATGCATCTACAGCGCTAATTTTTCGCTTAGTTTGCATTTCTTTAGCCATTACTTCGGTCAGGCTTTTTTTAGCACGGTGAAGTGCATTTTGTGCATCAGCGATTTCTTGTTCAAAAATACGGATACCATTTGCATCTACAATTGCTTCGCCCGCTTCACGAGCGCCACCACGTACTGCTGTAAATAATTTTTTTAAAATACTCATAATCTTAACTCCACTAACTAGTTACTAATCGTTTAAATACAAGGTCACGGCTTCTAGTGCATCAATAGCGTTGTCAGCTAATGTCACTAGTTCGTGGGTAACATCATCTAATGATGAGTTTACCGACAGTGCACCAAAAATCGCGTATTTATTATCGATTTTAGCAAATGCACTTAGTGGAATTGGCACGTTTAAACGTAACAATGTTTCGTTTAACTCGTTGCGTAATTCACTTTTCACTTCGTCTTCGCCAAACAAGTAGCTAATACATAACAACTGCTCTTGAGTTTGCGTAACAAAAATTGGAAGTTCATCATTTCCATCAACAATGACTTGTAAAACATCTTGCTCACCTGGATTGGCAATCAAGAAAGACTCAAAGTTAGCGCCTTCAGTTTCAAAAGAGGCTAATTTTATTGAAAGTTCGTTTAATTCCATGTCTCTGCCTTTGTGTTGTTTGACATATTATGTCTGAGTTAAGATTCGCACGGTAGACATATTATGTCAACCATCTTTTGTTAGTTTTTATACAATTCACTCTCTATTTGCCATGCTGAACGGTAATAATCATAAAGCTGCCCAGAACCTAACCTATTGACCTCAATATCATTTATTTGTTCAAAATACTGATTAGGGAATACAAAACTTGCTAGTAAATATTTTTTACTTATCCATCGTGACGATACCGGCATTTCGCCTATATTATTTATTCGTGCACTGGCTGGTTGACCCATTTTGGTAGCAATTGTCCACCCCCACTGACCAAACGATGGAATATTTTGTTGGTATTGCTCCACGTAATCAAACCCGGCAGCCTTAACAGTTTTAGCTATACTCAGAAACGCCTTTTTTGCATGATATGGCGACGTTGATTGCACAGCCATAGCCCCATCAGGAGCAAGTAATTGACGTACATGATTATAAAAATAATCGCTGTATAACTTATTTAGGTCAGGATGATTCGGATCAGGTAAATCAATAATAACAGTGTCAAACTGTTTGTTTTGATCGAGTAACTTCTCAACCTCTAAAAAAGCATCACCCACGATTATGTTAGCTTTGGGGTCTTTCATTGAGTCGTTGTTGAGGTTTATTAATCGCTGCGTGATGGCTTTGGGCGGGGTAAACTTATCGTCTTCGTGGCCAAATAGGTTAAGTAACTGTCCATCTAAATCAATTAAAGTGACTTCGTTTACCGACCATTTTAGTACATCCCTTAATGCTAAACCGTCACCCCCGCCAATAATTAGCACCTTATCATGGCGGTTAGAGGCAAGCATAGCCGGATAAACTAGCATTGAATGATATATTTGTTCATCAACACTTGAGAACTGTAGGCGGCCATTTAAGTATAGGTCGGTAATAGGTTGCGGTTGATTTTTGCTAAGTCGTTCTGTTAATACAACATGCTGATATTTAGTCGCCTGAGAATAAATAACTTTATCTTTATATAAGACGTTGCTTAGGCTATTCATCCAACTGCTGCCGAGCACTAAAATAAAGCCAAACAGCACAAGTAGTAAAATATGGCAAACCAACAATGCTTTAGCAAAGCGAACATGGGCATGGTAGCGCCATAAAAAAGCAAGCCCTGCAATAATATTAAATAAAGCGGTCCATGCAGCAGCTTGCATGATAGGCATAGCCAACATTATGCTTACCCAAATTGCTGCGCCAATACCTGCCCCAATGTAGTCTGCACCATAAATAGTTCCTGCATTGTTTTCTAAAAACCGCCCGTACACATGTTGGCGAATACGCGCTATAAGCGGTATTTCCATACCAATAAACAGTCCTAATACTAAGCCAAATACATAAGGTAAAAAGCGTGACCATTCTTGTAACTTTTGAAATACATAGCCATTAAGTACAACGTCAGGTGGCAGGTTAAAAATGCTCGAGAACAAATGAGGAAGCGAATAACTAACTGCAATCACACTTGCTATGGCCAAAATACAGCCCATGCCAATCAAAGCTATAATGCTTTCTAGCCAAGCAAATGCGGTGAACGCATCTTTAAACCAACGCGCTAAAAAAGCCCCTAGCCCCATAGCTACTATCATGGTGCCAATCATGGCGTAAATAGCACTTTCTACAGAGCCTAATACTCGACCGGCATAGTGAGAGAGTAGGTACTCATAAATAAGGCCGCACCCAGCGAGCACAGCCATAACAGTGATAAGTAATATATCGTGCCCAAGTAAGCGAGACTTACTTGGGCTTTGAGTTGTTGATGACACGAATTATGCGCCTAATAATGTTGCCATTGTGATGCCTACGGCAAACGATACAGCGGCAGAAATAGCTGCTACACCCACATTTTTTTGACGATTAACTTCATCAGAAATATCACAACCCGATAAAATTATTTTAATGGTCACTAAGTGTAAAATAATAAACGCAACTAGGCTCACTACTGCACTAACAGCCCAATATAATAGGCTAGCATTAATATTATCTGCAGCATACGGTGCAACACCTGTTGCCGCTGTGATTGCTAATGCACTACCCACTAAATAACCAGCGTAACGAATACCAACAGCTAAGTTATCATCAATAATAGCTTGTTGAAGACAGTCACCATTTTTATTTGTGCGTTTAAATAACATAACTCGGTACTGGCTCACAAATAACAGCACGATGCTACCAATAACAAAGGCAGCAATGACAATCGGTAAACCATGCCATCCCTCTGTAGCTACCCATAGCAGTGCTGAACGAATGACAATTGCCACACTCACTACATGGCCAAAATCAATTATTGAAGCAGTCACATTACCTTTAACAATTTCATTGTGTAGGCTCACTTTACGCAGTGCAACTTTGTCTTGAAAAAAGTGACCAAGCTTAATTAACACAATGGCAAGCGCACCATAGCCAAGCATTTGCAGTGCTTCTTGCTGAAGCGTTGCAGCAAATGCACCACTGCTTACACCGGTTAATACGATAGCCAGCGCAACCAAACCAGCGGCAAAACTAATACCAAAGGCAAAATTATCACGCTCTGTTATTTCGTCATTGGCATGTAAATTTGAAACCCAGCCTTTTATATATTTAAGGCTAACAAATAGCAGCACAATTATTGCAAAGTCTATCGCTAAAGCTTGCAGCGACCACGTAGTTATTCCATTAAATTCATACATATTATTCTAACTCCAACTTTATTCTTTACTTACCACGGCTCACGCCACGAGAGGTTCTGCTTCCACTGTCACGAACTGAACCAGAGCTATTGCTATAGCTACTTGAACGTGAGTAACTGCTGCGACTCTTAGGCGGTGTATAGCTACTTCGACTTAACCCTGATGCACCAGTCTTTTTACTCGCATACGGGCTTGTGAACTGCTTACCTTGGCGTTGATATGTTTGACGTGTACGTGTCTCTAGCGCGCTTTGTGTTTTAATTTGTTTAGGGCTTGAGTAGCGATAACGACCATAATCGTTGTAATAGCTGTACTTACGGCGTTTACTCCAGCTTCCGTATTCAACCCTGTCAAATACATCCCCTAAAATACGGTACATGCCGTACCATTGCCAAAAGCTGATGCCACTGCTATTTGTTTGCCAGTTACCGTAGTTGGGGTTACCCACCATCTGGTTACCTACCCCTTCACCCTCGGCTTGTTGGCTAATAGCACCAACGCGAGCTAGGGATCCTTTTGACATATCAGCAAGCATATTGATTGGATCAGTTAAAGCGTCAGAGAACAGTGAAGGTTTTGCAGCTTCACGTAAAAGATCGATGCTGTGCAACGTATCTTCGTAAGGGGGGATTAAGTAAGTACTTTTAGTCTCTTTAAGTCGCTGTAATAAACCACTATAAAGTGCACCTTGGCGCGAAGCATCTAAAGTAATTACATCAACAACATTTGAAAGCTCTGGCTGTTGTTTTTTTAAAAGCGCACCATACTCTTTAAGTAACACAGCATTGCGTATACTGCCATTATCTAGCGCACTACCTAGCTGTGATAGCTCAGCATCCGCTTTTTTTATAGACTCTTGAATTGTTTGTTGTAGCTGCTCTTCTTTAGATTGACAACCCATAAGCACCGTAAACAAACAAAACAGGCTTATAAGTTTCCAAACTTTACTATTCGACATTCATGTCACCTGATTTACTAAATTAACACAGTTAGTCTTACACAGGTCACTTAGTAAGCCAAGAATGAAATTGCAACAAAATGAGAAGAGATGTAAAGAATAAAGTAGATCACAAAACTCAGTAGTCAAAGGTAAAAAGTTTATGATCTAGACACGGGATAGAATTGACTTAACCTTACGTTGGTTGGCATTTTTGATGGAGATGATATTAGTTTAGTTCTTTATTATATCCAAGAAAGTAAAACCCATCACACTGCTATAACAGGTCTCTATTATTTGAGCCTGTTAATGTCATG
>NZ_JWGY01000014.1:0-110016 GCF_000813065.1 Pseudoalteromonas sp. ECSMB14103 | reverse complement strand
TTGAAAATCCTCGTGTCCCTGGTTCGATTCCGGGTCGAGGCACCATTTATACAAAGCCTTGCTTATGCAGGGCTTTTTTGTTTTTGACCCGTGTTCAAAACTACCTTTCAAATAGTTTAGTGTGCCGACTTAGCTCAGCTGGTAGAGCAACTGACTTGTAATCAGTAGGTCAACCGTTCGACTCGGTTAGTCGGCACCATTCATCAACTTATTTCAATTATCAAAACACTAAATCAGTAGTCTGTACAAGTTACCCGTTCGACTCGGTTAGTCGGCACCATTTATCAACTTACTTCAATTATCAAAACACTAAATCAGTAGTCTGTACAAGTTACCCGTTCGACTCGGTTAGTCGGCACCATTTATCAACTTACTTCAATTATCAAAACACTAAATCAGTAGTCTGTACAAGTTACCCGTTCGACTCGGTTAGTCGGCACCATTTATCAACTTACTTCAATTATCAAAACACTAAATCAGTAGTCTGTACAAGTTACCCGTTCGACTCGGTTAGTCGGCACCATTTATCAACTTACTTCAATTATCAAAACACTAAATCAGTAGTCTGTACAAGTTACCCGTTCGACTCGGTTAGTCGGCACCATTTATCAACTTACTTCAATTATCAAAACACTAAATCAGTAGTCTGTACAAGTTACCCGTTCGACTCGGTTAGTCGGCACCATTTATCAACTTACTTCAATTATCAAAACACTAAATCAGTAGTCTGTACAAGTTACCCGTTCGACCCGGTTAGTCGGCACCATTTATCAACTTATTTCTATTATCAAAACACTGAATCAGTAGTCTGTATAAGTTACCCATTCGATTTGGTTAGGCTGCACTACCTCGTTTACAGCACTTTATTTTTTCCTGATAAATTAATTTTAATCTACATAAATAATGTTGTGATCTGATAGTGTTTATATTTACAAAGTTGCTGATCATTTAACTATACCTGCCGTATAACTCACTTATTAGTTCACTCATCGCTAGCTATGTAATGTTATGTAAAGTAAGTTGAGCAAAATTAGCCAAGGTGCTTGAATTACATTCATAAATAGCAGTAATTCAGGTTAAATTATGATTTGGCAATACAAGCCAACGTTATTGGCACTTAGTGTGATTCTGCTCAGTGGCTGTGCGAGTAATATAAATCCACAGGAGCGCCAACAAGCACCCAGTAATGTTCCTAAGCAGTGGCAACAACAAGCAGCAAGTTCAGTTTTGCAAGTGGATGATGAATGGTTAACGCAACTAAACACGCCATTGCTGAAAAAATATGTTAACCAAGCGCTTAAAAACAATCAGCAACTATTACAAACCAGCTACGATGTTGCCATTACTAAGCAGCAACTTATTGCGTCGGGGGCAGACCTTTGGCCTAGCTTAGATTTATCTACGCGTACTAGCCGAAGTAAAGATAATCGGCCTGTTAGTTATAATAATGCTAGCTCCGTAAGCTTAAACTTAAATTATGAAGTTGACTTATGGGGCAAACTGTCAGATTCAAAACGGGAAGCTAATCTTTCATATTTAGCTCAAAAAGCGCGTTTTGAACAGGCTAAACAGCAGCTTGTTTCGGATGTTGTTCAAGGATGGTTTGATGTTGTGTCTGCACAGCAGCTGCTTGATTTATATAAACGCCGTTTAGAAAATTCTAAGCAAAACCTCGATATAATTGAATCAGGTTACCGCCAAGGTATAAACGAAGCGCTCGATGTTTATTTAGCCCGCAATGAGCTAAATAACGAACGTTCACGCATAGCTACTCAAACAGCGAGTTTATCCAGTGCTGCAAGGCTACTGGAGCGTTTATTAGGCGAGTACCCAAAAGGAGCAATTTCTGCAAGTAATGATTTACCGGTTATTAACACAGAAATTCCACTGGGAATTCCATCTGAACTTATTACCCGAAAGCCTGCATTACTTGCTAGTTGGTACGAACTATTGGCGACCGATGCGTCATTGGCTTACGCACATAAACAGCGCTTTCCTAGTTTAAATTTAACTGCAAGCTTAAGTGATAGCACAGACAGAGTGAGTGATTTATTTTCTCCTTCAAGCCTTGCATGGTCTTTGCTAGGAAGTATTTCGGCACCTATTTTTGAGGGGGGACGTTTACAAGCCAATGAAGAAATTGCACGCCTAAATACGCAAAAGCAAGAACAGCAATATTTACAAACCTTGTACGATGCATTTGGTGATGTAGAAAACGCGATTTCGCAGCAGCAATCTTTAAAGGCTCAATATACAAGCACACTTGAAGCGCAAAAAAATGCACTTGCTGCCGAGCAGTTATCGTTTGAGCAATATCAAAGTGGCTTAGTCACTTACACCACAGTATTGGATGCACAAGATCGCTCATTCGATGCGCAAAGTTCATTAATACAAATTAAGAATCAATTAATTGCAAATAGAATCAACCTACATGTTGCCCTTGGTGGTGATTTTGAAAAACCATCAAGCGACCTAAAGAGTAACAACGATGAAAACTAAAACAGCTAAAATTATTATTCCAGCCGCGGTTGTTGTTACCGCTCTTTTAATTGTGTTTTTTATCAAAAGTAACCCGCCAGAAGCGAGGCGTTTTGGCTCAGCACCAAAAGCAGCTATCAGCGTGTCGGTACTAGAAATTGTGCCTCAAAGTTACCAAGTAATGATAGACAGCTACGGTACAGTAAAGCCTCGTACACAAAGCTTACTTGTTGCTCAAGCATCAGGGCAAATCATCGACGTGAGTGATGAGTTTAGAGAAGGTGGTTTTTTTGAAAAAGGCGACGTGTTACTAAAGCTTGATGATAGAGATCATCAGGCAGAGGTTAAATCTGCACAAGCTAACTTACTCACAGCAGAACAAAGCTTGCTAGAAGAAAAAGCCCGCGGGCAACAAGCACTGACTGATTGGAAGCGCCTTGGTGGTTCAAGCCAAGCCAGCAGCTTGGTATTACGTGAGCCGCAATTAGCAGCTGCGCAGGCACAAGTTTTATCAGCACAAGCTACTCTTGAAAAAGCAGAGCTTGATTTAGAGCGTACAAAGGTTACTGCACCTTATGCTGGGCGCATACTGAGTCGCAGTGTCGATTTAGGCCAAGTAGTGACTAACAATACCCAACTTGCCACTATTTACGCTATTGATAGCGTAGAAATTCGTTTACCAATAAAAAATAAAGACCTTTCGTTTGTAAACCTGCCAGAACAATACCGTGATGGTGCTAAAAACCAGGCCGGTTCGTTAGTTAAATTTAGCTCTGATTTAGTGGGCGAACAAACATGGCAAGGCCAACTTGCACGCACTGAAGGCGCAATAGACGAAAACGCGCAGCAACTTTACGTGGTAGCAAAAATAGACGACCCATATAAATCAACCGAGAGTAACCAATACCCAATTAAAATAGGCCAATACATTAAGGCACAAATTGCAGGTAAAACGTTACAAAATGCGTTGATCATTCCCAACAGTACAATTTATCAAGGCACCTATGTTTACGTAGTTGAAGGTGATGTACTAAAACGTAAAGACGTTACTTTTGCATGGCAAAACGCAAACCAAGCAATGATCAAGACAGGATTAACAGCAAACGACAAGTTGGTTATCACGCCACTTGGTCAAGTGAGTTCGGGCACTAAAGTGAGTATTTTAGGTGAAGAGCCAAAAGAAAAAGCATCTAAAGGTATGCGCCCGTCGCGAGAGCAACTTGAGCAAAAAGCAAAAGAGCTTGGTATCAGTGTTGAAGAGTTAATAAAAAAACGTCGCGCAGCCAATCAAGGAGATAAAGCATGATTGCTTGGTTTACCAAAAACCATGTTGCTGCCAATCTATTGTTAGTAACTTTGTTGTTGTCGGGGCTATTTAGTTTATCGAGTAAAATACCACTTGAGGTGTTTCCGTCTTTCGAAACAGACATGATAAGCGTTGGTGTTAGCCTACGAGGTGCAACCCCTGAAGATGTAGAGCAGGGCGTAACAATTCGTATAGAAGAAGCGGTACAAGACCTAGAGGGTATTAAACAAATATTTAGCCGCTCGTCAGAGGGCTCAGGCTCTGTAACCATTGAGGTTGAAAGTGGTTACGATCCTCGTGAACTGTTGGCTGACATTAAAAGCCGAGTGGATGCGATTAATACGTTTCCTGGCGATGCCGAAAAACCAATTGTTGCGCTGGCTGAGCGCAAAAGAGAAGTAATAGCTGTTACTGTATCAAGTGATTACGGCGAAAAAGAAACGCGTGAATACGCAGAAACAGTACGAGATCAAATACTGCGTTTGCCTAACGTAACTCAGGTAGAGCTAAGTGGTGTACGAGACTACGAGCTAGCCATTGAAGTTAGCCAAGACACACTTCGCCAATATAACCTGAGCCTTGCGCAAATATCGAGTGCGATTGCTAATTCTAGTTCTGATATTTCTGCCGGTAACTTAAAAACAGAAGGTGGCGATGTACTGATCAGCTCAAAAGGGCAGGCTTACCGCAAAGACGAATTTGCTAGCATAGTAGTTAAAAACCAAGCCGACGGAACAATTATTCGCCTAGGTGATATTGCTACAATAAAAGACGACTTTGAAGAAACGCCAGTGCGTACCCGTTTTAATGGTAAGCAAGCGGCGTTTATAGACGTTTACCGAATTGGCCCGCAAAGCGCGATAACCGTGGCAGACGATGTTAAAAACTATATTGAAGAACAGCAGGCCACGCTACCACAAGGTTTTAAACTAAGCTATTGGGATGACGATTCAGAGTTAGTTAAAAGCCGTATCGCAACCTTAACCAGTAATGCTCTACAAGGTGGTATTTTAGTTTTGGCACTGCTCACGCTATTTTTGCGCCCAGCAATTGCATTTTGGGTATTTATTGGTATTCCAGTATCATTTATGGGCGCATTTATCGCGATGCCGATATTTGGTGTAACGCTAAATATAATGAGCTTATTTGGCTTTATCTTAGTGCTCGGTATTGTAGTAGATGACGCCATAGTAACCGGCGAAAACGTGTATACCCATTTAAAAACGGCAAAATCGGGTGAGCAGGCTGCTATATTGGGTACTCAAGAAGTGGCTACTCCTGTTACCTTTGGTGTGCTGACTACGGTTGCTGCCTTTTTACCTTTAGCATTTATTGAAGGGGCACGCGGCGCCTTATTTGCGCAAATTCCGGTAGTCGTTATTCCAGTGTTATTGTTCTCGCTAATTGAATCTAAATTTGTGTTGCCTGCACATTTAAAATACATAAAATTACGCCACCAAAAAGGTGAACCATCGAAGCTTGAAGCAATTCAACAACGCTTTGCAGATGGCTTTGAAAGTGCAATTTTAAAGTATTATCAACCTATCTTAAACACTGCTTTACGCCATAAATTAGCAACGGTCAGTTTATTTGTTGGGGTATTTTTTATAATTTTGACCATGATCACCAGCGGTTGGACTAAGTTTATCTTTTTCCCACGAATTCCGAGCGAAACCGTACGGGTAAACCTAACACTGCCAACGGGTACACCGTTTGAAGTAACCAATAAATACGTGATTGATATGTCTGAAAAGGCCCAGCAATTACAAGATAAATATCGCGACCCTGATACAGGCGAAAGCGTTATTTTAAACATACTCGCCACTACAGGCGGACGCGGTGGTGTATCCAACTCTGGGGCGGTACGCTTTGAAATTACACCTGCAGAAAAGCGTGAATCAGACATAGGTTCACGCGAGCTTGCAAGTGAGTGGCGCGATTTAATAGGTGTGATCCCTGGCGCTGAAAGCTTAACATTTAGAGCTGAAATTGGTCGAAGTTCAGACCCAATAGACGTTCAATTAAGTGGCACCTCGCTAACAATACTGCAAGATGTGGCTGATAATATTAAAAACCGTTTAGCAACGTACCCAACGGTGTTTGATATTGCCGATAGTATGTCTGATGGTAAAGAAGAATTACGTATAGAGCTTACACAACAAGGTTTAGCGCTTGGTTTAAATCGTGTAAATGTAGCAGGGCAAGTGCGAAATTCGTTTTTTGGCTCGCAGGTTCAACGTATTCAACGCGGACGAGATGACGTGCGTGTAATGGTGCGTTTACCTATTGATGAGCGCCGCTCGATAGCTGATCTACAAAATATACTAATAAATACTCCCGATGGCGGTTCTGTACCATTGTCGCATGTGGCAACGCTTACGGCAGGGCAAAGCCCATCGACTATAAACCGTATTGATCGTTACCGCACACTAAACGTGACGGCTGATATAGAAAAAAACAACACTAACATGACGGTGCTTCAAGCCGACCTCGCACAATACTTAGACGAGCTAATGCAGCAATACCCGGGGGTTGATTATAAACTTGAAGGTGAAGCTAAAGAGCAAAGAGAGTCGTTTGGCTCACTGGCTTGGGCGTTAATGTTTGTATTTTTTATAATTTATGCGCTATTGGCTATTCCGTTTAAGTCATACATGCAACCAATTATTGTTATGAGTGTTATTCCATTTGGCATGATTGGCGCAGTAGTAGGGCACTGGATAATGGGTATGGATTTAACCATTATGAGCCTACTAGGCATGCTTGCGTTAATAGGCGTCGTAGTGAACGATTCGCTTGTGCTGGTTGACTTTATTAATAAAAAACGCAGCGAAGGTGGCGATTTAATAGAGGCCGTTAAACTTGCTGGTGCATCGCGCTTTCGCCCGGTTATGCTCACCAGTTTAACCACTTTTATAGGTTTAATGCCGCTGCTGTTTGAAAAAGCCACACAAGCGCAGTTTTTAATACCTATGGCGGTAAGTTTAGGGTTTGGGATTATTTTTGCGACCTTTATTACTTTATTGCTAGTACCAGTCAATTATATGTTGATGGAACGATTTCAAGGCTGGTTTAAATAATACAAAAGCTGTAGGTATTCAATTGCCTGCAGCTTTTTTGTTTTTAGCTATGCAAAATTGAAAGTTATTTAAGGCGTTAAATGGATATACGTGGATATATAAAGAGGTGTGAGTGTGCGTGTTAAAACGCGAGTAGATGATGGTGTTCCCCAAGATACGGTACTCGGTTTCAGTCCTGAAACCAGAAGGTTTCAGGGCGGGAATCTGCGGTTTACCGTAGGCTTCTCGGTACATGCCAAGCTTGCACAATAGTAAACGAACAGAAACCCTGGTATAAAATTTATCGGCTCAGGGACTTAACCCAGCTCCAGTATCCCAGGGAACAAATTAAGTATATAAGACATATGCCAATCCTTAAACCCAAAACGTAAAAAATTAAGTCGTTCGCTTAGTTTTCCCACACCTTTAACTCGCTGTTTACTTTATTGCGTAGTTTTTGAGCGTGATCATACAATTAATTGGAGTTGCTTTTTATCGAGTGGTAGCATTGCTTTAACTAGCAAAGCGAAGGCTTGATTATGAACGATTTACCAGATTACGAAAAAGCTCAACTACTTTTAGAAAAAAACGAAATATTTGTTTCTCCTGCCGAAGCGCATGGTGTTATTAGTGGTTTATTAGCATGTGGACTAAGTATTGACGACAAGGAGTACCTAGGCCTTTTAAGCGATGTATTCAACGATGGTGAATCGTTCGGTAATGGTTTAAAAGCATTTTTTGGCACTATTTATAAGCAAGTTGTTGCAAGCTTTAATGATGAAGAGTTTCAGTTTGACTTATTTTTACCAAGTGATGACGAGACACTCATCGATCAGGCTAATGGGCTCGTATCATGGGTATCGGGATTTATGCTTGGTTTTGGTTTAAAGCAAAAAGATTACGGTAAGCTGTCGGCTGACGTGAAAGAAGTAATTAGCGACTTTAGCGAAATAACACGCCTAGATACCACTTTTGAAGAAACCGAAGAAGATGCTAACGCACTTCACGAAGTTATTGAATATGTACGTGTATCGGCACTACTTTGTTTTGCCGAGCTTGGTAAAGAGCAAAGCAGCCAAAGTGATAAAAAAACGCTTCATTAAACTTAATTAAAAAGTACAACGGGTTAGCTAATAATGGTTGAAATAAAAAAGTCAGAGTTTAAAGCACGCAGAGAACGCTTACTTGCACAAATGGACGATAACAGCATTGCGCTTATTCCGGCTGCTAGCGAAGTAACGCGAAGCCGTGATACTGACTATGCTTTTAGACAAGACAGCGACTTTTTTTATTTAACCGGTTTTAACGAACCCGATGCTGTATTGGTGCTTTGTAACAACAGCGATACACCCAGCACCCTATTTTGCCTTGATAAAGACAAATTAGCCGAAATTTGGCATGGCCGACGTGTTGGTTTTAATAAAGCCAAAAGCGACTACTTATTTGACGAGGCTTACCCATTAAGTGATTTAGAAGAGCAACTGCTTGAGCTACTAAATGGTAAAAATGCGATTTATTTTGCACAAGGCGCTTATGATTCATTTGATAGTAAAGTGTTTACGCTTTTAGGTACACTTCGTGGCGGGGCTCGCAAAGGCCTTAAAGCACCGAGTACGTTAAAAGAAATTCGCGGCCTTATCCATGAAATGCGTTTGTTTAAATCGCCAAGCGAAATAGAGGTAATGCGCGAAGGCTGTGAAATTAGCGCCCGTGGCCACATGCGAGCTATGCGCTTTTCACATGCAGGAGCAACAGAGTTTCAATTAGAAGCAGAGCTTCATCATCATTATGCAATGAACGGCGCACCTCATCCGGCTTACGGCACAATTGTAGGTAGCGGCGATAACGCTAATATTCTGCATTACACGCAAAATAGTGATGTGCTTAAAAATGGCGATCTAGTACTTATTGATTCAGGTTGTGAGCTACAAGGCTACGCAGCCGATATAACGCGTACATTTCCGGTAAATGGCCAGTTTAGTGAAGAACAAGCCGCGCTTTATAATATTGTTCTTAACGCACAACTGGCTGCCTTTGAAGAAATTAAACCCGGCGGGTTTATGTCGCATGCTAATAAATTAGCAATGGAAGTATTAACGCAAGGCTTACTTGATTTAGGTATTTTAACTGGCGACTTTACTGAACTAATGGCGCAACAAGCCTGTAAAGAATATTACATGCACGGCCTTGGGCATTGGCTGGGGTTAGACGTGCATGATGTCGGTGATTATAAAATAAATAACGTTGAGCGAGCATTTGAGCCTGGTATGGTTTTAACCATAGAGCCAGGACTCTATATAAGCGAAGACTCAAACGCGCCACAAAAGTACAAAGGTATTGGTATTCGTATAGAAGATAATTTACTCGTTACCGAATCAGGCCATGAAAACCTTACTTTAAGCGTGCCTAAAACCATTGGCGATATTCAAGCACTTATGCAACAAACTAAAAGCGCATAACGGGTGGAGAGCACAATGGCTAAGCAATTTGATGTTGTAGTAATTGGTGGTGGTTTAGTCGGCGCAAGTTGTGCACTTAGCATTACTAAAATAAACCCCTCAATAAACATTGCCGTGGTAGAAGCAAGCCAAGTAACCGATGAATACCACCCAAGCTTTGACGACAGAAGTATTGCGCTTGCTCAGCAATCGGTAGAGTATTTACAAACACTTAATTTATTTGATCAAAATGCCCCTTACACCTCTGCTATTAAAAAAGTGAGTGTGTCTGATAGAGGTCATTTTGGTAAAACCCATATTCAAAGCACTGAATTTGCAAAACCTTCTTTAGGGTATGTAGTTGAGGTTAATCCATTTGGGCGCGCGCTTCATCAGCGGTTAGTGCAATCAAGCATTAGCTTATTTTGCCCTGATAGCGTAATCGAAATAAAACAAACGTTGCATAGCAATGCACTGACTTTACAAAATGGCGAACAACTTAATGCCAAGCTAATTATTGTAGCCGATGGCGCGCAATCTCCTACACGCCAATTGCTGGGCCTTAATTTTAATACTCAGCCTTATGAGCAAGGCGCTATTATTGCCAATATAGAAGTAGCCGAAGGGCATAATAACCATGCCTTTGAACGCTTTACTCAGCATGGCCCTATGGCACTATTACCGATGAGTAATAACCGATATTCATTGGTGTGGTGTATGGAAAAAGAGCAAATTAATTCATACATGGGCTTAAATGAAATCGAGTTTTTAAGTGCATTACAATCAGCCTTTGGTTACCGCGCAGGGCAATTTGTTAAAGTGGGTATGCGCGCAAGCTACCCGCTGGTATATGGGCAAGCCGAATCGTTAATAGCTCATCGAACGGTGGTTATTGGTAATGCTGCTCATGCTATTCATCCCATTGCAGGGCAAGGCTTTAATTTAGGCCTGCGTGATGTACAAGTACTGAGTGATTTAATTGCCAATAGCCCTAATGAGTTAGGGAGCTATGCGTTTACACGCGAGTATGGTCAGTTACGCTGCCAAGATATAAAGACAGTGATGACCTTAACAGATGCCTTAGTAAGGTTATTTTCAAATTCATCTCGAGTATTAGCGCTTGGGCGAAGCATTGGCTTGTTTTCAATGGATTTATTCCCCGCATTAAAAGCTCCGTTAGCAAAACAACTAATGGGGCAAGTTAAACAAGGTTCACGTTTATGAAGCAAACACAGGTGTGTATTGTTGGTGGTGGTTGCGTGGGGCTAACGTTAGCCCTTGGCCTAGCTAAGGCTAATATTAGTGTCGTGGTACTTGATGCAGCATCAACACAAGCCCCTCCAACTGATGAATACGGTTTACGTGTAAGCGCACTTAGTATTGCAAGCCAAACGTTATTAGAGCAATTAAACGTTTGGCCTGAAATTATTGCTCAGCGTGCATGTGCATATACCCATATGGATGTTCGCGATGCCGACAGCTTTGGTAAAATAACCTTTAATAACAAACAACTTGAGCTCGACCATTTAGGTCATATAGTTGAAAACGATATTATTCGCTTTGCACTTATCAAACAGCTAGAGCAGCAAAGCAATGCTACGCTAATGTTTGATACCGAATACCAGCAAATACACCAAAGTGAATCAGACGTATTTGTAACCCTTAAAAGCGGCGAGCCTATTATTGCTAAGCTGCTGGTGGCGGCTGATGGCGCAAATTCAGCTATTCGTAAACAATTTAATATGGCGCTGACCTTTAAAGATTACGATCACCATGCATTGGTTGCTACAGTAAAAACAAAAGAGCCACACGCAAATACTGCGCGACAAGTGTTTTTACCAACGGGGCCATTAGCATTTTTACCACTAAGCGATGACAATACTCATTCAATAGTGTGGTCTACTAGCCCCCACCATTGTGATGAATTACTGGCAATGGACGACAACGACTTTAATAAAGCCGTAATGGCTGCCATAGACGGCCAATGCGGCCTGTGTGAAGTGCAAAGTAAACGCGCGGCATTTCCACTTAAAATGCGTTACGCCCAGCAATGGGTAAGCGGCAAAGTAGTATTAATGGGCGATGCAGCGCACACTATTCACCCATTGGCAGGGCTGGGTATGAACCTAGGTCTAAAAGACGCCGCGTATTTAATTGAGCTACTTACAAGTGAGAGTAAAGAATTTGCAAGCACCCGCACACTTCGTGATTACGAGCGTACACGCAAGCTCGACGCGCAAAAGCACATAGCCATGATGCAAGGGCTAAAAGAGTTATTTGAAGGTGCTAACCCGGTTAAAAAGCTAATACGTGGAGTTGGGCTGTCACTCGTTGATAACCTAGGCCCAATAAAACACCTATTCGCCAAAGAAGCGATAGGGAAGTGATAAAGACAAGCGGTTAGTTTTTTAGCTGTCAGTTTTTAGCAAAGAAAAACCGATGTTTAATTTAAACATCGGTTTTTGTTTTTAAGTAGTGTGAAACAGATTAAAAGCTGCGCTTTTCACGCGAGCAATCTCAGCGCCTACATGCAAAGTTTAACACTGAGCTTAATTTCACCTGTAGGCGTTTAGCTTGGCGGCGCGACGAGCATAGCTCGTGATTACTATCGTTAGTTAAAAAGCGCTTTATGTAAAATCAGCTACAAATTGGCTTGGGCTTCATTGACCATATCTTTGAGCGCATCAATTAACAGTTGGTCGCGAGAATTTTGTTTAGCAAGTTTTAGTGCGAGTTTCATACTGGTAACGGCTTCTTTAAATTGTTTGTCAGCTGTGTACCCTTGTGATAATCGCATGTGGGAGTAGGCTGCATTTGGGTAACCGCGAGTAAAGTGTTTAAGCGTCGTTATCGCTTTTTTAGTATTACCAAACTTTTGCTGGCGGTGGGCAAATTCTACGTACACATCTTGTGGAATTTTAAGCTCAAATCCGTACTTATCGCTCAGTGCTTGGTAGTAACCGGTAATAAGCGATACATCAGCAAATTTTCCATGCTCGTCTGTTACTTTAAATATTAGGTCGCTAAACAAGTGAATCAGGCTATCGCTAATTGCTGGAAGTATGGTGCCCATATGACTTAAAGTAGGGTAATGCTTATATTCCCACTTTAGCTGTGTGGGCATTTGTTGTTCTAAATTTACTAACGTATTTAATGCGCCTGTATAAAAACGTGCGCCTTCACTCGCTACACTAATAAATAACTCTTGAGCACCTTTAGGGTTTCTAGTGTATTTAATAATATTATTTTTTAACTCTTCGTCACTCCACCAACTATTTGGGCTAATAGCGATGTAGTTGTTAAACAATTCAGGCTGATTAACTAAAGTATAAAGCGCTAATGTACCAGCGTTAGAGTGACCAATTAAAGTGTTGTAGCCGTTAGTTGAGTAATTATTGTTTATGTATGGCATGAGTTCATCAGACACAAACTTTAAAAATTTGTCGGTTTGCCCAGCGTCAGGCCATTTATTTTTAACAAAGGTTTGAAACTCCGTTTTAGGCTCACCCTCTACTTGAGGTAAGTAATCACGAACTCGGTTAGTTGTATCAATAGCAACAAGCATGGCATTAGGTATTTGCTCGTAATCAACAAGGGATTTTATAACGCCAGACGCCGTATGAAAGTGCTCAATACCATCAAGTAAATAAATAACATAAAGCGGCTGGTCGTCTTTTACAGTGTCAGGTATGAAGATGCTGATTGGCCTATCTTCGTTAAGTATTTTTGATTGTAGAATAACTTTTTTACCAACGGTTATGTCGGTTGTAGCGGTGTTTGAATAGCTAAAAAAAGAGGTGCTAAAAGTAAGTATCAAGGCAAGCGATAATAAAAGCTTCATAAATATCCTTATTTAATAATGTGTTGCTTAATAATTGCACGGCTTTAGGCTTGAGTAAACGTTTATATTTTAGGAGCACATACAGGGCTTTATTAATTAAAAGCTTTGATTTTTTTGTGCGAGCAAGCTCAGCGACTTCCAAAAAACGAAGGCACTTACTTTCAATTTACTTATTGATAGCGGGGCATCGAGTACCATCACCCAATAGCTTTAACACTTATCTATTAAAGCTTAAAAAACCTGCTTGCTTAATTATCCTACTAAGCGTAAAATGCGCGCTCATTTCGGCTTTTAAACTATTAATTCCTTGCCTTAAACCGACCGGCCGAAACGGTAGAAGGCTCTATTAACCGTAAGGAATATCCATGCGTCATTACGAAATCGTATTCATGGTTCACCCAGATCAGAGTGAGCAAGTTGCTGGTATGATCGAACGTTATACTGGTTCTATCACTGAAGCTGGTGGTTCAATCCACCGTCTTGAAGATTGGGGCCGTCGTCAATTGGCTTACCCAATTAACAAGCTTCATAAAGCTCATTATGTTCTTATGAACGTTGAAGCACCTACTGAAGTAATCAGCGAGCTAGAAACTACTTTCCGCTACAACGATGCAGTGCTTCGTAACTTAGTTATCCGCACTAAATCTGCAGTAACTGAAGCGTCTCCTCTTGCAAGAGAAGAGAAGAAAGAAGCACCAGCTGCTTAATTGTTTTGAGTCCAAGCATGGCGTTTAACTGGCGGTAAATATAAATGGTTAGCCCTTTTATGAATCAGCTGGTTTTATCTGGGGTAGTTTGTAAAACACCCAAGTTAAGCCAAAGCCCTGCTGGTATCCCGCATTGCATTTTTGTTTTAGAACATAAATCGATGCAAACCGAAGCAGACCTTAACCGTAATAGTTATGTAAAGCTTCAGGTTGTTGCCAGTGGAAAGCAAATGCAACAACAGACTCAACATTTGCACGTTGGGCAGGCATTGCAAGTGAGTGGTTTTTTAAATCGCCACGAAGGTCGTAACGGCCTTAGCCAATTGGTTTTGCATGCTCAGCATATAGAAAGAATTATTTGAGGAATTAATCTCATGGCACGTTATTTCAGACGTCGTAAGTTCTGCCGCTTTAAAGCGGAAGGCGTACAACAAATCGATTACAAAGATCTAGCTACTCTTAGAAACTATGTTACAGAAAGTGGCAAAATCGTACCTAGCCGTATTACAGGTACTAGCGCTAAATTCCAGCGCCAGCTAGCAACTGCTATTAAGCGTGCTCGCTACTTAGCCCTTCTTCCATACACTGACTTACATAAGTAAGCAGCGGATTAACAGTTTTTAAAAGGTGTAGAAACATGCAAGTTATTCTACTAGATAAGATCGCTAACCTAGGTAGCCTAGGTGAACAGGTTGTAGTTAAATCTGGTTTCGCACGTAACTTCCTTTTCCCTCAAGGTAAGGCAGTTCCTGCGACTAAAGCTAACATTGAAACGTTTGACGCTCGTCGCGCAGAACTTGAAGCGAAAATCGCTGAACAGTTAGTTGCTGCACAAGCACGCGCTGAAAAACTAGAAGCATTAGCAGAAGTTACTTTAGTATCTAAAGCTGGTGACGAAGGTAAGTTATTCGGTTCAATCGGTACTCGTGACATCGCTGACGCTATCTCAGCTGTTGGTGTTGAAGTTGCTAAGTCAGAAGTTCGTTTGCCTCTAGGTACTATCCGTGAGACTGGTGAATTTGACGTATCAATTTCTGTTCACACAGACGTAACGGCTACTATCAAAGTAATCGTAATCGCTGAAGCTTAATTTTTAATTAAGCGACAAAAGCCGTGCTTTTAGCACGGCTTTTTTGTGCCTAAAATTCAGTGTTTTTATTATTAATGTGGTACTGCCTCCTAATACTCTTCTTATTTAGAATTTAAATTCTTTAAATTTATTTTCATTTCATTCAAACCTTTTACCGCTGTTATTGCGTCTAACTTATCAATACACTTGAAATGGTACCAATACCATAATAATTAAAAGGTGATATCACGGATGTTACACGTTAAACCCGATCAACCCGCTGAGTGCGAAAATGCATTGATTGAGCGCGTAAAGTCGGGTGATCAAAGTGCATACACAATGCTTTACCAATTGCATATAAAGCGCGTTTACGGTTTGTGTTTGCGCTTATTAGCTGATCAGTCGCACGCTGAGGATGCTGCGCAAGAAGTGTTTGTTCAGGTGTGGCACAAAATAGCGATGTTTGATGGTCGTTCGCAGTTTTCTACTTGGTTATACAGTGTGGCGAGTAATATTGCGATTAACTACTTACGTAAACAAAAAAGCTGGGTACAAAAAGTCGTTAGCATTGAACAAGGCGGTATGGATGAGCAATCGGCTAAAGACTGTAAAGGCTTAAACGGCTTAGATAAGCTAATTGTTAGGTTACCTGAGCGTGCACGGATGGTATTTGTATTGTTTGCAGTAGAAGGTTATCGACATGAAGAAATAGCAGAGCAATTGGGTATTGCCGTTGGATCAAGCAAGTCACAATATCATCGAGCAAGGCAGTTATTACAAGAGTGGTATGAAAATGAATAAACCAAACTTTGACGACTTTTTAGATAAATCATTAAACACGCTTGATAAAGAGATAACGCCACAAAAAGATCTGTGGGCAGGTATAGAAAGAGCCATTGTAAATACCAATGAGCCTAAGCAATCAGCCGTTACTTTATGGCCAAAGTTAAGCGCAATGGCGGCATGTATCGTTGCTGCACTAGTGGCGCTCAATATGTTTGTAATCAACCCTAAACCACAACCGGTTGTGGCCATAAGTGACTATTTTGCGCAGCAAAAGCAAAGCTTACTGGTGCAGTATAAAAATCAAGACGCCCTAACCGATAATTGGCAAACACAATTACAAGAGCTTGAGGAGGCAGAGTATGCCATTAAGCAAGCACTTAAAAACGAACCCCAAAACCAGGCATTGCTAACAATGTTAGCGCAGATTTATCAACAACAACTTGATTTGATTAATAAGGTGCATGCACCTCGTTGGCAAAGTATTTAGGAGAAAAACATGAAAGCAATTTTACTAGGATTAAGCTTATTTCCACTTGCTGTACTTGCAGGGGAAAAAATTGATAAACAAATAGAGGTGCCAAAAGAGGGTACTGTTTTTATTGAGAATCAGCGTGGTGATGTAAGTATTGCTGGTTGGGATAAAAGCGAGTTTAAAGTAGTGGGCGAGCTTGACGATAAGGCAGAAGGTTTTGAGCTCGAAACAAGAGGCGACAATACATATTTTGTTGTGAAAATGCCACGTAAAATGGGCTGGGGCAGTAATGGCGATGGCTCTAAACTAACTATTTTTATGCCGCATAGCAGCGCATTAGACTTTCGTGGTGTTAATGTATCGGTAATAGCTAAAGCACTTAAAAATGGTGCAGAAGTAAATGTGGTTAATGGTGAAATTACCGCACAAAATTTAGCGGGTAATATTAAGCTAACCAGCGTTAACGGTGATGTGAATGCACAAAGCCTGAGCGGTAATATTCAATTTGAAACGGTAAATGGCGAAATAAATGATGAACAGTCTAATGGTGAGTTGCGCTTTAGCGCTGTGAATGGTGATATTAAGTCGTCATCAAGCGCGAGCGATGTTCGTCTTGAAAATGTGAACGGTGACATAAACTTTAAGCTGGCTAGCATCAAAAACCTACGTATAAACACTGTAAATGGTGAAGCTGAAGTTCGTATTGGTGAGCTACTAGACAGTGCAGATGTACGTTTTGAGTCCGTAAGCGGCGATGCAGAGTTTTTCTTCCCTGCTAATGTATCGGCTAAATTTGAGATTGAAGCCCATGCCAATGGCAAAATTATTAATGAGCTTAGCAATGACAAAGTAAAAAAAGCCAAATATGGCCCAGCCAGTGAGCTTGAGTTTGTTATTAATGGCGGCAATGCAGACGTTGAAATGGATACTATAAGTGGCCGTATTGAGCTTAAAAAGTAAACCGTAAACTTTTGAGTTACAAAAAGCAGGAAAAGATTTCCTGCTTTGCTATTTGCACAACCCCGGCAAGTCGATAGAATAGAGCCATTCAATTTTAGTACTGTGAAGTTATGGCCAAACCAGATAAGCAAGTCGATACCCTTAAAGTTCCTCCCCATTCAATAGAAGCTGAACAATCTGTTTTAGGTGGCTTAATGCTTGATAACCAAGCATATGACCGCGTAGCCGAACTTGTTGTATCTCAAGATTTTTATACTCGTACGCACAAGCTTATTTTTGAAGCAATGACAGAGCTTGCAGAGTTGGGTGATCCAATCGATTTAATTACGATTTCTGAAAGCCTTGAAAAAAATAATAAACTGGCAGGAATTGGTGGTTTTGCTTACTTAGCCGAAATAGCCAAAAATACACCGAGTGCCGCTAATATCGATGCGTACGCTAATATTGTGCGAGAGCGTGCGGTTGTGCGTGAAATGATTGGTGTAGCAAATGAAATAGCCGAGGCCGGTTTTAATACCGAAGGGCGTACAAGCCATGACTTATTAGATTTTGCCGAGAGTAAAGTATTTAAAATTGCTGAGCAGCGTTCAAAAAGCACCGAAGGTCCGCAAAGCATACACAACATACTCGAAAAAACTGTTGATAAAATAGAAGAGCTATACCAATCTCCGCAAGATGGTGTAACAGGCGTAAGTACCGGCTATGCTGACTTAGATAAAATGACCACAGGTTTACAGCCTTCAGATTTAATTATTGTTGCAGCACGTCCTTCAATGGGTAAAACCACCTTTGCGATGAACCTTGCAGAGCATGCTGCAATGACACAAGACAAGCCTGTGCTTATTTACTCATTAGAGATGCCCTCTGAGCAAATCATGATGAGGATGCTGGCATCACTTGGTCGTATTAACCAAACTAAGGTACGTACTGGTCAGCTAGACGATGATGATTGGGCGCGTCTTTCATCAACCATGGGCTTGTTGATGGAAAAAGGTAAAATGTACGTTGATGATGCATCAGGGTTAACACCTACCGATGTTCGTTCACGTGCACGTCGTATTGCGCGCGATCATGGTGGTATCAGTATGATCATGGTTGATTACCTTCAGCTTATGCGTGTGCCGAGCTTGTCGGATAACAGAACCCTTGAAATTGCAGAGATTTCACGCTCTCTTAAGTCACTAGCAAAAGAATTAAAATGTCCGGTTGTTGCGCTTTCGCAGCTAAACCGTACGCTTGAGCAACGTGCTGATAAACGCCCAATTAACTCAGATTTACGTGAATCTGGCTCGATAGAGCAGGATGCCGATTTAATCATGTTTATATACCGTGATGAAGTCTACAACGAAGACAGTACTGAAAAAGGCATCGCCGAAATCATCATAGGTAAACAGCGTAACGGTCCAATTGGTAAGGTGCGCTTGACGTTCCAAGGGCAGTTTTCTCGCTTTGATAACTACGCAGGTCCTGCGATGGATGACGAGTATTAATGCGCTTAGCGACTGCTGAAATTAATTTAACGGCACTTGCGCATAATTTAGCGCAGGTAAAGCGTTTTGCACCAAACAGTAAAGTTATGGCGGTATTAAAAGCCAATGCTTATGGCCATGGTTTGGTTAAAATTGCACAACATTTAAATGATGCAGACGCATTTGCAGTAGCACGTATAGATGAAGCTTTAGCGCTTCGAGCTGGCGGGTTAACAAAACCGATTGTGTTACTTGAAGGCTTTTTTAATAAAGACGATTTACCTATTTTATTGGCCAATAACTTTCAAACTATTATTCATGATGAGTATCAGCTTGCCGCTTTAGAAGAGGCTGAGCTTGAAGCGCCTTTATTGTGTTGGCTTAAAGTAAATACCGGTATGCATCGCCTGGGTATTGCCCCAGAGCAGTTTGATGAATTTTATAAGCGCCTGCAAAAAACACCCAATGCCAATAACACCGTTAATTTAATGACCCACTTTGCATGCGCGGACGATGTAAATAACACCAAGACAGCACAGCAAATTTCACAGTTTGACTGCCTAGTAAATAATATTAACCAAGCACATTGCTTATCTAACTCGGCGGGCATTATTGCTTGGCCGAATGCTCATGGCGATTGGGTACGCCCTGGTTTAATGTTATATGGGGTATCACCTATGGCAAACGCATTGGGTGAGCAGCACCAGCTTAAACCCGTTATGCGATTAACGACACGTGTTATAGCAGTGCGCCATGTTCCAGCTAACGAGGCCGTAGGATATGGTGGGCGTTGGAAAAGCGATAAAGCGACTCAATTAGCTGTGGTTGCTATGGGATATGGTGACGGTTACCCGCGACATGCAAAAGAGGGTACACCAGTGGTTATTGGCAAGCAGCGCTATGGTATTGTAGGTAGTGTGGCAATGGATATGATTAGCGTAGACATAGGCCAAAACGAGCACGACATAAAAGTAGGTGACAGAGTCACAATGTGGGGCCCAGAGCTACCAGTAGAAGAAATAGCACAGTGTGCCGATACCATTCCTTACGAACTTTTGTGTAATATTACACCGCGCGTAAGTTATGAGTATCAGCCATAATTAGATAGTGATAATTACTCTTTAATAAAGTAAATATCACTAAAGCCCATGCGGGCAAATTCTTGATCACGAAAGTTACGAACAGAAGCTGACCCTTTAGAGGTCATTTCTATTTGCTGTACCATGCTTAAGTAATTCGTTAAATCAATGCCTTCGGCAGCAGCAATTGCTTGATACATGTCGTGGTATTTATCTTTAGCAAAATTTATTTCGCGCGGTTGGTTTTTAAATTTATAGGTTATTCTGCGTGCCATATTACGCTCATTGTAATTGAGTATTAAAGCGATTTTACACTGTATTTAGTAGCGGCTCTAGCATTGAATGACACGATATAACTAGGCACTCAAACCATAGGGTTAATAATGAAATTATCAGTAGAGATTAGTAAGTACCCACTTCACCAAGATTACATTCCTTTTATCAAAGGCTTTATTGATCGATTAAACGAATACGATGGTTTAAAAGTGATTACTAATACACTATCGACACAAATTTTTGGCGATTATGATTTAGTGATGCAAGTACTCAATACCGAAATTAAACGTTCATACGAAGAGTTTGGCAAAGCTATTTTTGTGTGTAAGTTTTTGTCTGGCGATTTATCGCCTCAGTAGTTTTTTCGCCACAATTTAACGGTAACAGCACACTATGGAATTTATAACAAAAACGTTAAGCGGTTTTACTGCCATGTCGCACTGGGAATATATTGCGGTTGTGTTATCAATTGCTTATTTATTGTTGGCGATAAAAGAAAGCCTGTGGTGCTGGCCTGCTGCGTTTTTTAGTACGCTAATTTATACTATTATGTATTGGAATGGCGCATTGCTAATGGAGTCATTACTCAACTTTTATTACATGTATATGGCTGTATTTGGCTGGGTTGTGTGGCGAAAAGGCAAAGCTAATAATAACAACCTGAGTATTAGTTCTTGGTCTATGGAACGTCATGCGCTTTTAATCATACTTACCTCTATTGCGGCAACAGGCATTGGGTATTTTATGACTAACTATACGCATGCTGATTTTGCCTACCTCGATAGCTTTACAACCTGTTTTGCCGTTGTGACGACTTACTTAGTTGCCAAAAAAATCCTTGAAAACTGGTTGTATTGGATAGTCATAGACGCAGCGTCTATGTATTTATATTACGAAAAAGGCTACTACCCAACATTAGCGCTTTTTGTGTTTTACACCATTATGGCAGGGTGGGGATTTAAAACCTGGTATGAAGAATACGAGCAAAGCCAAGCTAAGCCACTCGCACAGCTTTAATTTATGAGTGATTACAATGCACTTATAAACAAATGCCGTGCGTTTATAGCACCAAGTAGCGTTATTTCATGCGTGCCTTTATCACAAGGTTTAAGTAACGAAAATGTGTTAATAAATACGACTCAAGGGAAGTATTTATTAAAGCGTTACAAAGACCATTGGCCAGAATATGCCTTAGAGGCACAGCGTCGCCTGAGTGCGTCAAATATATGTCCTTCCCCCGTATGGCTTGATAAACAAAATCAACTGGCTGTGTTTAATTACTTTGACGGTAGTACCGCAAATAGTCTATCAATCGACGACGTGATTAAAAAACTTGCCACTGTCCATGCTTACTCAGTTAGCACTGAGCCAATGAACGTAGCCCAAGAGCTAAGCTGTTATAAATGTTCACTAGTGTATTTGGAGCATCAGCAGCAAATTAGTGCAGCGGTTAACTTTATTACGGCCATGCCTATCGATCTTGGTTTTTGCCACAACGATTTAATTAAAGATAATTTAATAGTGAATGAGTCAGGCAGCTACTTAATTGATTTTGAGTACGCTAAAACTAACGACGTGTATTTTGATTTAGCGGCGCTAAGTGTTAGCTTTGAGCTAAATAAAAATAATGATGATGCGTTATTAAATAGTTACGCTAAATATAAAGATAAACAGGTAGGGTTTGTAACATCAACCGATAAGCTTAATTGTTATAAGCTGTTATTTTTGGTTTTAAGTATTGGTTGGTATGAGCAGCGCGACATAAGAGCTCCAGCAAAAAAATTACGCGCGCAGCTGCTAAAACTTATTGCAGCATGTGGCTTTTAAAGGCCACCAAAACGCGCTGCTAACTCTTTATATTTTGCTACTTCATCTGCATCAAACTGCGGTTCGCCGTTTTCATCTTCTGACTTAGCGATTAATAAACTTTCACGTGCAAGACGTTTTACGCGCTCTTCTTTTACACCTAAAAATTCTGCAACTTGCTCCGTAGACATCAAACTCATTATTAATTCCTCTTTTAAATATTTTCATTACTGTGACAATGATAGTTAAAATGTTGCTAAAGCGTAACTATTTTTATCGAATATTAATAAATAACGCGTTTTTATAAAATAGTCACATGTTTTATTCAAAAGTGCCTAATTAGTAATCATATAAACTAATGTCGCTAGCATTTGTGTAAAGATGGCTTTATCATTAGCGCATGCTAACACATTGATATCGCGAGTTGATGTGGCGGCAGCAAATGTGCTCTCGTGGTGAAATGGATATCACGTGGCCCTCCGGAGGCTGAGTTGTAGGTTCGATCCCTACCGAGAGCGCCATTTGATTTAACTAGGCCAAAAACTTACCTGTGTTTTACTCCCTTTCTAATTATTAACCACCTTGCTTAAATAGACTTTACTGCCTATTGTTTTGATTATGATAGATATCTAATTATGCCATTGGTGCGTTGTGTTTGTGTTACTCAAATACATCAATAGAACAAAGGTGTATTAATACATTCGTACTTTCGGGAAACACAGTGAATGGATAGTATTGAGCAGCTTAAATTTGATCTGGCAAAGGCAGATGCCAAAATATCTGAGCTAGAAAAAAACGCCTGTTGTAATGATTTATTTATACATATATTTAACTCTTCCCCTGTCCCATTTGTCTTAAATGACGCTCATAACACTATTGTCCATGCTAATGATACGTTCGTTAATATGTTTGGTTATAGAGCAAGCGATATACCCACATTAGATGAATGGTGGGGCATAGTACTTCCTAATAGCCATTATCGCGACTGTGTGATGAACTTGTGGCACAAAAAATTAAACGATGCAAAAAAAATGAATACTCGCTTTGTGCCAATGCAGCTAACTATACAGTGCAAAGACGGGTGTAAACGTATTGTACTTGGCAGTGCCGTTCCTTTAAAAAATGGGGATGCCAGTATTACATTAAATATTTTTTATGATATTACTGAACTTGAGTATGAAAATGGCCAAATAGGTGAGCTATCTAATATCATTACTGAATTAACCCTTTCTTTAGAACAGCAAAAAAACGATCTCATACTCGAAAAACAAAAAGCCTCAGTAAACACAGAGCGGTTAAGTTTAGCCATGAAGGGCGCTAATGATGGACTTTGGGATTGGGATATTGCTAACGAAAAAATGTATTACTCACCGCGATGGAAATCGATGTTGGGGTATAAAGAAGACGAGCTTACAAATAGTTTTGCTACATGGGAAAGGCTTGTTCACCCTGACGATCTAGCTCCAGCAGTTGCTAAAATCCATTCGTTTATGGAATCTAAAACTAAGCACTATGAAGCTGAGTTTAGAATGCGCCATAAAAATGGTAGCTATGTAAATATTTTGTCTCGTGCTTTTGTTGTTGAAAGTGAGGAAGGTGAAATTACTCGTTTAGTGGGCACTCATGTAGATATTACAGCAAGAAAAAAATCAGAAGAAAAACTCAGCTACCAATCATCTCATGATTCACTCACTGGTTTAGCAAATAGAAGAGAGTTTAAGCGTCGCGTTGAGCTTTTATTGTCAGTAGCTGCTGAAAAACGAGTTGATCATGCTTTATGTTATATGGACCTTGATCAATTTAAAGTAGTGAATGACACCTGTGGTCATTTAGCTGGCGATGAATTACTTCGTCAGCTCGGTTCTTTATTGCAAAAAGTAGTAAGAAAAACAGATGTGGTAGCACGCCTCGGGGGGGATGAGTTTGCTGTATTGATGGAAAACTGCTCATTTGATAACGCCCATCGTGTAACTAGCCTAATTCAAAAAGAAATTGAGGATTATAGATTTGTTTGGGAAGGTCGCAGCTTTCGTATAGGTGTAAGCATGGGGTTGATCCAAATTACCGATAAATATGTGGATTTTACAGAGGTGCTAAAGTTAGCTGATGTTGCTTGTTATATAGCAAAGGAGAAGGGACGAAATAGAATCCATGTTCATTATGATGATGACGAAGAGCTCGCAGTGCGCCAAGGCGAGATGCAGTGGGTAAATAGAGTTCAAGATGCAATAGATGAAAACCGCTTTAAAATATACGCACAATTAATTGAGCCACTCGCTTGCGATAAAAATAAACATTATGAATTGCTATTGCGCATGGTCGATGATCAGGGAGGTATAATTCCTCCGGGTGCTTTCTTACCTCCTGCAGAGCGCTATCAACTGATTGTTAAAGTAGATAGTTGGATGATTGAAAACGCATTTAAGATGATTCTAAATAACCCTAACTTTCTCAAAGGGGTTAACTTCTTGTCTATTAACCTTTCAGGACAGTCACTTACTAATGAGGACTTTTTAATATTTGTTACAGAGCAACTTACCCTTTTGGGTGAGCATAGTGAAAAGATCTGTTTTGAAATAACCGAAACAGCCGCCATTTCAAACCTAGAACTTGCCAGTAAGTTTATTTCCCAACTAAAGGTGCTAGGGTGCTGTTTTGCACTTGATGACTTTGGAAGTGGTTTATCATCATTTGGATATTTGAAGAACCTCAAAGTTGATTATCTTAAAATAGATGGGATTTTTGTAAAAGATATTGAGGTTGATCCGATTGATCATGCAATGGTGAAATCAATAAATGAGATTGGCCACGTTATGGGTATGAAAACTATTGCTGAGTTTGTCGAAACTTCACGAATTAAGCAAACTCTATTAGAAATGGGCGTAGATTACGCGCAGGGTTATGCTGTACATAAACCACAGCCAATAGAGGAACTATTAAAATAATTAGCTTCGAGCAACTAGATTAAAGCCACCTAATTAATAGCGTGGTAAATTTATTTAAATGTACTTTTTTAAGTGAGTGATAAGCAATCCTTTATAGTCATTTATTAACGTAAATGAAACAAATGTTAGACTTGTACAGGTGTAAAATGCTATCAATGGTGTTTAATTACCTATTTTAAATACCTTTATGCTTATTACTCTACCTATCACTGAACTTGTTCCCGGCATGTATGTCGATAGCGTAACTAAGCAACATGAAGGTGTTAATGGAATAAAAATTAAAACCAGTGGTTTGGTTCGTGAAAAATCGATTATAAAACGTTTAGCGACAGAAGGCGTGCTTGAGCTATTAATTGATTTTACTAAAGGCGATGTAGCCATCCCCGCTAAGTACAAGCCAACTTCCAAGTCCCCTGTAAAAAATAAAAATTTAGCGTCTACAAGACTAAGTGATCAAACAAAGGCAAAGCCTGCCAAGGATAAATCAAAACTCGTAAATACACCTGCAAGTATAACGCTTGAGCAAGAGTTTGCTGCAGCCAGTGAAGGTTACGAGCGCCATAGTAAAAAATTAAAGTCGCTATATGGAGATATAACCGCAGGCATGGCCGTTAATGTAAAAGTACTTGATGAAATAGCCGGTGAGATAGTTAGCTCCGTTTTTCGAAATACCAACGCTATGACCATACTTACGCGCGTAAAAGACAAGCACAATTATAACTGGCGACATATGATCAATTGTGCCATTTTTACCGCCGTGTTTGCTAAGTACTTAGGTTACAAGCAAGGGGTTGTTCAACAATTGGCAATGGGCGCATTACTCCATGATTTAGGCCAAGCTAAAATACCACAAGGTATACTATCAAAACCCTCTAAGCTGACCGAATTTGAAATGAGCGCGGTAAAAAAGCATGTATCTCAAGGGCTGATATTAGCAAAAGAGGAAGAGGGTGTAACGCCACTCATGTTAGACATGATAGTAAATCATCATGAGCGATTAGATGGCTCAGGTTACCCCAGAGGTGTAAGTGATCAAAAGCTCAGTCGTGCTGCCCGTATTATGGCTATTGTTGATGTATATGATGCGATGACCGCTGATAAGCTATACAAAGAAGGCGATGAGCCTATTAATGCATTACGTTACTTATTGGCTAGCAACAAGTTATTTGATGCTGAGTTAGTGCAGCGCTTTATAAAGTGTTTAGGTGTCCACCCTGTGGGAAGTATTGTTAAATTAACTAACGAGCGTTTAGCAATCGTGTTAGAGGGAAATACCCAAAACCCTATTAAGCCAAAAGTTAAATTATTTTATAATGCAAAGCATAATCATCACGTAACGCCTAAAGATATAGATTTGAGTACCGACAACCAAGAGCTTAAAATTTTAGCGAGTGTAAAGCCCATGGATTATCAAATTAACTTATCTCGTTTGTTAAAAGATCATCTTCTCGTTTAGCCTTAATACATTGTCGCTTTTGGTTTGCCTGAGCTGATATAAACGCGCCTAAAAAACAACTTCCCATTAGTACCAACCACAACAAAGTGCCAAGCTCTACATGTAAAGCTGTGCAGCAAAATATGAGCGATACAACAGCATTTAACATAGCGCCTAGCCAGTAACGATTAACAGGGTTGTCGCATTGTCCGGCCTGTGTGCATGCGCAGTAATTTGCCTTGTAAAAGAAAAATACACTGGCTCCACAAAAAATGAGACCCACCATAATTAGAACAATCAGCACAGTTTTAACCCGTTGGTTATTTTAAAAAGAGTTTAAAATGCGGCGTAATTTATGTCAATCTAAATGATAATTAATTACATTTAGAGTAATTGCTCTAATAACACATTTCTTGTCCGATGAGTTTTAAATAGTTGTTAAAATGTAGTTAAAAAACGTGTTTTTTAGGTGTTTTTGGTGTGATCATGAAGTTTTTTTCTAAAAATTAATGTAGTGTAGCCGGGTTTTGAATATAAGTAACAACACACATAGCTACCCAAACAGTGAGTTTGGTTAAGGACACAACAATGAAATTTTCTAAAACGCTTATCGCAGCCTCGCTTGCATTTGTTTCAGCTGACTCTTTTGCAGCTGCGTTTCAATTAGCTGAGCAAAACGCATCAGGTTTAGGCCGTGCTTATGCTGGTGAAGCATCTATCGCAGACGACGCGTCTGTTGTTGCACGTAACCCTGCTTTAATGACTTTATTTAAAGATAAGCAACTAAGTGTTGCTGCTATAGCCGTTGTTCCAGATGTTAGCCTTGAGGGCACTGGTACAAACAATGGCATCGACCCGAATGCATTAGATGACGACAGCATTGCGCCTAGCGCCGTTATTCCAGCAACTTATTTCACTATGCCAGTAAACGACAGAGTATCAGTTGGTTTTGGCGCATTTGCTAACTTTGGTTTAGCAACAAAATTTGATGACGACTACGCGGCAGGTCAAATTGCGGGCGAAACAGAAATTGTAACCGTAAATATGAACGCAAGCGTTGCCTATAAAGTAAGCGAGCAGTTCAGCTTTGGTATTGGCTTAAATGCAATTTATGCAGAAGCTAAAATTATTCGCAAGTTTGGTGCTTCAGCTTTACCAATCCCTGCTTCAACGGATGCAGTAAACCTTGAAGGTGATGATATTGGTTACGGCTTAAATGTTGGTTTAATGTACCAATTAGACGAAAACAGTCGTTTTGGTTTTAACTACCGTACAGAAACTGACATCACGTTTGAAGGTGAATACTCAAACGAGCTTCCTTCTGCATTTATTCCTGGTGGATTAGACGGACAGCTTGAACTTCCAGGTTCGGTTGAAATAACGCTACCTGCTATTGCTGAGTTTTCTGGTTCACATCAGTTAGACGAAAAATTAGGCTTACATTACAGTGTATTGTGGACTGGCTGGAGCAGCTTTGATTCATTAGAAGCACAAGTAACAGCACCAACGGGTGATAAGTTTAGCGCATTTGAAAAAACAGAAGATTTCTCTGATGCACTTCGTTACTCAGTAGGTACTGACTACCAGTACAACGAAAACCTATTGTTACGTGCAGGTATTGCGTTTGACGAGTCGCCTGTATCACAACAGCATTTATCAATCTCGATTCCAGACACAGACCGCTTTTGGTTCTCTTTTGGTGGTAACTACATCATCGATAAAAACTCAAACGTTGATTTAGGCGTGAGTATTATTCGTGGTAAAACACAAAACTACACTGAAAAAGATAACTTAGGCTCGCAGTGGTCTTTTGAATCTAAAGGTCATGCTACGCTTATTGGCGCGCAGTACAACTACACGTTTTAATGTAAAAGTGCTTTTAGCTTAATCATTAGGCACAAAAAAAGCCGCTCACTTTTATTAAAGTGAGCGGCTTTTTAATGCCTGCTAAATTGCTTTAGCAGGCAGGTGACTAAAATTATAAGCTTTCAATCTTCGTTTTTTGCTCAAGCAGCTTAGTTTTAGCATCGGTGAATTCAGCTAACTTAGCGTTTTCTTTTGCAAGAACGGCTTCTGGTGCATTGTTTACAAACTTTTCGTTAGCGAGTTTGTTTTGCACTTGCGCTAGGCCTTTTTCTGCTTTTTCGAGTTGCTTGTTGATACGTGCAAGCTCTGCTTCAACATCAATTAAGCCCGCCATTGGGATCATAATTTCAAGGTTGCCAACATAAGAGGTTGCACACGCTGGTGCGTCGTCTTTGTTTTCAAGCATTGTAAACTCTTCAAGCTTAGCCAATGATGCCAAGAACGATTTATTTTCTTCAATACGGCGCACATCTTCGCTCGATGCATTGGCAAGTAATACGCTCAGTGGCTTGCTTGGGCTAATATCCATTTCACCACGAATGTTACGAATAGCTAAAATGAATTGTTTAACCCACTCTAAGTCTTCCATCGCTTTGGCATCAACGCTTGCTTCATTATAAACAGGGAAGCCTTGTACCATAATGCTAGTGCCCGCTGTTTCAAGGCCTGCAAGTGGTGCAACACGTTGCCAAATAGTTTCTGTGATGTATGGCATCATTGGGTGCATTAAGCGCAGTAGGCTTTCTAGTACCGTAATGAGTGTATTACGTGTACCGCGCTGCTGTGCTTCACTGCCTTTAAATAATACAGGCTTAGTTAGCTCTAAGTACCAGTCACAGAACTGGTTCCATGTGAATTCGTAAAGCGTGTTTGCTGCTAAATCGAAGCGGTAGTTATCAAGGTGCTCAGTGTAGGTTTTAACGGTGGCTTCATATTGGCCTAAAATCCAACGATCGGCTAACGAATACTCTTTTTGTGCATCGTTTGCAAAACCACAGTCTTGCTCTTCCGTGTTCATTAATACGTAACGGCTCGCGTTCCATAGTTTATTACAGAAGTTACGGTAACCTTCAAGGCGGTTCATATCCCAGTTAATATCACGACCGGTAGATGCCATTGCTGCAAGGGTAAAGCGAAGCGCATCGGTACCGTGTGCTTCAATACCATTTGCAAATACTTTGCGCGTGTCTTTTTCAATTTTAGCGGCAAGTTTAGGCTGCATCATGTTACCAGTACGCTTTTGTACTAGGTCTTCAAGCTCAATGCCGTCAATCATGTCTAGCGGGTCAAGTACGTTACCTTTTGACTTAGACATTTTATCGCCGTTGTCGTCACGTATTAGGCCAGTAACATACACTGTTTTAAACGGCACTTGTGGTTTACCATTTTCATCTTTTATAAAGTGCAGCGTCATCATGATCATGCGCGCAACCCAGAAAAAGATAATGTCAAAACCCGTTACTAACACGTCAGACGGGTGGAAGGTTTTTAAATCATCGGTGTTTTCTGGCCAACCTTGCGTTGAGAACGTCCAAAGTGCTGACGAGAACCAGGTATCAAGTACATCTTCGTCTTGGCTAAGTGCTACGCTATCTGCAATGTTGTTATCGCGGCGAACTTCCGCTTCGTCGCGACCAACGTATACGTTGCCTTCGCTGTCGTACCAAGCTGGAATACGGTGACCCCACCAAAGCTGACGTGATATACACCAATCTTGTACGTCGTTCATCCATGAAAAGTACATATTTTCGTATTGCTTAGGCACAAATTGAATGTCGCCGTTTTTAACTGCATCTTTAGCAGGTTCTGCAAGTGGCGCAACACGTACATACCATTGGTCGGTAAGTAGTGGCTCAATGACCACACCAGAGCGGTCGCCGTAAGGAACAGTTAGGCCGTGATCTTCAATTTTTTCAAGTAGGCCAAGTTCTTCAAATTCAGCCACAATCGCTTTACGCGCTGCAAAACGATCAAGCCCATGAAAACGCGCTGGAATTGGCGCATCAAGCTCAAGCTCTTTGCCGTCAAAGGTGTAAGTTTCACCTTGCGTTAAAATAGCGGCGTCTTTATCGAAAATATTGATCATTGGCATTTTGTGACGCTTACCAACTTCGTTATCGTTAAAGTCGTGAGCTGGGGTTATTTTTACACAACCTGTGCCTTTATCTTTATCGGCGTGTTCATCAGCAACAATGGTAATACGGCGATTAACGATAGGTAATAAAATGTCTTTACCAATTAAATCTGTGTAGCGCTCGTCATCTGGGTTTACTGCAACACCTGAGTCGCCTAGCATAGTTTCTGGGCGCGTAGTTGCGACTACAATGTAGTCTTTACCGTCTTGTGTTTTAACGCCATCGGCTAGTGGGTAACGTAAGTTCCACATGTGGCCTTGTTTGTCTTTGTTTTCAACTTCAAGATCAGAAATAGCAGTGTGTAATTTTGGATCCCAGTTTACTAGGCGTTTACCACGGTAAATTAGGTTTTCTTTATGAAGGCGAACAAATACCTCTTTAACCGCTTCAGATAAACCATCGTCCATCGTAAAACGTTCACGGTCCCAATCAACTGATGCGCCAAGACGACGAAGCTGTTTAGTGATTGTGCCGCCCGATTCGTTTTTCCATTCCCAGATTTTATTAATAAAATCTTCGCGGCCTAAATCGTGGCGTGTTTTACCTTCTTCAGCATGCAGTTTACGCTCAACCAACATTTGCGTTGCGATACCTGCGTGGTCAGTACCTACTTGCCATAATGTGTTGTTACCTTGCATACGTTTAAAACGCGTAAGGGTATCCATTATTGTATCTTGGAAAGCGTGGCCCATGTGTAAGCTACCCGTGACATTTGGCGGCGGGATCATAATAGAATACGGTACGCCTTGGCCAGATGGCTTAAAGTAGCCTTTTTGTTCCCAGTCTTGATATAGAGACTGTTCAATATCTTGCGGATTGTAGGTTTTATCCATTACACAGAACCTTAAATAAGTACTTAAATTAGTTGGTTAGTTTGCCTGAGTGGCTAGCTATTAATATCTTGCGTGGTGAGATTGGCACCGAGTTGGCGTAGCTTTTTAAAACGCTCGCGGGCTGCTTGTTTAGCAACAGGTTCTACGGGGACAAAATCAAAAACTTGGTTAAATCGGCGAATATAATCAGGTAGCTGAGTGGCCAAGTTTATTAAAACTTTTCGGTTGCCAACAGGTGGCGTAATACCAATTTCAACAGGGGCTCCGCCTTTAGGGCCTTCACCTTGTAAATTGTGTGGTACAAAACTGTCTGGGTCGAATGCCCAAATAATTTCATCAATGGCACAGGCTGTATCGTTATCGTTTACACAAATAAATACACGTTGCCCATTACGATACTGATCGGCCGCTATTTGTGCAGCCAAAGCAAAATGATCATCAGCCTGGGCTTTAGACTCATCTTGTTGCTTTAGAACGAAAAATTTAGCGTTCATGTTCATTGTATCGGGCTTTCCCATGGCATTGAATGTGTACTAGATTAATACACATAAATTAAGAGGCAGATTTTGCCATATAACGGGGTTTGCTTCAATTAATACACAAATAAATAAGGCGCCTAGTGGCGCCTTATTTTGAACTAAACAGGTAATTAATCGTGTGCTGCTTCGCTTACACCCGCTCTGTTCAATAAATACTGAGTTAGCATAGGAACAGGGCGTCCTGTTGCGCCTTTATTTGCACCACTTCGCCATGCAGTACCCGCTACATCTAAATGCGCCCAATTATATTTTTTGGTGAACTTAGATAAAAAACACGCTGCGGTAATTGTGCCTGCCGCGCGCCCACCTAAGTTAGTAAAATCAGCAAATGGGCTTTCTAGTTGGTCTTGGTAATCGTCCCACAGTGGTAGCTGCCATGCACGGTCGCCACTTTGCTCAGACGCTTTCAATAAGTCGTGGGCAAGGGGGTTATGGTTTGCAAGCAAGCCTGTTGCATGAGCACCTAATGCAACAATACATGCACCTGTAAGGGTGGCTACATCTATGACGGTATCTGGGTCAAAACGCTCTACGTAGGTTAACGCATCACATAATACTAAACGACCTTCAGCATCGGTATTAAGTACTTCAACCGTTTGCCCCGACATCGTTGTTAAAATATCACCTGGTCGGTAAGCATTTGAACTAGGCATGTTTTCACAACCAGCTAAAATACCTATTACGTTTATAGGTAATTGCATTTGTGCCAAAGCGCGCATTGCACCTATAACACCTGCAGCACCGCCCATATCGTATTTCATTTCATCCATGGCTTCGCCAGGTTTAATTGAAATACCGCCGGAGTCAAAGGTTAAACCTTTACCAACTAACACAATTGGCGCTTGCTCGTCGCTTGCACCTTTGTAGTTAATAACCGACATAACAGATTCGTTATCACTACCACGGCCAACCGCTAAGTACGAGTTCATACCAAGCTCAGCCATTTTTTCTTCGCCAATAATATCAACGGTGATGTTATCAAAATTGGTAGCTAGCTCTTGCGCTTGTTCGCCTAAATACGCAGGGTTACAAATGTTGGGTGGCATGTTCGCAACGTCTTTACACAACTTGCTGCCAGCAGCGATAGCTAAACCGTGCTCAATCGCACTTTCACCAATAGTGAGTTCGCGGCGCGTGGGTACGTTAAATACAATTTTTCGAAGTGGGCGACGCGGGTCTACTTTTTTACTTTTAAGTTGATTAAACGTGTATAAGCAATCTTGCGTTGTTTCTACGGCTTGGCGTACTTTCCAATAAGTATCTCGGCCTTTTACGTGTTGCTCTGTTAAAAAGCATACCGCTTCCATAGAGCCTGTATCGTTTAGGGTATTTATTGTCTTAGAGATAATTTGTTTGTATTGCTTGTCATCAAGCTCGCGCTCTTTACCGCAACCTACAAGCAAAATACGCTCGCTTAACACGTTAGGGACATGGTGCAATAATAAAACTTGGCCAGGTTTACCCTCTAGGTCGCCACGGCGAAGTAAATTTGAAATATAACCATCACTGATTTTATCGAGTTGTTCACCAATGGGGGATAACCTGCGTGGTTCGTACACGCCAACGACAATACATGCGCTGCGTTGTTTTTCTGGGCTACCACTTTTTACGCTAAATTCCATTGTTGCTCCTGGTTGTGAGTCATTTAAACTAATAAATAAGGCCAAAAATAATATTTTCTAGTCTTAGTAGCTAAGCTTATGTAGAGATAATACTCATTTTAGCTGATTTTTACCGACTCTTACTGTGTAATTGAACTTTATATGCTTAAGGGCTACTAATGCAACATTATATCTTGCACTTAGGTAGGATAATTAATTTTGATGGCTTATAATAATAGCCTATTTGTCGGTATAAACTGTGCAAAATAGCTATTTAACTATTCGACACTCACTATTGTAGTGAAATACTAAGTTTAACAGGGGCGAGCATTGCTTATTTTTCGTTATTTGACCGCTGAGGTTTTAAAATCGCAGGTCGCCGTATTTTTAACTTTAATGACCATTTTTTTATCACAAAAGCTGGTGGTTATTTTAGGTGACGCATCAGAGGGAAGCATTCCTGCTCAATTAGTGCTGTCGATGATTGCGTTAAAGTTACCACAACTTGCCTCGTTAATTCTTCCATTGAGTATATTTTTAGGCATTATTTTAGCGTATAGCCGTATTTACGCCGACAGCGAAATGACGGTATTAAAAGCATGTGGTGTGAGCGAATGGTATGTAGTGCGTGTAACTTTAATATCAAGCGCAGGTTTAGCGCTTTTGGCTGGCGCATTAACTATGTACCTAGCACCGTGGGCCAGTGAGCAAGAGTATCAATTAAAAGAACAAGCTAAAGCTGACGCTGGGCTGTCAGCATTAAGAGCCGGTCGTTTCCAAGAAACAGGTAACGAAAAAGCCGTGGTGTTTATTCATAATATTGAAAATGGTGGCAAAGAGCTAAACAAAGTGTTTGTTGCACAGCTACCAAATAGTGATAACGATGAATTAGCTCGACTAGTATACGCAGAGCAAGGCGTAGTAATTGAAGCGCAAAACGGTGAGCAACAGTTAGTGTTAACCGATGGGAAACGATACGAAACCGACGCAACAACACCAGCATTAAACCTGACCGAGTTTGATGGCTACAGTGTGCAAATTCGTGAACAAGAAATAGAACACCAACGCCGTAAGTTAGAAGCTGTGCCGACTAATCAGTTGCTTGCTATTAATACGCCTGAGTCTATTGCTCAATGGCAGTGGCGTATTGCTATTCCTCTTTCTATTCCACTGCTTACTTTACTAGCAGTGCCGTTAAGTGTGGTTAATCCTCGTCAAGGTAAATTTGCTAAATTGGTACCCGCTATAAGTTTGTATCTTGGGTATTTTATTTTATTAAATGCCGCAAAGTTCGCGATAGAAGATGGCAAAATACCACCGTCAATCGGGCTTTGGTGGATTCACTTGAGTGCCTTATTTATTGGTGGCTTATTAATTATTAAAGGCCGCCCAATAGGCGCTTTGCTTAAAGCTGTTGTCACTAAGCGGGAGTTAAGCTCATGATGAAAACACTCGACTGGTATTTAGGCCGCAGCATTTTACAAACAACAGGCTTTGCTTTGTTGGTTTTAGTTGGCATCAGTACCTTAATTAAATTTATTGAACAGTTAAAATCGGTCGGGCGTGGTAGTTACGATTTGATTACCGCCATGCTGTATACGCTGTACAGTATTCCTGGTGATTTAGTGGTGTTTTTCCCTATGGCTGCGCTCATTGGGGGCTTAACAGGGCTTGGTGCGCTTGCTTCAAATAGTGAATTAGTGGTTATGCAAGCTGCGGGTATGTCACGGTTGCAAATTATTGGTTCGGTGATGAAAACCGCCATGTTTATGGCCATTTGTATGATGGCGCTTGGCGAATGGGGAGCACCAGAGGCACAGTTACGTGCAAAAGAAATGCGAAACCAAGCTATACATGGCGGAGATGTGTTTAGCGCACAAAAAGGGGTTTGGGCGAAAGATGGAAATAACTTCATAAATATAGAAGATGTGGATGAAAGCGGTAAGCTTAACGGTTTGCACATGTACTATTTTGATAGCTCACTTGAACTTACTCAAATTACTAAAGCTAAAGAGGCAATTAGCCGAAAAGATGGGTGGCTTTTACGTGATGTAAACAAAGTCATTATTACGGATGAGTTAATTACAACTGAACTACACCCAGAAGAGTTTTACCCATCGCAACTAACCGCTGAAAAGTTAGGTGTTGTATCTGTAAAGCCAGAATCGCTGTCATTTACAGGGCTATGGTCGTACTTAAGCTACTTAGAGCAAAATGAGCAAGATACCAGTACTTATGATCTTGCTCTTTGGCGAAAGTTTATGCAACCCGTGTCGGTTGCGGTTATGTTATTGGTTGCGCTTTCTTTTATATTTGGCCCATTACGTACTGTAACTATGGGCGCACGAATAATTATGGGTGTTGTAACAGGCATTGTATTTCATTTAACAAACGAGATATTTGGTCCCGTGGTAATGGTTTACCAAATACCTGCCATAATTGGCGCCGTGCTGCCTAGTGTTATTTTTATAGGCTTTGCGACCTACTTAATGAATAAACGGGTATAAGCGATTATATCTAAAAATAAAAAAGGGTGACTAGTAAGTCACCCTTTTTTGTTTTTAGAGGTTTTATTACTGTGTATATATTAATCGAGCTCGCGGTATATACGTTTGTTCTCTTCTTTTGAAAGAGCAACAACCTCTGTTTTAGATAAGTAATCTTGTAACGCTTTTTTGTTTTTAAAATCAACTAACACAACTAAGTTACCTAAACCAAGTAACGCGCCCATGCAGCGAATAACTGATTGCGACCAACTAATTAAATTGCCATCGTTAGTTTGTACTCTTAATCGCCACGCTCGCATACCAATTGTTTGACCACTTTTGGTCCAAAAGTAACTAAAAAATATAACATTTACGCCCACAAACAACGCACTGCGAATGCCATCTAGTAAAGGTGAATTTTCTATAAATGCAGCAGGGTCTTGACCTTCGGTTTGTTCAATAAGGCCCGTAGAAATTAAAACTTGAATTGCAGCAAAGTACAAAATAGCGGTTAGCATAGATAATGAAATGACGACTAAAGAGTCGTATATTAGCGACGCAAAACGGCGCCAAAAACCAGCACGTGGAAACTCACCCGACATAAAAATACTCTCACTGTTAATGTGTGGCTAGTTTAGCAAAAAAGCGCAAAAATACTAAGCGCTATAGTATGTTGGTATCATTTAACTATTGGTTTAAATAATATCTGTATTTTTAAAGTGCTTTATTTACATGACGCTTTAATTTTTTTAAATGTTAAGAGTTGCCTAAATGTTAAGCGGTTGATCATGCTTATGTAATAAAAGGCTTGCTGCTAACCCTATTGTTTGTATAATGCTTGGCATAGAGACGAAGGCACATAAATAATCCTAAGCTCTAAAGTGGTTTTTCTTTATCTTCTCGTGTTTAGAAGGTTAAAGAAAAATGATGCCAGCGTGATGAAATTGGTAGACATGGGGGATTCAAAATCCCCTTCCGAAAGGAGTGCCGGTTCGAGTCCGGCCGCTGGTACCACTTTTTATAACCTCTGCTAGATTTAGCAGAGGTTTTTTTATGTCTAAAATTTGTGATGACGGACTCGAGCGGCACTCAAGTGCGCTGCTATAAGTTAAGGTCCGGCCGCTGGTACCACTTTTTATAACCTCTGCTAGATTTAGCAGGAGTTTTTTTATGTCTAAAATTTGTGATGACGGACTCGAGCGGCACTCATGTGCGCAGGTATAAGTTAAAGTCCGGCCGCTGGTACCACTTTTTATAACCTCTGCTAGATTTAGCAGAGGTTTTTTTATGTCTAAAATTTGTGATGACGGACTCGAGCGGCACTCAAGTGCGCAGGTATAAGTTAAAGTCCGGCCGCTGGGTGAGAGTAAACCGAAACGAAGTTTCGCAGTTATTCGAAGTGAGTTCATGGATGAACGATGGATGTAGCTTCATGGACGAATTAATTACTCTGTAATGGGGCTTTTACTAATAGGCTCGAGCGGCACTCAAGATGATATTCTAAATAGTCATATCACTTTGCGTGGCTGTTTTTTCGTATTAGCTTTGTAAATGAATCAGAGGGCATAGGACGGTACATAAAAAATCCTTGCGCCATTTCGCAGTGAGTCTTTGATACGTAATCAAGCGTTTCTTGATCCTCTATTCCCTCTGCAATAATAGCTAAATCTAAGTTATGACCAATATCGATAATACACTTGGCAATGGCAGCGCTTTGTTCATCAGTAATGACATTTTGTAAGAACGATTTGTCGATTTTTAAGTAATCGATAGGCAATAACTGTAAATAACTAAACGACGAGTAACCTTTACCAAAGTCATCCAATGCAAACGCAACACCATAGTGTTTGAGCTTATGCATGGTTTTACTCATCTTCTCTTTATTTTCCATAAAAATAGATTCAGTTAACTCAATAATTAATTGATCGCCACTAATTGATGAGTTTGAAATACTTTCAATAATGTAATCAATAAAATGTTCGTCCTGAAATTCAATAATTGATAGGTTAACTGCAAGCTTTAAAGGCGCGATGCCCTCTAGTTGCCATTGCTCTAATAGCGATATAGCCGAGCTAATAGCAAACTCACCTATTTTTTTTATTAGCCCAGTTGATTCAGCAATAGGAATAAATAAATCGGGCGGTATAGACTCTCCGCTAGCCGTAAACCAGCGCATCAACACTTCAGCTCCCAAAATCTGATTGCAGTCTAAACCTATTTTAGGTTGTAGGTATATTTCTAATTCTTGGTTGTTTATTGCTTTGCGAAGTTCGCGCTCAATATCCATTTGTTCACGGGCATGAGCTTCTAATTTCCTATGATAAAAACGGTAGGCATTTTTGCCATTATTTTTGGCGTCATACATCGCCATGTCGGCATTACTAAGCAAGGAGTCGGGCGTAATACCATCTTGTGGATATAACGCAATTCCAATGCTTGATGATACATATTGAGGTCGACCATTTATAATAAATTCTTTACTTATTGTCTCTAACAACGCCTCGCACAAGTTTTCAATATTATTTTTTGACTTAACAAGCTCAACAAGAATTACAAACTCATCACCACCTATTCGGGCAAGTGTGTCTTGCTCTCTTAAACGGTGGTTAATACGCTCTACCATTTTGATTAGTAGTTCGTCGCCGCCTTTGTGGCCTTCAGTGTCGTTAACTCGCTTAAAGTTGTCTAGGTCTAAAAAGAGCACAGCAGTCATCGAATCATCGCGTCTTGCAAGCGTTAGTGAATGCTCAAGACGGTCCATAAATAATTGACGGTTTGCTAATCCAGTTAGGGCGTCATGGTAGGCTTGAAAATGAATGATTTCTTCATGTTCTTTTTCAACGCTGATATCACGAATACAAAATACACGACCAATAAGTTGGCCATTTTTAAGCTGAGGGAGTGAGCGGTAACTATAATGTTTGTCGTCGATAGATTCAAACTCGCCACTCAATGCCTGTTTTGAGTCTGCTTTTAATTGCGCGATAATATCGGCGCTTTTGTTGCCTTTTTTTATTACTTTATCTATTTGGCTAAAGTAATTATATGCGTTTAAATTAAAGCGCTCGAAGAACTCTCTGGCCATTATATTGGCGCTCACAACGTTACCTTTTAGGTCTAGCACAGTAACTTGTTCGCCTATAGCGTCAAATGTTGCGTTAAGCACACTAATTGAATGTTCTAATTGTTGCTGTGTATCAGAAAGCTCATTAAGTTGGTTTTTAAGTAAGTCATTACGTTCGTTTAATTCGTTAGACGTAATAAATAATGAGCGCTCTAAAATATTAATTTCGCGCTCATTCAGTTCATAAGCATCAGATACCCGCGATATAATATCGGTATACTCTTGAACAAAGCTTTCATTAATCTTACTACGTTTTAACTGGCGTGCTAGCAGTTTGTGCAACTTGTAAACCTCTTAGTCTTCAGTTAGCAAGGTAAGTGTCATGGTTTGATTATGTAAATGACACGGGCCAAAAGGAACATGAGGCGATAACTCGCCGTAAGAGTAAAACCCGGTTCTAGTACAGTTTTCGGGAAGTAAGTCTGCAATTGTTTCAAGTTCTTCTTCAATTAATTGGTCGAGTATCATTCGTCGGCCAACACAACTCACCAAAAGCGCAAGACTTGGCTGGTTGCTGCCCATCATTTGTAGGGCTGCTTCACCTGCCTGTTGTGCTCCATCAATCAGATTTTCGTAGTTTGCGCGCATTAGTTGGCATTTAGCACCCTCTGGGAGATTACCTGCAAAGGTCATGCTTTTTTTATCTTCATCAATACTTAAAATGGTTCTGACTACGGATTGTTCTTCACCAACTTCTTGCATAGATAGCGGGAATAATAAAGCAGAACTTGGCAGCCCGTCAGCGTATTCACCCAGCATCGTTTTGTACAACTCCAGTGACGGACTGTGATCTACTTCGTAAAGGGTATTTTTAGTTGATTTGGTAATTTCGCGTATAGGGCCAAATGGTTTCCACCCGCCCATGGTGCCATGGCTAATATTTAACTTTTCGCCATAAAACCCAACAACAACGACTAAGCCTTTAGTAACGTTATCATTGTGCCATACTATGGTTTCTTTAAAGCGGGCCTGATCACCCGCTAAGCCACCGGTCACAAGTACGTTTTTAGGTAATGCGCCAGTAATACCCTCAATGAGCTCGCTACCATTTATAAGCTGCCCATCAGAAACAACAAACACATAGCGTAAGCCATTATGATCTAATTGATTTACAAGTGCAGCGCCCAAAGAGCTTGAGTCGGCATAGTTACTAATGTTATCTGACTTGGCAACAACATGACTTTTCTCAAAGTGGACGGCGGTCAGCGCTATGCTTTCGTCGTGTATTTCACTACCTTGAATTTCTCCGCTGGTAGAGCACCCTACAATTTCAGCCTCAGGGAAAGATGATTTTAATTGAGACAACATGTGTGATGTTGCCATGGCATGTCTGTCACCAAAAGCAAATACTAATGCAGCATCAGATTTTTTAGGTAGCGACGTTTGCCATTTGCCTTCTTTATAAATAGATTGAAAAGTGTTCATAATTTAAAGGCTTTCCCGCACAGCTATGTTATTAATAATATAGATTATAGGGTAAATGCAGGTAAATCCACATTTGTTACGTTTAATTAACGCTCTTTTGAAGTGCTTACCACTTTATATATTAAGTATTTAACCCTTTTAGATAGGAAATTAGGCTTAACATTTAAAAATTGATTTTTTGCTTAAATACAATGAAATCCAACTTTAATGTTTTAGCGTACAATATAATTAAGTATCATGTTTACAACACGGTTTTAAGAACGTTCATATGACTCAGCTAAGTGCCAAACAAAATATTCAAGCAATTGTTAAAGCTATAAAAGCAGAAGAGGCAGTTCTACGCCAAAAATACCCTTTGCTTGCTCATCAAAATACCATTGGGCTTGTTATATTATTGCTCTCGTTGAGTGCTTTAATTGGTGTTGGGGTTTTGTATTACCTTGCCATTATACCTGCATGGGCTTGTATTATTTTGGCAGCTATGGCGGCTTCGATTTCTCACGAACTTGAGCATGATCTCATTCATAAACAGTATTTTAGTAACCAGCCTTTAATCCATAATTTTATGATGTTGACGGTGTGGTTGATGAGGCCAAACACCATTAGCCCATGGTATAGACGCAAAATGCATTTACATCATCATAAAACATCAGGTACAAAGCAAGATCTCGAAGAGCGCTTAGTGGGCAATGGCATTAAAAATCCATTTATGCGTGCGCTTGTTATTGTGGACGGTTTACTCGGTTTAGTTATTAATACCAAACGTTTTAGTAAAGAAATTAAAGGATTTAGTTTTTTAAGCGTATTTAATGCGGGCTTTCCAGTAACAACTACATACTTCATTATTTTGTATAGCGTAATTATATTTCACACAGTTAACTTTTTTGTACCCATTGAAGCAAGCACTCCGGCACGAGCGTTAGAGGTTTTAAATGTGTTTGAATTTATGATGATTGTGTTAATTGTGCCTAATATAGTGCGTTCAAGCTCGCTTAATTTTGTCACATCAAGCATGCACTATTACGGTGGCGTAAATAATATGCTTGAGCAAACACACGTAATTACAAGCCGGTTATTTATGCCGTTTCACCTTTTTTGCTTCAATTTTGGTAAAACGCACACTATTCATCACTTTGTACCAAACCAACCTTTTTATTTACGCCAAATGTTAAGCAAAAAAATACTCGACGTAATGCGCCAGCATAATGTACGGTTTAACGATTTTAACAGCATTAAAAATGCAAACGCTTATAAAGCTTAGCTAAAGTTAAGTTTAATTGGCGCATTAAAAAATAAGCAAACATTGCTACATGAGCGGTTTAATCGTTCATGTAACAAACTGGAATTACTCCCACAATGGTAAAAAAACTAGCCTTTCTGGTACCAAATTAGTGAGCTTGTTTAACCCTCCCTTTTATCAATTCAAATAGCTTTATGACTCTAACCTTTATTAAGATGGGTACATTTAAAAAATTTAATTGTCCTCTAAACACAGTTAAAGCTAACACGCGGTGCTGGAGTTAATCCTGAAGGTAAAATACGACTTTAAAATTCTTGGAGATTATAGAGGTTAAAGACTTACAAAGTTTAAAGGAGTTTGCTCCAGCAGTCCGGGGTATAGCGCAATTACCTTACGTTAACTCAGCACTCAAAAGCGGACAGCTGGTAAAGGTATTGAATGAATACGCGCCAAGCCCACAACCTATTAATTTACTTTATCCGTCTCAACGTTTGTTAAGCCCAACTGTTAAAGCTTGAGTAGATTATTTAGTAAACCATTTATCTCAATATAAAAGTAATTGGTAAGCTAGTTTCTAAACCAGTTGGTGGTGAATTTAATAAAACGGCTAATACGTGCAGATTCGTTAATTAGCTGAGGGTGAATTAAATACACATCAGATTGCGGATACTGTAACTGCGTTAATACCGGTTTTAAAGTGTGTGCGTTAATTTCTAAATCTACTAAATACTCGGGGGTGTATATAATTCCCTGACCTTGCAGTGCGAGGTTTTTAAGCATGTGGTTATCATTAATACTTAGTTTTCCCTCAAGCTCAATGGCCCTATCGGAAAAGTGCCAAAGGCTAAATTGCGTGCTGGTTAAACAGCTATGCTTTAATAAATCTTCAACACTGCCTGGCTCACCATTTTTAGCGATATAGCTTGGGGCTGCGCAGCACACCTGCTTATAACTAAATAGCTTTTTGGCAATCATGTTTTGTGGTGGATTAAGGGTTGATCTAAATGCAATATCGTAATTGCTTTGTATCAAGTCGTGAGGGGGGTAGCTGCAGTCTATATTAAACTTAACATCAGGGTACTCTTGATTAAATTGTTCGCAAATAGTGAGCAGGTATCTATTGGTAAATTGGCTCGGCGCGGTAATTCTAATATTGCCAGCAATAGCCTCGTGTTCATGGGCTAATGTGCGTTCTAGCTCTAATAATGTACTTTTAATATTTCCCATACAGCTAAGCACATGCTCTCCCTGCTGGGTGAGCTTTACACTGCGGGTTGTACGAATGAGTAGGGCTCTTTGGTATTCTTTTTCGAGCGCTTTTATTTGCTCAGACAAATACCCCCGGGATATCCCAAGCGCTAAAGCTGCCTTTGAAAAGCTTAAGTGTTTGGCTACTTCGTTAAATAAAAATAACCGTTCAAATTTTTTATGTTCTCTAAGCATTTAAATGAGCACTGTGTTTTTATTGTTTGTTATAACAAATAATGAGTTTTATTTTTAGTATTTAGTTGAATAATTTAATCGGTAAACTACAAGTCACTCTTTTTTAATACCGATTACTCATGACCAATAAACCGATTTCTCAATTTATACCCAATGCTAGCGAACTTATTTATGGCTGTATGGGCCTGGGTGGCGGCTGGAATAACAACCCAATAACCAAAGCCGACATACACCAAGCACACACAGTGGTAGAGGCTGCGCTTGAAAATAACATTAACTACTTTGACCATGCCGATATTTATACTTTTGGTAAAGCAGAGCAGGTATTTGGTGAAGTTTTAAAAACGCGTACCGACCGTGATAAGTTAATTATTCAATCTAAATGCGGTATTCGCTTTGAAGATGAACATGGCCCTAAGCGTTATGACCTTTCAGGGCAGTGGATAGAACACAGTGTAAATAATAGTTTAGCGCAGCTAAAAACCGATTACTTAGACGTACTTATTTTGCACAGACCTGACCCACTCATGTGCCCACAGGAAATTGCTAGCACTTATAAAAAACTAAAAAGCCAAGGCAAGGTACGTTTTTTAGGGGTGTCTAATATGCAGCAACATCAAATAAAAGCCATTCAACAAGCCCTTTCAGAGCCACTTATTTTGAATCAAGTAGAAATGAGCTTATTAAAAAATGACTGGGTTGAAGAGGGGATATATGCTGGTAACGCGCAAGGCGCAAATATTAACTTTACGCCAGGCTTAATAGAGTTTTGCCAGCACAAAAATATACAGCTGCAGGCGTGGGGAAGTTTAAGCCAAGGGTTGTTTTCAGGTGCTGATATAACCAGCGCTGAAACCCATATCAAAAACACCTACCAATTAGTACAAAGCTTAGCTGCGCAGTACGGCACAAGTGCAGAAGCCATTGTACTGGCATGGTTAAATAGGCATCCTTCAAACATACAACCTGTTATAGGGACTACTAACACAGCGCGTATTAAAGCGTGTGCACAAGTAAGCAAAATACAGTTAACGGCCGCTCATTGGTATGCACTTTACGAAAGTGTAAAAGGTTGCGAGCTGCCATAGTTTAGTAAAGGAGCACTAAAATGATAAAAAACACACTAACAACATTTTTACTAAGCACAGTCGTGGTATTAACGGCTTGTAAAAGTAATCAGCCACCACCGGCCGATAACGCAAACACGGCAAGTGCTAATAATTATTTACAGCGCGATGTACGCGACGATATATTTTATTTTGTATTACCAGATCGTTTTTATAATGGCGATCCGCAAAACGATAATGGTAGCAAAGAGCATGCTATTTCGGCTGGTGGGTTAAATTTAACAACCACCAGTGGTTTTCATGGTGGAGATATAACAGGTATTGAACAAAAGCTAGACTACCTAGAAGCACTAGGGGTTACAGCCATTTGGATGACGCCATTATTACGCAATCAAGCGATTCAATTCGGGGGTGTTGCGCACCATGGTTATTGGATTGTCGATTTTAGCGAAATTGACCCGCACTTTGGTGGTAATGCTTCTTTAAAAAAACTAATTGATGCGGCTCATAAAAAAGGCATTAAAGTATTTTTTGACATAATTACTAACCACACTGCTGATATTATTCGTTACGATGAATGCCACATGCCAGACGGTCAATTTAAAACGGGTTTAACGCATTGTGAATATAAAGCGCTAAATAACCCTAAGCCATATAACCCATTTATTCCAGAGCACTTAAAAAATGTTAAGTACCCACAGTGGCTAAATAATGTCGATTATTATCATAATCAAGGCGACAGCACCTTTAGTGGCGAAAGCTCACTTAATGGTGATTTTAACGGCCTAGACGATTTAAAAACAGAGCATCCGCAGGTGGTGAGCGGCATGGTCGATATTTATCAAAATTTAATAAAAGAGTTTAAGCCCGACGGCTTCAGAATCGATACCGTACGCCATGTAAATCTCGAGTTTTGGCAAACATTTACACCCGCTATTATTGATTACGCTAAGGCGCAAGGCATTCCAAATTTTCATGTGTTTGGTGAGGTTTACGACCCAAATCCTAAAAACCTAAGTGTATTTACTACAGAAGGTAAAATTCCATCGGTGCTTGATTTTGCATTTCAAAAAATAGCGGCCGATGTGTTTTTTAAAGGAGAGAACCCAAGCGCCATTAGCGAGCTGTTTGCACAAGACTCACTATACAAAGATGAAGACAGCCAAGCCGATTTACTTATGACCTTTTTAGGTAACCACGACATGGGCAGACCTGGCTTATTTATAAACCAAACATTTGATCACGAAGGTGACGAGCTTAAATTAAAGCGCAGCCAATTAGCGCATGCGTTTATGTTTTTATCGCGCGGTATACCAGTTATTTACTATGGCGATGAACAAGGTTTTACAGGCGATGGCCACGATATTGATGCACGCGAAGATATGTTTGCATCAAAGGTTGCAAGCTATAACGACAATAACCTTATAGGCATTACCCAAACAACGGCTGATGATAACTTTAATCAGCAGCACCCATTATTTAAAGCTATTGCTCAATTAAGTAAGTTACGAAAAAATCACGAAGGGCTTCGCCGCGGTGAATACAACGACTTATTTTTTGCTGAAAACACTGGCATGTTTGCGTTTTCACGCACAGTAAAAGGCGCAGATCAGGCATATATTATTGTGTTTAATAGCGAAAAAACGCCACAAACAATAGAGTTTAATAGCCCCTATAAACACTTGTCCCCCCTTGTAGCTGCCGAGCAACTTGAGCAACAAAATGGCAAGTTAACGGTCACTTTAAAAGGGCTTAGTTATAGCGTGTATATTGCTAAATAATTAAGGGTTTAGGTTAAGTAAAAGCCAGCTGCTAAGCTGGCTTTTGTATTTAAATAAGCGAAATAGAGTAGGCAGTATTGAAGTAGGTAAACAAGCTGGGTTAGTAATTATAAATGACAATATTGCAGAAAATGTGTCGGCTATCCGTAATATGGAAACTGTATTTAAAAATGGTGTAGGCTATAACTCAACAGCACTTTTCTATAATACTAAATCGGTTGTTGGGCTTCATTAAAATAATAAAGGAAAACAGGATGAAAAAATCACTACTTTCAGTGGCATTAGGTTTTGCTGCACTTGGTACGTTTAACGCGCAGGCAAACCTTGATCAACACGTTAAAAATGTAGAGCAGCAGGTAATTGAATGGCGACGTGACTTTCACCAAAACCCTGAGCTTGGTAATCGCGAAACACGTACCGCAGGCATTGTGGCTAAACACTTAAAGTCGTTAGGTATGCAAGTACAAACCGATATTGCTTACACCGGTGTTGTGGGTATTTTAAAAGGCGCAAAGCCTGGTCCTACGGTAATGCTACGCGCCGATATGGATGCACTACCGGTAACAGAAAAAACAGATGTGCCATTTAAATCAACCAAAACCACAAATTTCCGCGGTGTAGATGTGGGTGTAATGCATGCCTGTGGGCACGACACGCATGTAGCCATGTTGATGGGCGCAGCACAAGTATTGGCCGATATGAAAAGCGAGCTGCACGGTAATATTATGTTTGTGTTTCAGCCAGCAGAAGAGGGCGCACCTATTGGCGAGGAAGGCGGTGCAGAATTGATGCTCAAAGAGGGGATATTTACCAAATATAAACCCGACGTGGCATTTGGTCTTCACATAACATCGAGCTTACACAGCGGCAAAATTGGTTACAGAAGCGGCCCTGCTATGGCCAGTTCTGATAGGTTTGAAATTACTGTTAATGGTCGTCAAGCACATGGTTCAGCACCGTGGACTGGGGTTGACCCTATTGCAGCGGCTGCACAAATTGTAACGGGTGTTAATCATATTGTGAGCCGCCAAGTAAATATAACCAAAGAGCCCGCAATTGTGTCGTTTGGCAAAATAGCAGGTGGAGTGCGCAATAATATAATTCCTGAAAAAGTTGAAATGGTAGGTACAATTCGCAATTTTGATATGAATAATAGAGCACAGATTTTTGAAAAAATAAAAACAACGGCTACACATATTGCTAAGTCGTCGGGAGCAACTGCCGATGTGCATATTCATGAAGGCTACCCAGTAACGGTGAATAACCCTGAGCTTACTGCGCAAATGCTGCCAACCCTCGCAAAAGCGGCGGGTAAAAATAACCTAGTGGAAATGAATAAGATTACAGGTGCAGAAGACTTTTCGTTTTATGCATTAGAAATCCCAAGTGTCTTTGTATTTTTAGGTGGTACGCCAAGAAGCCAAGATTTAAAAACGGTACCAAGTAATCATTCACCTTATTTTTATGCTGACGAATCATCGTTTAAAGTAGGGACTAAGGCATTAAGCCAGCTCGCTGTAGATTACTTAGATAGTAAAAAGTAGGCTGCTAACAATTGAGTTAGTAAAAGTCATAAGCTAACTCAATGTATTTTAAGCGTAGTACGTAAAGATGTATGAAGGCTCTATAGGCCTATGTTAGAGGATTATTATATGAAAATCACAGGAAGCTGTTTTTGTGGCGATATAACTTATGAGGCCACCACACAAAATAACAACGTAATAGTATGTCATTGTAGTGATTGCCAACGGATGTCGAGTGGACCATTTAGAGCCGTTGTAATTGCAGATCCTAATTCGGTTGATTTTACAAAAGGACAACCGAAAGAGTATGTAAAAACAGCGCAAAGTGGCAATAAGCGAGCGCAAGGTTTTTGTGCCAATTGTGGTACATCACTTTATGCAACTAATGAGTCACCTATCGATCGTATATATGGGTTGCGTTTAGGTGCTGTTGATCAGCGAGAGCAATTTAAGCCTTCAGCACAAATTTGGTCAAAGTCAGCACTTACGTGGTTGGCCGATTTACATAAAATTCCTGCTTATGACACCACACCATAAGGTTAAGTTACTATGAAACCGACTTCTTTAATCACGTTATACATAAGTGCATTAATATGCATGAGTGCCCATGCTAGTTCAAGCAATGTTGATTTTTAAATACCACTAAAGTGGCTTCAAACTTACCATTTTCGCAAATAGTAAGAGCAGGCAATACGCTTTATATGTCGGGACAAATAGGGATTAATCCTGAAACCGGTAAGTTAGCAGCGGGTGGTTTTGAAGGTGAAGCTAAACAAACACTTGAAAATATTAAACGCACTTTAGAGCAGCATAACTACAGCATGAGCAATATTGTAAAGTGCACCGTTATGCTTACCAATATTAACGACTTTAAAGCGTTTAACGCTATTTATACGCAATATTTTAGTGCGCCGTATCCAGCGCGTAGTGCATTTGCAGTAAAAGCGTTAGCGCTTGATTCTTTGGTAGAAGTTGAATGTATTGGCGCAATTTAGGAATAGGTTGAAAGTTTTGTCGCTAATTACGTGTCATATAATTAGTAACATTATTGGGATACAACCATGTGCAGTTCACCAAAAAGTAGTCGAGCAGTAAAAAAGTCAGCCATTCATTTCAATGACGAGCTTACCCAAGAGCAACGTATACGCTTTGCAGCAAAGGCTAACTTAGCACAAGAACGCAGAGAGCAACGGGAGCTTGCTAATTCCCGTTACGCTCAAAAGCACCCGCAAATTAAGTCATCAAAAGGTTTTTTTTCGTGGTTGCAGCAATGGGTTAACTAACATTAACCCACATTCTATTTATAGTTGCTTACCAAGAGTAAGATGCTGAAATCATTGCATTGCGTGGTTTACCCGGAAAATATCTATCGCCAGTAAAACTGGTGTAATCAGCTCGCTCTGCATACGCTTTATTGGTCACATTTATAATACGAGCCATAACTTCAATATTTTTTGTTGCTTGCCACTGGGCGCGTAAGCTAAGAACCGAATGGCCTTCGTATTCATTTAAGTTATCAGGGTCTGTGTAGTAATGGCCAACATGATGCCATTGAAGTGCAAATTGGGTGTTGTTACGTGCTTGCCACGTAATATCAATATTAGCAATGTTGCGTGGTGCGGTATCTATGTCGTTGCCATTTATGTTTAGGCCGTTAATAACTTGGTTGTTAGTGTAACTATGTTTAGCATGTGTACCTGCAAAATTAACCGACACGTTATTGGGTAATTGATAATTAAGCTCAAGTTCCACCCCTCGATGGCGAGAGCTGCCATCATTTACAGTGAAAAAGTCGCTATCACGATAAATAGTATTGTGTTTACTCATAGCATATACAGATAAGCCGTAATTAAATGCACTGTATAATCCTTTTATACCAAACTCAGCGTTGTTAGCTATTTCTGGGTTTAAATTAGCGGTGGTTTGCTCCCGTTGTAATTGATATAACTCAGCAGCTTGTGGCGCTCGGTAACCGCGAGAAAAGTTAGCGTAAAACGTGTTATTACTGTTGTACTGGTAACTTATTCCAAGTTTAGGTGAGGCGTTACTAAAGCTATTTTTAGTGCTAGCAGGACGACTGTATCGGCACCCACCAAACCCGCACTCGCTACCATCTTCTTTTGTTCTGCCCGCAAGCATATTATTTGTGTAGTCGTACTGCATGTGCTCGTAACGAACCCCGGCTGTTAATAGCCATTTATTTAATTGCCAATTCACGGATGCAAATGGTGCATAAAGTGTGGCATTGACGTCGTAATCGTAATGTTTACCCTGTGGCACGGTAGCCGCTAAAAATGCCGAGCCTTGCGTTGCCTCGTTTTGGCTTTGTAAAAAGTCGGCTTGGGTGTACTCGCCATCTAAGCCTAGGTTCAGAGTTACATTGTTATTTATACTGTGCTTATAAAGCGATTGAACCCCAATACCTGTTTGACTGTTTTTTTCAAGCGGTGTACCTGGTAAAAAGTGCTTAAAAAAGTCCATACTTTGATCGCGCATATACACAGTAGTAGAAAGTACATCGTTATTGGCTAATTGCCATGTTGCATTGCTCCACGCTCGAAAAGATGTTGCCTTTCTAAATGCATCAGGATCGAAGTTTTGCTGTGCTATATCTTCATTTTTATAGCTTTCAAATCCAGTAATAAAACCAGCTGTTTGCTGATCTAAATGTGTATAAGTTATACCCGATGTGAGCAATAGATTATCGCGCTCTAGACGATGGCGTATATTTACTTTTTGTTGTTTAACACTTTCATCATCACGGTACCCTGTATCGTCAGTAATACTGGCGTTTATGCCAATTCCGCTGTTCCCATAGTCTTGCCCTGCACGTAATTTAACGCGTGCATAGCCATATGAGCCATAATCTACGCCCAATAAACCGCCGCCTTGAGTTGTGTCGGGTGTTATTACATTAATAACACCATGCACAGCATTTGAGCCGTATAAAGCTGAACCCGGCCCTTTTAACACCTCAATACGTTGGGCCATCTCACTATGCGATTCAAATAGCTCGTTAATATTACAAAAGCCCGCAGCGCGAAGAGGAATACCATCTTCTAAAGTTAGCACACCACCACATGCGCCAGCCCCAGACAAAACTGGCGAGCGAAGCGCAGGCAAATATTCTTGTCCATTGCCGCGTTGTACATTAGCACCAGCAACGCGTTGCAGGGCTTCTTCAATGTGAGTGGGTGCAATGCTCTTAAGTTGCGCCTCGGTTAAGGTAGAAATAGACAATGGAAGGGGTGTAGAAAGCGCTTCGACCCTTGATGCTGTGGTGGTAATAACTTCAATTGAGTCTGTACTTTTCTGATCAGCAACAACAGCTTGGCTAAACGGCAAAATGAGCGGCAAACAATAATATTTCATACATACCTAAAACGTTTGGGGAAATAGCTTGGTTAAATGATATGTGGTTTTTATAGGCTTTTAAACTTGTTGCGTTAAAGTGCATGTATAACCGTAAATTATTGTTCGTAATATTGCTTTATTTGCTTATCAATTAAATTTATATCGACTACACCCGGCTTAAATGCAATATAAACAGGTAAGCTGGATTCATGGAACTGACGAGCGTGAATGCCGACACTGTTTTTTGCAAACCAAAGCCCAGCTTGATAATTAGTGATTATAAAATCAACACGCTTTTTTTCTAATAACTTGAAAGAATCTGACGTTGAAAGTGTATGCATTATATTTTTAGGCAATATATTGTATTTATCAGCTATTTCATTAGGTAAGGCAACGCCTCGGAGCATAGCTATTCTAGTGCTAGAAAAGTCTTTGTTATTTAGGGTACTTTTATCTAAAGCAAATAATCCAAATTTGGTCACATGTGTAGGGTGCTGAGTAAACTCTAAATGCTTTTCACGTAGGGTATTTGTTGCTAAAGAGAAATAACAGTCGTAATAGTTAAGGGTCATTTCTTTTTTTACGCGTGCCCAAGGTAAGTGTATTACTTTAATGTTTAAGCCTAAGCTTTGATTTAAGTAATTTATCAGATCAATGTCTGAACCCGTAAATGTGTTTTTTTGCTCATCAAAAATAGTATAAGGCGGGTAGTGAGTTGTAACGCAGCGTAATGTTTTACCTGACTCGGCAAGTGCTAACGATGACGCCACTAAAGCGAAGATTAATAAAATAAAACGCATGACTATCAAATCCATTTTCTTTTAAGTATATAAGCTATTTTTTAATTTTAAAGTGAGTGATGAAATTGATGATCTACGCGCTTTTAAGTCGCGTATAAATTTAATTTTTTGGAACACACCATGTTTGACGCAGAGCAGCAATCACGCATTATAGAAATGGCGTGGGAAGATAGAACGCCCTTCGAGGCTATTGAACAACTATACGGATTAAAATACCCTCAGCTCGTCGTTTTTATGCGAGAGCACATCTCTAAAGGGAGCTTTAAAGTGTGGCGTAAGCGCCACGCAGGGCGTAAAACTAAGCACTTAAAGTTACGCGATCCCGCTATTATGCGCAGTCATTGTAAAACTCAGTACAAACACCGTTAACACCGTAAATTTAAGCGCTATTTCATTTGATGTTCATCCTAGCTTGTTAGTCTTAGATGACTTTTAGCACTGGAGATACTTATGAAAGCAGCTATTTATGCCACACTCATCACACTTGCGCTGTCATCTGTTGGGGCACAAGCTAACCCAAACAAAAACAATCATGGCCAGCACCAAGGTAAAAAGGTTGGCCATAAAAAGCACAAGCATCATGATCATAACTCTCTTTCTAAAAAAGAGAAAAAGCAGCTACTTCGTGCAGGGTGGACTCCGCCAGGTAAAAATAAGCGTTACCATACTGGTGATATTCTAGAGGTTGATATATACAAACGTGGTAGGGTTGTTGAACGTTCGAGAAATAATGGTACTGTAAGTATCGAAATCGACCGTAATATTATCCACTTAGTACACGATACACGAGAAATCTTATCAATTTTGAGTCGCTAAATTAATTTAAAGGGATTTAAGTAATGCTTACATTGTTGGCTGTAACTACTGGCTTTTTTTTACTGGTAACTTTACTACCCATGTCATACAGCCAGCACTACTTGGTTAGAAGTTGCGATTTTGTTCGTTTGCAAGTGTTATATATTGCTGGTTTTATATTTGCTAGTTCACTATTTTTGTTGTGGCTAAATAGTGATACGCACTATATTTATATTACGCTCGCATCTGTAATTATTATGGTTTTACAAGGTAAGTGGATCTTTCCTTATACTTGGCTTGCAAAAAAAGAAGTACAAAGCGCGAGCAAAAACAGCGAGCACAGTATAAGAATAATGTCGGCTAATGTGCTTATGTCAAACCACAATAGTGAGCAACTAATAGCGTTGGTGAATCAGCATAAACCTGACTTACTTATTACACTTGAAAGCGATAGCTGGTGGGAAGAAAAGCTATCGGTGCTTAAAAAAAACTACCCTCATTATATTGAATGCCCTAAAGACAATCGCTATGGCATGCACTTATACAGCAAATTTAAATTACTCGATGCGCAAATATGTGAGCTCATTGAAGATGATATTCCTTCAATTCATATTTTATTTGAAAACGACGAAGGCCTTGAAATGCAAGGGCACTTTATTCACCCAGCACCACCAAGCCCAACTGAAGAAGATTCATCGCGCCCACGCGACTCAGAACTAATAATGGTTGCCAAAGCAGTTAAAAACCCAACTCGTCCAACAATCGTAGCGGGCGATTTAAATGATGTAGCATGGTCGCGCAGTACGCGATTATTTATGCAAATAAGTGGCTTTTTAGATCCCCGTAAAGGTCGCGGCTTTTATAACACATTCCACGCGGGTTACTTTTTTATGCGCTGGCCGCTCGACCACCTATTTCATAGCCAAGGTTTTAAGGTTAAGCGTATTGAGCGCTTAGCCAAATATGGCTCAGACCACTTTGCGCTGCTTACCGAGCTTTCTTATGAAAATGCTAGTCAGCAGTCATTAGAGGACAAACCCGACGAGTTAAAGCAAGAGGAAGTTGCAGAACTTACCATGAGCAAAGCCGATAAGCGAAAAGTCCCCAGATTTGAAAAATAGTAATTGTTATTAGCTTGTGTAGGTCGGATAAGCGAAGCGCCAACGACTAAGCATTAACGTATGAATATCTAGCGCCTCGGCAACGTCTTTTGACATGACATCGTCTCGTAAGCTTAGCTCGACTGCTTTGATTTTGAAATTAACGGGGTAAACATGTCTTTCTAGATTGGGTATATCTGGGCATTTTAGCCTCCTCAAAGTGATGAGGAGGTGTCCACTAAATCGGGTGAGGAGCATTGTCCTTGTTTAACAGCTTGTTATGAGCTAATTCGTACGCTCATCCAGAATTTCCTTAATTGTAGCTTTAGTTTTCTCTGAGTCTACTTCGTATTCTTCAAATTTAGCCAGACAATAGTTCATTTTTTCATGGTTTATTTTATTGTTTTCATTTGAAGAATTTAGACAACCATTAATCTGTTCACTCGAATAAAACTTATTCGTTTTATTACATGATATTACATGCATTTCAGACCAACCTTGATCAAGCATACATGTGTTAACTTCATCTTTGACTTTATTAAAGTTAAAAGAACAAGCTTTATAGTCAGCAGTTGGATTGGTTTTGGTAGGATGTATCCTAGACTGACAATCGCCCATTTCGATATTCCAATCTTTAGATTTTGTATCTGTAGACTTGCACCCTGCAAGAATATTAAAGGCAAAAATTATTGCTAGCAAAGAGTAAAAATTAATAGTTCCGTTCAAACTTAAAATCTCCATTGAAATCTGACTAACTCATAACGAATGATATGGACTCCCCACTCAGCACATTTTTACCAATGTGCCATAGTGAAGTTGATTATAAGCTTCAAATATGACGAGTCCATATGTCTGTAATTAAAGCTGTTGGCATTGATTTAGCCAAGTTAGTGTTTAGTATTCACGCTATTGATGAGCATGACAAGTGCAAATTTCGCAAAACTGTTAAACGAAACAACCTATTAGCTGAAATAGCTAAATTACCACCGTGTATAATTGGCATGGAAGCTTGCTCTGGCGCGCATTACTGGGCGAGAGAGTTTACCAAACTTGGTCACGATGTTCGTATTATGGCATCTAAGTTTGTTATCCCCTATCGTCAAAATGAAAAGAATGACGCGAATGATGCAGAGGCTATTTGTGAGGCCGCTACCAGACCTAAAACACGCTTTGTCAGTATCAAAAGTGAAGAGCAACAAGCCGTTTTATGTTTACATCGCATTAGGCAAGGCGCTATAAAAGACAGAACTGCACGTATTAATCGATTACGGGGATTGCTTGCTGAGTTTGGCATTATCATGCCTAAAGGTCGCTACCCAGCACAAAAAGCGATTTCTGAAATACTGGAAGATGCCCAGAATAATCTTCCATTTCTTGCCAGAGAGTTACTTAATGACTTATGGCTCAATATTAAAACCCTGAATGAAGAAATACTCAAATACGATAGAAAACTTTATGCGTTAGCCAAACAAATGAAAGATGCCAAACGTTTAATGAGTATTTCTGGTATTGGTGAAATTACAGCAACAGCTGTTGTAGCGACCGTTAATCACGCTAAGCATTTTAATAGCAGCAGATCATTTGCTGCATGGATTGGTTTAGTTCCGCGGCAATATTCAACAGGCGGAAAAGCGCACCTAGGGCGAATTAGCAAACGCGGTGAAAAACATATCCGCACTTCACTTATTCATGGCGCAAGAGCTGTTATTGCTAACTGTAAAAACAAAACCGACCGTACGAGTATGTGGATAAAAGACCTTATTGAACGACGAGGGTTCAAACGTGCCACTGTTGCGCTGGCCGCTAAAAATGTCCGTCTAATATGGGCTCTATTACACTCAGAAAAAGAGTATCAGGCTGACTATGTGAAATGATTTTTTAAAGTAGTAAGGTAAACCAAAAGGTTAACCCCACCGAGTCTGTGCATTAGCAATTGACGATAACACGGTCAGACCGAGAGCAAAAAAGCCTGTTTAATCGGGAAGAGATTATTAATTAATACTCTGTTTAATGAATGAGGCATTGCTCAAGCGCAAATCACCAGAGCGATAGCGTAACAAAGCTAATAAACGCCGAATGTAGAGCTGCTGTCAGATCTTCTTGTTGTCAGAGATGCTATTGCTTGACAAAGGGGAGTCCATGTAGCCTCATTAAGAGGAAATTTATAGTTGGCTAAAATGTTGAACGCAGTGAAAACAGCCAACTGTAAATTTTCCTGCTTTAATGCTTTGTTAGGAGTACTTACTCCTGATATCTAGAAACAGCAAGTGCTTTAGCTTTATCGACTGCTGAAACACCACTATCTATAAGGATTTTACCCAAAATTTCATCGCTTCTTTGAGAAGCCATATTTGAGTATTTATTTCCTATCTTTTCGGCGACATAACACCAAGCATAAGCTTCTTGTAAGTCTAGTATTGGTTTTTCAGTTGATAACGAAACACATAAACCAAAAGGAGCTAATTCGTATTTAAACTTCGCTGATTCTAATAGAAACTCAAGTCCCAAATTAGGATTAAATTCCTTTCTTTCTTCTTTAAATAACTCAGTACCGATCACGAACAATTACTCTGGTGCATATTTACTTTTATCAACTGCAAATACCGTAGCTGACATTAGAAACGATAGTAGAAAAATATGCAGCCTCATCAGTACTCCTAACAATTTAATCAAAGGGCACTTTTCCCATATTTGCGTAAAAAGGTCCTTATTTTATGAGTTTCTATTATTAGCAAATAGTGTAACTTATTGCCAGCTATAAATATTATGCTTAATGTAGGTTATTTAAGCATGTAGAAAAAAGGAAAGTCTCCTCTTATTATTCCCAAACTAGCGCTCACCTAGGTCAAGGTTGCTTTGCATTGTGAATTCATCGTTGCCTTTTTGGTCAACCCTTGGGTTTTTATCTGATTTTTAAGCTCTGATTTTGTCGCATTTATAGTGTTTTTCTAGCTTGCTCAATGCATTCAAACTTTTTACTTGTAACGCTTTTTATGTTTTGTTCACCACCGCATTCAATTGCAGCCATTTTTTTGTGGTTATATGCATTGTAGGTTTGTGCTAAAGCACCTGCTGATAATGCTACCGCTGCAATAACGACTAATTTTTTTATCGTTTTATTCATGTTTAATCCTTTATGCTGCTGCACTTTATTGAGACTTTTGCTGTTAAGGCATTCAGCTTTTTATGAAATATTTAATAAGTAGTAAATAAGTTAGCAGCCATTAAGCTGGCTTAAAACCCTAAATTTGTAACAGTGTATGTTTGCTAAACTATTTTTGATTATTAGCGCTTAGCGAGCTTTTATTTGTTAAGCATAAAAAAGCCTAAAAGCGGCAGTTCGCTTTTAGGCTTAATATTTATTGCTACTATTTTATTCAATAACAGGTATGTTGCATTGTATTATGCGTTGGCAATCATAATACTTTTAATATTCACAAATTCGCGCATACCAAAGCCACCGTGCTCTCGGCCGTAGCCACTTTCTTTAACACCACCAAACGGTAGATTAGGCTGTGCAAGTCCGTAACCGTTAATGTTGATCATACCGGTATCAAAGTGATTTTTAGCCAGTTCGATGGCTTTTTTCTCATCTTTTGAAAAAATACCACCGCCTAAACCATAGCGAGAGTCGTTGGCAATGCGCATAGCATCGTCGTTGTCTTTTGCTTTAATAAGTGAAGCGACAGGGCCAAATAATTCGTCGTCGTATGCGGGCATACCCGGCGATAAGTTATCGAGAATTGTAGGCGGGTAGTAGTAACCCGTTTGCGATGGAATTTCACCACCCGTTACAATATTTGCACCTGCTTTAACCGATTGCATGACTTGGTCATGAATACCGTCGCGTAAATCTTCACGTGCCATTGGGCCAAGGTCTGTGTCATCGGCCATGGGGTCGCCCATTTTTAACGCTTCAAATTGTTCTTTAATTTGTGCTTTAAAGTCATCGTAAAGTGACTCAACTACAACAAAACGTTTTGCTGATACACAGGTTTCACCGTTGTTGATCATACGTCCTGTTACACAGGTTTTAACGGCAAGTTCTAAATCGGCATCATCCAGTACTAAGTAAGCATCGTTACTGCCAAGCTCCAGTACTGTTTTTTTAACGTGTTTACCGGCTTCTTCGGCTACTTTTTTACCCGTACCATCACTGCCTGTAAAGGTTACACCGCTAATTGCTTTGTGGGCAATTAGGCTGCTTGCTGTTTTACCATCAATAAGTAAATTGCTAAAGCAATGCTCCGGGAAACCGGCTTGTTTAAATAGGGCTTCGATTTTTTCAGCCATGCCAAAAACGTTACCTGCGTGCTTAAGCACGGTCGTGTTACCGGCCATAATGTTAGCTACGCTGTAGCGAATAACTTGATAAAGCGGGAAGTTCCAAGGTTGAATGCCTAATAAAACGCCCGTAGGTTGGTAACTAATAATGGCGCGGCCACCGTCCATGTCTCGTTCTTCATCCGCTAAAACTTGTGGGCCGTTTTCAGCAGTATAACGACAAATTCCGGCACATAGTTCAACTTCTTGAAAGCCTTGCTCATACACTTTACCCATTTCTTCGGTCATTAATTTAGCAATGGCTTCTTTTTGTTCTTCAAAAAGTGTTGCTAGGGCATTTAAATGTTTTGCGCGTTCGCTAAATGACGTTAAACGCCACTTTAAATATGTTTCGTGAGATTTTTCGATTATTTGCTCAGCCTCATGTTGAGAAAGTAGCGTGTAGGTATCGATGGTTTGCTCAGTTGCCGGATTAATCGTTTTAACTGTATTGCTCATTCCTATCTCCTTACAATTTATGTAAGCAGATAGGTGCAAATCAAAGGCCAATATAATCGCACGAATGATTTTGCTTTAAATTATTGATTGTTATTGGTTATTTTATTTTTAAAGTCTTGTTTTACTTTTTTAATTTATAATTTTGTAAATTAGATAAAGTAAAAAGTACTGGTTAGTGCAAAATTTACAAACTGATTAATAAATTATACTTGGCTTTAAAATAGCGTTTGTGCAATTTGTTTGAGCAGGTAGGTTTCTCGTAAAATAGAAAGGCCTTGTTTTTCACTATTGGCTAATGTGCGTTCGTTATGTGCAATTGCATTGTTTATATTAACCCACTTTGCGGTCATGCCATTTTGCTGTTCGTAGTGCTCTAATTTTGCTTTGCCAAATTCATCGGCAATATTACACACGTAGCAATACGATTTAATATGAATAATATCAAAGTCGTTTTTATACCAAGGGCGATACTCTTCGTAGAGACCAAAATCTTTAACCACAGTAATATTTTTAGCGCCGGTTTCTTCGCTCAACTCACGAATTAAGCCTTGTTCAATGCTTTCGCCCTCATCTACGCCACCGCCTGGTAGGCTATAATCTTCATAACGATTTGTGTACATAAGTAATATTTTATTGTTTTTTATTACAATGGCACGAGCGGTAATGCGTGTGAAATGAGTGCCTTGGTTTAAATTAATACCAGAGTGGATTAAGGTTTTTAATTGCTGCATTTCATCTCCTTTTATTAACATACGAGTATATCAGCTGTATAAGTGTTACTTGCAAATAAAAATTGTTTTTATTGTGATCGTTATGCTTTCAGCTTACGTAAATAGAGGGTTGATATAATAGGACAATAAATCATTTAAGTTATTTTAAAAGATTAGCTCAATACGCACCTTTAAATTAGTTCTTAGGGTGCGTAGAATAAAAAAAAAGAACAGGGATTTATCATGTTAAACATACTTTTAGTAGATGATGACGTTGAATTTAGTGACGTTGTTTGCCACATAGTCGAATTCCTCGGCCACAATATAAGCACCGCAACCAGTTTAAAAGAAGCACACCAATGGTTTGAAAATAACACCTTTGATCATGTGTTACTTGATTTCATGTTACCTGATGGAAGTGGACTTCATTTGCTTGACCATTTAAAAATAATTGGCCAGTCTCCAAAAATTACACTCATATCGGGCCATCCTTCAGTGAAGGGAATATTGGCTGATATGTGTGAGCCTAATATTGGGCACCTTCTAAAACCCCTTCAACGCGAAGATTTAGAGCTTGTTTTAAATGGCCCTAAAAAAGTAGCCGTTAAAAAGGCAAAAACCAGTGGTATTACGCGTCATTTTGGCAGCTTAATTGGCGAGTCAGAGCCAATGCACAAACTGTACAATATGATTGAGCGAGTAGCCAAAACAAATGCCAATGTCATGTTAATGGGCGAAAGTGGCGCAGGTAAAGAAGTTGTGGCTCAGGCGATACACAATGCAAGCCAGTGCGAAGGCCCATTAGTGGCTAGTAACTGTGGTGCACTTTCGAAAGAGCTAATTGGCAGTGAATTATTTGGCCATGAAAAAGGCGCATTTACAGGTGCAATTGCGCGTAAAGAAGGGGTATTTGAGCAATCAAACGACGGTACTTTGTTTTTAGATGAAGTAACCGAAATGCCAATTGATATGCAGCCTAATTTATTGCGTGTTCTTGAGACTAAAAAAGTAACGCGTGTAGGGGGCAATAAAGAAATTCCAACCAATTGTCGAGTAATCTCTGCAACTAACCGAACGTTAGAAGACTTGGCTCAAAACAACGTTATTCGTGAAGATATTTACTTTAGACTCGCAGTGTTTCCTATTGATATACCGCCTTTAAGAGATCGAAAAGACGATATTCCATTGTTAGCAAAAGCATTTTTAGATCAGCTAAACGATGAGAATGGCACCGCATTTAGTTGGACTGCTGCACAGCTTAAAGAGCTACAAAGTTATGAGTGGCCGGGCAATGTGCGCGAAATTCGCCATGCTATTCACCGCGCTTTTATCATGAGTGACCCTAAATCAGGCGAAGTGACACTTCCAGATAATCTAGAGTCGCCATTTTCACGTGTAAATAATCAAAGTGCTGATAACGCAGTGTCGGCTGGACAAACCATAGAAGAAGTTGAAAAAGAGCTCATTCATGCAACGCTCGACAAGGTACAAGGGAATAAAACACTTGCCGCACAAATGCTAGGTATAAGCACTAAAACACTTTATAACCGCCTTAATGCTTACGGTGGTATTGGCGAGTATAAATAAGTTGAGAGGTAACATGACACAGAACAATCAACCGGAGCCGCTTAATAAATTAGTTCATGACGCAAGAGCCCCTTTAAATCGTATTTCAATGAATGCTGAACTAATTAAGCTAGTACTTGAAAACGATATGCCAAAAGAAAAGGCACTCGAGGCACTAAATAAAATTATTAGCAATTGCCAACAATGCAGTGAAAGCTTACAAAAAATTGTTGATTCACAATGATGAAAGCGTGTTTTATGCGCAAACAGGAAACTAAATAAGCATGCAAAAACAACAAGGTAAAGCGAATGTTACGTGGGCGGCTTTTATAGTTGTGGTGTTATCTATTATTGTGGGTAATGCATTTTTGGCATTAAATACAATTCAAGGGTTAACCCAAACACAAAAAAGCTTAGACAACACTAGCATGCTAAGTTCGGCAATAGAGCAATTGCATTTATCTATTGTACAGGCCGAGTCTGGGCAGCGTGGCTATTTATTAACGGAAGAAGATGATTACCTTACACCTTACTTCGATGCAATTGGCCAGTTAGAAGCACAAACAGACCATGTTAAATCACTGCATTCGGAAATTGATGGTCAGTCTGAACGAATAGCCCAGCTGCTTGTTTTAGTACAAAGTAAAATTAAAGAGCTTAAAAAAACAGTTAACTTAGCGCTTGATGACAAAGAGCGCCGTGCTTTAGCTATTTTAAATACCCACAACGGCCGAGAGCTTTACAAGCAAATTCGTGAACGCGTTAATGATATTCAAGACCGCGAACTACTGTTTAAAGTGAGCCATTTTTCAAAGCTTGCTCAAATCAAAAACGAGGCCAAAATTACGTTTGCGATTACCGCTATTACTAGTGCAATACTGATTATAGGCATGTTTGTAATGACACGCTTAAACCTCAGAAATGCCGCTCAATATCGATTTGACCTTGAGAAACAAAACGAAACATTGGCTAGTAAAGTATCTGAACGCACGCAAGAGCTAACCTTGTATTCAGACGAGTTAAGCAGAAGTAACCGGGAGTTGGAAGAGTTTGCTTTTGTGGCAAGCCATGATTTGCAGGAACCTCTTCGTAAAATTCAAGCATTTAGTGACCGGTTAGAAACCATGTTCAAAGATGATTTAGGCGAAAAAGGCTTAGATTATATTGGCCGTATGAAAAACGCCGCACAGCGAATGTCGAACTTAATTAACGACTTGTTAGAGTTTTCGCGTGTTACTACGCGTGGTAAAGACTTTGATGATACTAACTTAAATGAAGTAGTTGACGATATTCTTAGCGACTTAGAGATTGCAATAAAAGAGTCAGATGCACAAATTGAAGTGGCAGAGTTGCCTGTTATTCAAGCAGATAAAAGCCAAATGCAGCAACTTTTTTTAAACTTACTCTCAAATGCGGTTAAGTTTAGACGTCCAGATGTGAGTCCGCATATAAAAATTAGTTACGAACATGAGGCTATTTTTAATGAAGATCACAATGCGGAATTAAGCTTTCAAGTAATTACCATAAAGGATAATGGCATAGGGTTCTCTCAAGACTATGCTGATAAAATATTTGTACCGTTTCAGCGTTTGCATGGTCGCTCACAGTATAAAGGAACAGGTATTGGTCTTTCTGTGTGCAGACGGATTGCAGAGCGCCATGGCGGTACTATTACAGCTCAAAGTAAAGACGGTGAAGGTGCAACCTTCATTATAAAACTACCAGTGGAAGCTGCGCTTTTCACTTTGCAAGGAGAGGCTTAAATGCCCTACACAAAAGTTAAACCAATTACTATTTTAATGGCAGATGACGACGAAGATGATCGTTTATTAACGCAAGATGCACTTGCTGAAAGCCGAGTACTTAACGAGCTGCACTTTGTAGAAGATGGTGTTGAATTACTTGAGTATTTGGAGCGCAAAGGAAAGTTTGCTGATAAAGAAGTATCGCCGCGTCCTGGGCTAATTTTACTTGATTTGAACATGCCAAGAATGGATGGCCGCGAGGCGTTAGAGGCGATTAAAGCAAACCCAAATTTAAAAGGGATTCCAGTTGTTATTTTAACCACATCGAAACAAGAAGAAGATATGGTTAAAGGGTATAACTTAGGTGCAGCTTCTTACATTACTAAGCCTGTTACTTTTGATGGCTTAGTTGATTTGATGAAAACCCTTGGGAAATATTGGGTTGAGTTTGTAGAGTTGCCAAGTACGTTTAACGATTAATGGAGATAGTATGTTAGATAAAGTGACTCAGTTGCTACTTGTAGAAGACGATGAAGATGATTACATACTCACCTGCGACTATTTGGAGCAATTAGACTCACATACGTTTAACGTTCAATGGGTAAGCTCTCCAGAGCAAGCAATAGAAACGCTAAGTAAAAACGAGCACGATATTTGTTTGCTTGATTACCGCCTTGGGGCATCTAATGGGCTCGATGTTTTAAAAGAAGCGATAGCTAATGGCTTTAGCGGGCCTATTATTATGCTTACGGGGCAATCGGATGATGAACTAGATTCTGCGGCACTTGACGCTGGAGCTGTTGATTACTTGATTAAAGGAGAAATGAGCTCAAGCCGTTTTGCCCGTGCAATTCGTTACGCCCTTGCCCGAAAAGATGTAGAGGGGGAGCGCGTAGAGCGCTTAAAAGCGGAAGCTGAAAACCGCTCAAAAGACCGTTTTTTAGCACATTTAAGCCACGAGTTACGTACACCGCTTTCATCAATTTTAGGTTACACAGAATTGTTAATGCAAAGCGACTTTAGTCAACAAGCCGAAAACGAGTTAGGGGTTATTTACAGAAATGGTAAACACTTACTTAGCCTGCTTAATGACGTATTAGACTTATCAAAAATAGCCGCAGATAAACTAGAGCTCACACCCAGTGAAGTAAACCTCGATAGCATGCTTGCAGATGTATACACGTTAATGCGTGTATCAGTGCTTGATAAAGGGTTAGCACTTAAGTTTGAATCGGACCAAGCGCTCCCGCTAGTTGCCCGCCTTGATGCGACGCGTGTTCGTCAAATACTAATAAATTTAATTAATAACGCCGTTAAGTTTACAGATAAAGGCGAGATAGTTGTTAAGGCTTGGACGCAGCATGTTGACGGCACAGAGATGCTCTTTTTTAGCATTAAAGATTCAGGCATGGGTATTGCCCCTGAAAAGCAGCAACTTATTTTTAAACCATTTGAACAAATAGCCGATGTAGAGTCGCGTTCAGTTGGCGGTGCAGGTTTGGGCTTGGCAATATGTGCCGAGCTATTGTCTCGTATGCAGGGCAATATAAGTTTGCATTCAGAAATAGGCAAAGGCTCTACCTTTACTATTTCGGTATACCCAGGTGATATAAGTGGTGTTGAGCGACAAGTGCTCAACTTTAGCAGTGCCCCACAGCTACAAAGTAAATTAACACCCAGTAAAGTACACGGGCGAGTACTGGTTGTTGATGATTTGCGCGACCTACGAATGCTGGTAGGGCATATGATCAGTAGCTGCGGTGCGCGAGTAGACTACGCAGAGCATGGCCAGCAAGCGCTTGAAAAAGTGCGTATAGCCGACGCCTATAAAGCGCCATACGATATTATTTTTATTGATATTCATATGCCAATAATGGGTGGTAAAGAAGCAACCATTGAGCTTAGAAAAATGGGCTACAAAGGACCAATAATAGCGCTTACTGCAGCAACCATGAAAGGGATACATGAAGAGCTTGCAGCACTTGGTTTTAATGATGTAATACCAAAACCAGTTGACAGCAGTGCGCTATATCAATGCCTTCAGGATTACTTAGTTTCGCCTGAAAATGCGCCTCAGGCAAAAGATATTCAAGTCAAAGCGCTAAATGAAAAAAGGCAGCGCTTTTTATTGGTAGAAGATGATGACGATGCTGCACAAATAACCCAGTTGCTTTTAGAAAGCTTAGGAGTAGAGACGGTTATAGCGTCAAGCTGTGCGCAGTGTTTGCAAATACTTAACCACGATCAGCAATTTGATAAAGTATTGTTAGATATGCATTTACCAGATGGCAGCGGAATTGACTTAGGTGAGCAGGTTAACGAACGATACCCTGAGCTGCGATTAGTTATTGTAAGTGGTGCGGAACCGGATCCTACAGAGATAAAAGATTTAAATATTGATCGTGTTTTATTAAAACCTATTAATTTAGGTTTATTAGAAACACTTATAAGTTAAAGCGTGAGGTTTAAATTATATGCAGTTTATAACACTAGACTCTGAAAGATTAACGCCTTCAAAAGTCGTCTGCGTTGGCAGGAATTATACGGCCCACATTGCAGAGTTAAATAACGAAACTCCCGATGAAATGGTGTTATTTAATAAACCTAACAGCGCAATTACACACACGCTAAGAGCTCAGCACAATGGCGATGTTTTGCACTACGAGACAGAGTTATGCTTTGTAGTAAAAAACAGAAAGTTTGTAGGTGTTGGTCTTGGGCTTGATTTAACAAAACGCACCGTACAAAGTAAACTAAAAAATAAAGGATTACCATGGGAGCGCGCAAAGGCGTTTGATGGCTCTGTTGTTTTTAGTGAGTTTGTTGCATTAAGTGGCAGCGCACACGACTTTACGTTTGAGTTAAAAATTAACGGTGCAGTTATTCAGCAAGGTGATACTCACTTTATGCTAAATAAACCAGAGGCTATTTTACAAGAAATCAGCGAGTTTATGAGCTTAGACGATGGTGACGTAGTCATGACTGGTACGCCTTCAGGTGTTGGTGAAGTGGCTGAAAACAGTACTTTTTCTGTTGCTCTATACGCTAATGAACAGTGTTTGATTGAGCATCAGTGGCAGGTAACTTAAAGTTAATAACCTGCTGTTGATAGTGTTTGTTAAAGTCAGCAAAACTAGAGTTTAAAAAAGTATGCTGACTTTTTATGTACTCAGGTGACTGTAAAATGGTTGTTTTTAATGCATTGTTAATCTTTTTTATTGCTTGGGTTGCAAAGTTATTTTTTGCTTTTACAGCACAGCCTATGGCACCACGTATAAAGCCAGTCTCCTCTTCAGCCAAAGGGATACTGGTTATGTTGTTAAACCTTCCTTGTTTATTAAAGTAGTCAGCCATAAATGGGTAATCAATAGAGTAGTCTAAAAAGCCACGGCTTAAGCGCGCAATCACTGCTTGGCTTTCGTTTTCGCTACTCCAACTAAATGACGAGCTATTATCATGCATGATATTTTTTATAAGTGTGTCAATTCTATTTGAAAATTTACGCGCCGCGGCTTGGCCATAAACGTAATGCTGATCAGCTAATAAATTCATTAAGCTAATAGGTGAGCCGTGTTTTTTGGTCAATTTAGGGGCTAATTCTGTGGTTGTTAATATGGAAAATGGCGGGTATACCGTTGTAGGCTTTGAAAACTTGAATATATCACTACTTTTTTCTTTGTAGATAACACATGGAAAGCATACATTTTTACCTTCATTTAAATATTTATTTATACGCTGCTGTGGCACAACAAGCCGTGTATGCTTTACATCAGTAATTGTATTAATTAGTTGCTCTGTTAGGTTGTCACAAAGCCCACCTTGTGGCGCTTTATCGCTTTTAGTTATGTGAAAAGGAGGTGTGTAACTTTGTAGCCAAATTATTTCTTTAATGGCCTCTGCTTGCTTAGTTTTGCCAAGTGCTGTGAACGATGAGAATAACAAACTAATTATTAATACGCATTTTACCATTGCATAAACTTTCTTTAAAAAGTAATACTTTTTAGTATAGATAGTAATTAACAATAATAAACAATCATTTTTTATTAGTTAAAAAAGCAGGTAGTGATTTACCTGCTTTTATACCTTTTAAAAAACTAAAGTTAGTAAGGCATAGGATAGTTTTTGAAAATAGTCCCTATGCTCGTTAAGGTTTCGTCGTTTAAAGTGATATTAAAAGCGTCTATGTCCTCTTTTAACTGCGCCATAGTCGTGGCGCCAATTATAGAAGACGTTACTCCATCCACCTGATTACACCACGCAAGAGCAAGTTGTGCTGGCGTCATATTGTTTGCATGTGCAAGCTCTGCATATAACTTGGTTGCTTGTTGGGCATTAGGGGTATCTCTAAAAATACCATTACGTTGTGCGAAGCTCCACCGCGAGCCTTTAGGACGAGCACCCTCTAGGTATTTACCTGTTAGCAAACCGGCTGCTAAAGGCGACCAAGGCAGGTAAGCAATATCTTCATGTACACATTGCTCAATCAAATAAGGCCAATCTTTAGCATGAGCTAAGCTAAATTCATTTTGAATCGACACCATGCGTGGCAAGTTGTGCTCTTTTGCCAAACTTACAAATTGGCTGATCCCCCAAGGTGTATCATCAGAAAGTCCGCAATGTTTAATTTTGCCCGCTTTAACACAGTCGTTAAGGCCTTCTAAAATATCAAGCATGCCAGCTTGGTGAGCTTGTGTATCTACATCACTAAATTTAAGTATTCCTGGCCACTGTCTTGCAAAATGCGGTGTTGAACGATTAGGCCAATGTAATTGGTACAAATCAATATAATCGGTTTGCAAGCGCTTAAGGGAATTATCAACCGCCTCTATAACTGCTTGGCGGGTTATATCGCCACCCTCTCGTACCCACGATAGGCCATTACCCGCTACTTTTGTTGCCAGTACTATGTCGCTTCGTTTTTGTTGATTACGAGAAAGCCAGTCGCCAATAATTTGCTCTGTTTTACCGTAGGTTTCAGGCGAGGGAGGTACGGCATACATTTCAGCTGTATCAATAAAATTTACGCCACGCTCTAATGCATAGGCTATTTGATCGTCTGCGTCGCGTTGAGTGTTTTGAACGCCCCAAGTCATACTGCCTAGACAGACTCTTGAAACGTTAACCCCGCTGCTACCAAGTGGGCTGTATTGCATAGGAATTCCTTATGACTCGTCTTGTGCGTATTTTAGTAAGGCTGATAAAAGTGGTTCTGTAATGGGGGCTTTTGCACCCGTTTTAAAATCAAACATCACTACTTTTGATGTGCCCGTGGTGGTTATCGCACCTTGTGCGTGACTAAATACACTGTAATTCATTACAAACCGGTCGGTTTTAATATCTGAAATAGTGACCCCAACAGTTAGAGTGTCGGGAAAGGTAACAGGGCGTTTATAGCGAATAGTATTTTCACTTATAACAGGGCCAACTCCACCGGGTTTAATGGTGTCGAATAAGTTTAGTTTATTTAAAAAGTCTATTCGGGCTATTTCAAAATAACGCAGGTATACCACGTTGTTAACGTGCTGAAGGGCATCCATGTCGGCCCATGCTACAGTGATGTCGGTATGAATAGGGTGATTATCTTTGAACCTTTGCATGTACTTATAGCTCTTAACTTTAAAGCACTTAGATTATCAATATGAACTAGTGAGCTCAAGGGAATTTATAATTAGGTGGTTTTAAAAAACTTTGTAACCAATTGATTTTGGTATACAGTTAAAAAACACACACAGGAGCACACACATGCAAAATATAATTAATTGGTTATTAGCTAGTTTAGTTTTTATAGCGTCGTTTACCTGTTATGCAATGGGTAACGCCTCTGGTGCTATTATTCTTATTTTGGCAGGGTTCTTTTTTGAAGTTTTGCTTTGGCTACGAAGTATGAAAGAGCAAGAAAGCACTAAACGTCTTTTTTAATTGCCACTGAGCTTGATTATAAATAGGGATTACATAATAATGACTGTATAAATAAACAGTCTTTATTGTGGTGATGAAAAAGTTTATACACATAGATATGGACTGCTTTTATGCGGCGGTAGAAATGCGAGACAACCCAAAGCTCGCAAATGTACCGCTTGCTATTGGCGGCAACAGTCGGCGTGGCGTGTTATCTACCGCTAACTATATAGCCAGAGAGTTCGGCGTGCGCTCTGCGATGTCTAATTACCATGCTAAGCAATTATGTCCCGATTTGGTTATTGTGCCCGGACGTATGGCTGTTTATAAAGAAATATCGAGCCAAATACGCGAGGTGTTTAGTCGTTACACCCACCTTGTAGAGCCACTTTCTCTTGACGAAGCCTACCTTGATGTTACTGACAGCCAAGCATGTAAAGGCAGTGCGACACTCATTGCTCAGCAAATAAGAGCTGATATATACAACGCAACAGGGCTAACCGCTTCTGCTGGTGTGGCCCCAGTTAAATTTATTGCCAAAATAGCCAGTGACGAAAATAAGCCAAATGGCCAATTTGTTGTACTGCCTGATGAGGTTGACCCATTTTTAGAACAGCTGCCGCTAGGAAAAATTCCCGGTGTGGGTAAAGTGACATTAGAGAGATTAAATCTTAAAGGGCTTTATACAGGGAAAGATGTGCGTGAAAAAGGGGTGAACTGGATGCAGCAACACGTTGGTAATTTTGGTGTGTCGCTTTATCAAAAATGTGCGGGAGAATACATTGGTAGCGTTTCAACCGAGCGAATACGTAAGTCTTTAAGCGTTGAGCATACCTACGAATACAATAAAACCAGTCTGCAAGAATGCTTGGATCAGATCCCTAGCTTAATAGATGAATTAACGCGTAGGCTTGATAAGCAACAATTACAAAATCGTATTAATAAATTAAGTGTAAAAGTGAAGTTTGCTAATTTTGTGGTGACCTCAGCCGATCAGGCTTATCATCAATTAAATACCGAAATTTTTGTTCAGTTACTCACTAAAGCGTATCAACGTGGTTTGCAGCAACCTGTTAGGTTATTAGGTATTGGCGTCGGTATTAAAAGCCAGCCTGAGCATAACTTACAACTGAGTATTTTGGATTGATGCGTGACGCTTTTACAAAGCGTTTTAGATAAATTAAACGCTTATCGCATCTTACTGGTCTTCAATATACAAATCGACGATAATAAAGGTCTATGTTTTTAACAGGATCTGTATTTATGGCATACCCTAAAGCTGTGTTAGCCCAATTAACAAGCGCTAGTCTTGAATGTGCATCACATGACGCACTGATCATCATAAGTGATGACTTTTCTAAATTACCTAATAATTCTCTTCGCGATGCCGTTTTAGCTCAGTCAAAAATTGATGCGCGCATTGGCAAGCAGGTAACCTTACTTGTTATTGAAAATAAGCGTGTAATTTTAGCGCCAACGGGGCCGCTAAATAGAGACTACGACGATGTTCGTCGTTATTTTGATGCCGCTAAACTGGCAATCAATGAAGCCAAGTTATCAGGTAGTGTTAATCCAGCCTTGTTTTTACCAAGTTTGTCAGGCGATAGCCGTTATCAGCATGCGTTAGAAGTTTCATTTTTAGGTATGTGCCAAGCACTTTGGCAGCCTTTAGAAGCGCGTGAGTACCACGGCGAAGAGATTGAGCCGATAGCCACTATTGGGTTAATTAATGCCAGTTCACAAACAGTTAAAGCTGTTAATGCTATTGCGGCTGGCCAGTATGCTGCTCGTGATTTATGTGGTACCGAGCCTGAGCGCATGGCGCCACTACGCTTTGCTGATTATTGTGTTGATTTATTTAAAGGCACAAATATAGCCGTTGATGTAATAGATGATATTACGGCTATTGATAAACATTACCCCATGTTAAGTACGGTTGCGCGTGCATCTTATGCGGTTGAGCGTCATCATCCTAGAGTTGTGAAGCTTGAGTATGTGCCTGAGGGCGAAGTTACCCGTACTCTTATGTTTGTTGGTAAAGGCCTAGTTTACGATACCGGCGGTGCAGATCTAAAAGTGGGTGGTTATATGGCGGGTATGAGCCGTGACAAAGGCGGTGCTGCCTCGGTTGCAGGGTTTATGAAAGCCGTGGCTGAATACCAACCAGAAGGTGTGAAGGTTATTGCTTACCTAGCGGTTGTGCGTAATTCAATTGGGTCTGACTGTTTTGTACCAGATGAGATAATTACAAGCCGTGAAGGTGTGCGCGTACGTATTGGTAACACGGATGCTGAAGGGCGCTTGGCAATGGGTGATCTACTAAGCGAAATGAAAGATTTAGCTAAAACAGAGGTTAACCCTACATTATTTACCGTTGCAACGCTTACAGGTCATGCCGCACGGGCAATGGGCCCTTATGGTGCCTATGTAGAAAATGGCCCAGCAAGGCTTGCTAAAGTTTCGCGCCAAATTGCTGATTTTGGCGATTTATGGGCTGATGGTGCAGAAGTATCGCGATCGCGCCGTGAAGATTACGACTTTATAAAGCCACGTACGTTGGCGGATGATGTGCTTTCAAGTAACAACGCAGCTTCTGCAGTAACGGCACGTGGTCACCAATTCCCTATGGCGTTTTTAGCTGTTGTTGGCGGGTTAGACAAGCACGGAACAGACTCTACACAGCCGTTGCCATACGTGCATATGGATATTGCCGGTAGTGGTGTTGAAGGTGGTGATTGGCAACATGGCAAACCAACAGCCGCATCTGTTGCTAGTTTATTTGCCTGTTACTGCTTATAAACAGTTAACTACTTAAATGAAAAAGCCCTGTTCAACAGGGCTTTTTTTTTACTTAGTTTAATTTGAATCGATTAACAATAGATGAAAGTTCGGTACTACTTTGTTTGAGCTTGTCACTGGCACTATTGAGCTGCTTGGTATTATCTAACGATTGCTCAGTTGATTGAGATAAATCGTTTATGCGCAGGTTCACCTCATCTGCAGCTTGAGTTTGCTGCTCTGTTGCACGTGCAATTTGGCTGTTCATTTCAGTGATAACAGATACGAGTCGTTCAATTTCATTGAGTGAGTTATTTGCAGAGGATGCCTGTTCAACGGTTGATACAGAAAGCGTTTGGCTGGCTTTAACTGCGTCTACAGCCGCTCGGGTGCCTTCTTGTAGTTTACTGATCATTGATTGAATTTCGTCAGTGCTTTGTCCTGTTCTACTGGCAAGCGTACGTACTTCATCGGCAACGACTGCAAAGCCCCGACCATGCTCACCAGCACGTGCGGCTTCAATCGCAGCATTAAGCGCGAGTAGGTTTGTTTGTTCAGAAATACTTCTAATTACATCCAGTACAGAGCCTATGTTTTGACTTTCATTTGCTAAGTCTTCTGTTACACGACTTACTGTCTCGATGTTTGCCGAGAGTGTTTCTATGGCGGTTATTGTTTCTGCGACTACGTGTTTACCCGTTGATGCGTTATGTGCCGCATCATTAGCGGCTTGCTCTGCGGCTTCTGCGTTGCTGCTCACATCATGTATTTGATGGGTCATTTGCTCCATTGCCGCTGCAACTTGTGTCGAGCTGTCGTTTTGTAGTTCTATGAATGATTGGCTAGTTTTTGTTGAGTCATCAACGGTATGGGCGTGTTCGTTAACATCGTTTGCGCTTTGCGATACATGTACCAACGATTCACGCATTTTTGAAACAAATAAATTAAATGAATGTGATAGCTTCGAAATTTCATCGTTACCTTCTTCATTTAAAGTGCGGGTTAAGTCGCCTTCACCCTGCGAAATATCTTTCATCATGTTGGCGGCAAGTCGCGTTGGTAGTAATACACTACGTCCTATAAAGTAACTAAACACAATAACAGCTATGATCATCACTACGGCGTTTAAAATAATAAGGTTACGTTGAGACGAAAAAGCAGCATCTATGGTATCTAAATATACACCTGAGCCAATTATCCACTGCCATTGGTTAAACCCTTTTACAAAGGCAACTTTATCAACGGGTTGTTCTTCACCGGGTTTTGGCCACTTGTAAGGAATAAAGCCTTCGCCATCTTTTTTAGTAATATTAACCATTTCAACAAACAACGCTTTACCGTCTGGATCTTTATTGTTAGTTAAATCTTTACCTTCAAGGGCGGGTTTTATTGGGTGCATTACCATTTCTGGTTGGTAGTTGTTTATCCAAAAATAATTAGTTTTGTCATAGCGTAAAGCACGAATTGCATTCATTGCTTGCGTTTGTGCCTGCTGCTGTGTGAGTGTGTTGTTTTGTTCAAGTGTGTGAAAGTGTTCAATAATACTATAAGCGGTTTCCACTACATTTTGTGTTTTTAGGTATTGTTCGTATTTAAGGGCTTTATATTGGTTGTTTAAGCTAGAAACACTCAATACAATCAAGCCAAAAATAACAATGCCAACCAACATAGCAAAACGCTGAAAAATACTAAAACGTCGAAGATTAAGCATGTGCGTATCCTTTAATTATTTGCACAAAAAAGTGCACCAAATAAGTTTAGTAAAAATATGCGTTTAATCTAGGGCTAGTTTATATTTCGAGGTTAAATTTAAAGCTGTATTTGAGGCATTTAACTAAGGCTGAGTTTAAGACTCTTTTTAAATAAAAAAGGCTGATTAAAAATCAGCCTCAATAAGTTAGTTACTGTTTGTTATTTAACATCAAAATGACGGTTAAAGAAATTTGTAATAGTTTGGTGTAAATGAGTTTGAACTTGCTTACCGCGCAAGCTATGTTTTGAACCTGGGTAGGTCATCATTTCAAACTGTTTTTCACTGTCTTGTAGTTGTTTAAATAGTTTAGTTGCATGAGTAAACAATACATTGTCGTCTGCCATACCGTGATAAATCATTAGTGGTCCCTTAAGACCATCGGTATATGGAAATACTGCGCTAGCTTCATAACCTTTTGCATTCGTATCAGGGTGACCTAAATAACGCTCTGTGTAATGAGTGTCGTATAATGCCCAATCAGTTACCGGAGCTCCTGATACACCGGCAGTAAAGTAGTCACCAGCTTTAAACATGGTCATAAGCGCCATATAGCCACCGTAGCTATGGCCGTAAATACCAATGCGTTTAGCATCTACGTAGTCAAGTGTACGTAAGAATTCAACGCCTTTAATTTGGTCGCTTACTTCAACGTCACCTAGGTTTTTATATATAGCGTCTTCAAACTTTTTACCACGGTTGTACGAACCACGGTTATCAAGTTGAAAAATTACATAACCTTGCTGCGCCATATATTGAAAGTATAAATTTTTACTGCGCCAGCTGTTTGTAACGCGTTGAGCATGCGGGCCGCCGTATACGTTAACAATGACTGGGTGCTTTTTACCCGCACTCATATTGGTTGGTTTGAATAAGCGGTAATGCATTATTTGTCCATCGTCGGCTTTTAACGTGCCGTACTCAGGTGTTGCTAAATTGCTCAAATAAGGTGTAAGTGGGTGGCTGTTATCTAGCTTGTTTTCTTCAAGCCAAGTAATAAATTCGCCGTTAACTTTACGCAGTGCTGCCGACTTAGGCTCTTTAACAGAAGAACTTGTGTCAATAAAGGTTTTATTATCTTTTGCTAGCACTACGTTGTGGTACTGGCCTTCTTCAGTAATACGTTTAGAGTCACCTTTTTTAAATAAAGGTGCGCTGTATAAGTGGCTTTCAAGTGGTGTGTCTTTTCTGCCAGCAAAGTACACAATGCCTTTTTTCTCATCAATGCCTTTTAGGCTATCAACAGCCCAGTCACCCGATGTAATTTGACGAACTAACTGTCCATTTGTGCGGTAAAGATAAAGGTGCTTAAATCCATCACGCTCAGAAGCCCACACAAAGTGTTTTTTGTCTTTTAAAAAAACGAGGTCAAAATGTAGGTTGATCCATGTATCGCTGTTTTCGGTTAGGGCTACTTTTTGCTTTTTAGACTCAGAGTCATAAAAGCGAAGTTCGAGTGTTTGTTGCGAACGGTTTTGCCATTGGTAAGAAAGTGTTTTGCTGTCTTTTAACCATTTAGCGCGAGCAATGTATATATCTTCGTCTTTACCTAAATCAATCCAATCAACATGTTGATCGTTTAATTTAACCACACCGAGTTGAATTTTAACGTTGTCGGTACCGGTAAATGGATAACGTTGATTAAAGAGCTTTACTTCGTCAGCGTATATTTCGTTGCGAATAGCTTCTTTAACAGGTGACTCATCAACACGTGTATAAGCAATTTTAGTTTCATCGCCCGACCACCAGTAGCCAGTCATGCGGCTCATTTCTTCTTGCGCTACAAATTCGGCCATACCATTTTTAATAACGCCGCCACCGTCTTGGCTTAATTGAATTTCTTTACCTGAATTAAGAGCTAATGCGTATAGGTTTTGTTCGCGTATAAACGATACATAGTTTCCTTTTGGCGAAAAGCGAGCATCGGTTTCAAATGCATCTGTGTTAGTTAGCTTTTTACTTTTAGCTGAGGCTAAGTCGTAGTAGTACAGATCGCCATTAAGCGGAAATAAAAGTGCTTTGCCATCGGTTGACCATGTGTACTCTAGAATACCTTTGCCAAAAATACGTTGGCGTTCGCGGCGTGCTTTTTCTTCGTCTGATAGGTTTTCAGGGCCAGAAAATAATTCGGCTGAATCGACCAATACACGATTAGTGTTATCTTCTAGGTTGTATTCCCACAAATCGTAGCGGTTGTAGTCGTCAGTTTTACCCTGTAGGTAAGTTACACGGCTTCCATCAGGTGAGAATTTAAGTTGAACGGGAGATTTACCTGATAGGCTTGGATCATCAAAAATGCGTTCTAGCGATAAAGGTTTTGCTTGAACACTGATAGCGCCCACAATCAGTGGTACAGCGAGTGAGAGGTGTTTTATTTTTTTTAGCACAAGGTTACCTTAGCTCAGTATAAATATTATTTTGAATGGTAAAGCCAAGCGTGTGCAACTGCAACTAAATGCTATAAAGTAGCAATTATTAAAGATTAACAAGGAAAAACACAATGACAGATAGCGACTTTGAACTGGCCGTTGAACTTAAACGAGATTGTATAGAGTTAGCCGATTGGCCACTGTGCAAGGTGCTTTTATTAAACGATAGCCTATACCCGTGGTTTGTATTAGTGCCAAGGCAAGCTGGTTTAAAAGAAATCATCGACTTATCTGAAGACGATCAAGTAGTGTATTTAAAAGAGTCTGCAAAACTAAGTAAGTTACTTATTGAGGTTTTTAACCCAGATAAATTAAACGTCGCGGCTTTGGGGAATATGGTGCCGCAATTACACATTCATCATATTGCACGATTTAAAACTGATAAAGCGTGGCCTGCGCCAATATGGGGTAAGTTTGCGGCAGTCCCTTACACTGAAGAACAAATAGAAAAAATAAAAGCACGCTTTTAAAAGCCAAAACATTTACACAAGTGAGGATTAATATGAAATTACTTAAAACCCTGAGTACTAGCTTATTTATTATTGCGCTATCGGGCGGTTATGTTACAGCTACTGAGCCGCTAAATAATACTGAGGTTGTAAAAAAGGCAGATATTAAGAACTTTGCTGCTCATAGCAACCTTGTGTATTCGGCTGCGCAGCCTAGTAAAGATCAATTAAAGCAATTGTCTAAAGCAGATGTGAAGCACGTTATAAATTTACGTGGAGCAAATGAACAAGATTGGGATGAAGGCGAGTTTGTTCAGGCGCTTGGTATGGATTATCACGCATTACCTATTTCTGGCGCGCAAGATATTACAGTAGAAAATGCCCGCAACTTAGCCAGTTTACTTAAAAAGCTAAACGGTGAGCCAGTTTTGGTTCATTGTGCAAGTAGTAATCGGGTCGGTGCTTTAATCGCTATATCAGCCCATGAAGACGGATTAAGCGTTGACGAAGCACTCGATAAAGGAAGACGTTGGGGGATGAAAAGCCTTGAATCTAAAGTGCGTGATGTTATAAGCAAATAAAAATAAAGGCGTTACAAGGTTAACTGTAACGCCTTTTAGTTTTAGTTAAGACCAAGTACGTCTTTACCTTGTTTAAAGGTCACATCTACAGGGATGTTTGCTTGGCTTAGTTTTTCTAAATCTTTGGTGAGAGACTCTTTAATATCACCGTGGGTTGCAATCAGCTGGTCGACTTTTTGGTAATCGCCGTCACCTTGCAAAGTTAAAATTAGACGAGAAAGCTTCGCCATAGCAATACTCATTTTTTCCATATTAACGCGGTAAAAGCCTTCTTCATTTTTAGAAAATGCGCCTTCTTGTGCAAAAAAGTTAAAGCGAATCATATTTGCTTTACCGTGTGCACTTGACGCGCCAAAGCGCACTGAGCGGAAAATACCGGCCATAAAAGTAATGTAGTAATCTTCAATGGTTCCTTCGCTGATTTCGCCTTTATTTAATAATTGCTCAACCATGTATAAACCTAAAATGTCGGCTTTACCTTCTTCAAGTGCGCTTGCGTGCTCTTGTAATGATTGGCGAACCGTTCCTTTACCCGTAATGGTATTTTTAATACCTAAACCATGCGCTACTTCATGGAACATGGTGTTTGCAAAAAAAGCATCAAAGGTAATGTGCTTTCGTTGTTCAGGCACGATTAACTGCTCTGAAATAGGCACTAAAATTTTATCAAATTTAGCGCGCATAGCATTTTTAAGTTGTAGGCGGCGCGTGCCTTTTTCTAACTGTACCTGTTCATCGTTAGGTAAGTTGATTGCAATGGTTTTGCTGCCTGCATTTGAATGACCTGCATAATAAACAACGTCGTAGGCATTTAAGTCAGCATCTGAACCAGGTACTTCGTGTTTGTATTTGTCATCAACAGGTAAACCTTTTTGAAGTTCAGGCAAAAAGGCTGCAAACTTGGCAAGACGTTCGCTCCACTTTAAATCTTTGATTAATACATAAGATTCATAGGCAGTACGGTAGCCAAAGAGTTGATCTTCGTAAGTTTCAATTGGTCCAATAACAACATCAATGGGGTTATTTTTCATGTCCATCCACGCAAAATCAGAGACCTGAAAGTCATCTTTTTGCAGCGCGTCCGCACGAAGATTTAAGTAATTTGCAAATTCTTTATTGTCGGCAAGTTTGCTGGCTTGGCGAAGAAGGTCGGCTGCCTTTGCAAGTTCTGTTGCGTACTCTTTTGAGTAAGGCACGCTGTAAAGCTTGCCTTGTTCGTCGCGTTTGATAATTGAGTATAAGCCTGTTTTGTCTTCAACGTCTGCGTTGTTAAGCTCTTCTTTAGTTATATCCGCTGGGTAAAACTGCGCACCTAATGACTTTTCTTTATAACCTGAAAGGAACGTTTCATCGCCATTTAAACGATCCCACGGGCCGTAGTTTATGTCAGCAAATTTGCGAATTTGTTGATCGGTTAGCTTTGCTAAAAATGTCTCTTTATCTTCACCAAATGCTTGTTTCCAAAATAAGGCATCCATTATTTTTGATGCATCTATAAGGATGGCAATCATTGCTTTTTGATTGTCACTTAAGTGTGATAAATCGCTTTGTAAGCTAAAGTCGGTGTATATATTTAAGCGTTGTTCATCAACATTAATAAGCTCAGGCCCCATTACTTTTACGGGTGTTTGCGATGTGGTCTCGGCAGGTGACGAAGGTTTATCTGAACACGCACTCAGAAAAACAATACCAGAGAGTAAAATGGCTTGGCTAATTTTATTTAAGATCATTATTTTGCCTATTTAAAAGTTAATTTAATGATAAGTAGATGCTTGTTGGGAGGCTAGTTGACGGCACGCTACTATATTATGCCAGCATTAAAGCAAACCTAAACAGTAAATAGCAAGTATTAGGCGGTGTATGGGCAATAGTGTCGTTGAAAATAAGAGAGAGAAATAAAGTTATAAAATTTTCTTAACTTTAACGGTAACTTAGGCAATACTGATTATAAGTTCATTATTATAAAAATTAACTGTTGTAGCGTGTAGTAATATTACAACTAAAAAGGATGACTGCTTTATGTCTACAGAGAATGCATTATTAACAATATTAGTTGATAGAATAAATAACGATACGCTTGTATTACCTACACTCCCTGAGGTTGCGATTAAAGTTCGCCAAGCTGCAGACGATCCTGAAGTTAATTTGATGCAAATGTCGGAAGTTATTTCACAAGACCCTTCGTTATCTGCTCGTATGATCAAAGTGGCTAATAGTGCAATCATGGGACGTGCGGTTAAGGTATCTACCTTACATCAAGCAGTCACCCGTATTGGATTGCGCCAAATTAAAAATATAGCGACAGCGATGGCAATGGAACAACTATTTGTTTCTAACAACGACCTTATTAAAGGCTATATGGGTAAGGCGTGGCAAAAAACATTAACTGTGGCGAGTCATTCCATTACGCTAATGGAGTTTTACTTACAAAATAATAAACGTACCTCGTTAAATCGCGACTCAATTACCTTAGCTGCCTTAGTTTATAATATTGGTGTGCTGCCTATTTTAACTGAGGCTGAGCGTCACCCTGAAGTGTTTGCAAATCCTAGCTTTTTAGCACATGCCATTCAAAAACTAAGTGGTAAAATTGGCTCATCAATCATGGATGCGTGGGAATTTCCTGCAGAGTTCTCCGATGTAGCACTAAGTTGGGCAGATCCAAGCTATAAACCAGAACAAATAAGTTATGTAGATTTTATTCGAATTGGGGCTATTTTAGAGGGGACTTTACAGGTATCTGATAAATCAGCTGCTTTACAAACGTATATAGATAAAGGTGTTATTTCATCTATGCAGTTGTTCTCAAGCGATGAATACAATGAAATGCTCGCAGATGTAAAAGACATGTTTAGCTAATTAAGCCTTAAATTTAGCGCAATAAAAAAGCACGATTTAATCGTGCTTTTTTATTGCTATTAAACTGTCGGTTATGGATTGGCTAAATCATCTGCATCACCTAAACCTTGGGTTAGCTCTTCTAGCAACTGTTTAATTTCTTCTGATGCTAAAATGAAGTCAGCATCAAGTTTTACTGCCATATCTTCTTTAGGTATGTCAGCGTTTTCTTCTTTCAGTGTATCTGAATAACTTAGACGTTTAATTGACCCATCATTTTGAAGCATGAATTTAACACGTTCTTGCCAATCAAGTGCAAGCTTAGTAACGCGTTTACCACTTTCAAGATGTGATTTAACTTCATCGCATGACAAGTCATGGCCTTTTAATTTAACTTGCGCGCCACTATCATCAGCTTCTTCAAGCTCAGCGTCAGAACCAATTGCAAAGCCTTCAGGTGTGCTGAAGTTAGTTAGCCAATCAGTTAAAAATACATCAAGGTCATAATTTGCAAATGCAGGCACAACTGGAAGCGTACCTAACGATTTACGTAACAGTGCTAACAGCTCTTCAGCTTTATTAAAGCTTGCACTATTAACCACAACCCAACCGTTTTCTTGGTCAATAAATGCAAATTGTAAGCTCGACTTTTTAAATGCTTGCGGAAGTAGGGAGTGAAGAATATTTTCTTTAAGTTCGTCTTTTTCTTTCTTTTTAACGGGGCGGTTTTCTTCAGCTTCGATTTGGTCAACTTTTTCGGCAACTAATTCGTTGATGACTGATGCGGGTAATACTTTTTCTTCGCGTTTAGCACACACTAAAATACTTTTTTGAGAGAAGTGAGAAAGTGCTTCGCTATGCTTTCCAAATGCTTTCGTCCAGCCAAACGTAGAGAGCTCTTGACCTGTGCAAGGACGAAATAGATCTTGTTCTAATGCTTTATCAAAGTCTTCTTGTGTGTACGAAACATCTTGTTTAAAGCGGTAACAAATAAGGTTACTAAACCACATAGGGGAGATAATCCATCTGAAAAATTTGCTCAATCATAGCAATAAAAGTCGTTCCTCGAAATGACTGATTAACGACTATTTAAATTAGCTTTGATTGAATATAGACAGAGGCTTAGCCATGTTTTTAGGAAATTGTATAAAATAGTGCAGTCCTTGGCCAGGCTCGCTTGTCGCTTCAATTGAGCCGCTTAGTGTCTGTTTAACTAAATTAAACATTATGTGAGTGCCCAAACCACTGCCACCTTCATCTCGTTTTGTGGTGAAAAACGGATTGAATAATTTTTCAAGCTGCTCAGCGGTGACTCCGTTGCCGTTGTCTTTGTAGTTAATGGTTAGGTTGGTTTCGTCACTTGTGATGTTAATGTCCATAACACCATTGTCTTTACCTTCAAAACCATGAATGAGTGAGTTAACAATGAGATTAGTAAATATTTGGCTTATGGCGCCGGCTGGCAAATTTAATACTAGGTCATCAGGGCATTGTAGATTAATAGTGTGCGATGTTTTTTTCAATTTAGGGTGAAGCGATCGAATTACTTCATTTACATAATCTTTAAAGTTTATGGTACGCACAGCTTCACTGGCTTGGTCTACAGCAATTTGCTTAAAACTTGCAATAAGGTCAGAGGCTCTATCTAAATTTGTTGTAAGCAAGCTTGTGCTTTGTTTGGCTTCGTTAATAAACTCTTCCAACGCCTTAGGGGAAAGTGTTTTTTCAGCATAGGCACTTTCTAACTTATTTAAACGCTCTTCTAAAAATGATACTGCAGTAACGCCGATGCCAATAGGCGTGTTTATGTCGTGTGTAATACCTGCAACGAGGCCGCCTAATGCCGCCATTTTTTCTGTACCAACGAGTCGCTCTTGAGCCAGTTTTAATTCATCAATATAGCGTTGAGATTCCGCTTGTTTGGTGATCAGTTCTTTTTCGGTACTGCGGCGAAGGTCTACCTCATCTGTTAATACTATTTTTTGTTTTTCTAATTCATATTTTTGCTGTTGTAATTCCATCATTGCTTGACTTAAGTTAGACGTTTTACGCGCAACATCCTGCTCTAATTGTATGTTATGTTGGTCTAACTTCTCGTTGCTAACAATTAATTTATTTTGAGTTCGTTCAAGCTCTTTTCTGTACTGAACCACCTTATCGATTAAGTTATTAAACGAGTGTTCCATTACCTTAAGCTCATTGTGTTCTTCGGTCTCAATTTCGATGTGTTGCCCTTCTAGCTCATCGAGTTGCAGGTTTTCAATTTGTTCGGTGAGCTGATAAAGCGGGTCGGTAAGTAGCTTTCTAAAGGCCATTAAAAATAAGATAATTAAAAATGTAGTCTTAATCATGGCATTACCAATCAAAAAGTAGATTGAAACCATTATTCTACTTAATACAACTTCTCGACTTGAAAATAACGTAACATCACCGACTTGTGTGGCTCGTCCTGAAAATTCGAATATGAGTGGGAATGTATACCCAAACAAGCCTGATTTAGAGTCTTCTAGCATGGCTTCTTCTTGGACAAGTTGCTGGCTATAAAGTTTATGAATATCTAAAGAGCGACCAAGCTGCGAAATAACTTCACCACTGTCATCACGCACTATGATCCCTTCTATCATGGGGATAGCGAGTAGCCCTTCTGCGGTGGTGATTGTTTGTTTTGTATTAAGCTCCCAAATAGCTCGTGTTAAGCTACGGCTGAAGGTTTTTTGTAAGGTTGCTAATTCATCTTTTATGTAATCTTTAGTGTTTAAATACTCAGCAAGCACCTGCCCGCATGTCACTACAAAGGTAAGCAAAAAATAGACCGATAACACACTGGTCAGTAATCTTTTAGAAAGGCTTTTCTGTAGCATGAGAGGTCAACAATTCCTTGAGATATAATTAAGTATTTACACTACTATTTAAAATTTAGTCAATAAATGCTTAAAAACAAATAATAAATGATTTATTTTATGATAAATAAGGGCTGATTTTTGCTTTTATTTGCCACATACTAACTGCTTAAGAGTGTTTGTATATTATTGATTAACTGGTTTTTGTTTGTTTTTTATACTTTTAAGTAATAATAAACTATCCCTTTTGGCTTGTTAAGTTTATTCAATAATAGATTGTTACAAAATGTGGACAAAAAGCCCAGGTATTATGTTGTAAATATAGGTACTATTACCCGGGATATGAGCTTACCAACGACAGCCGCTCTTAACGACATTAATTATGCTTATTTAGTAGTTTTATAATATGAATTTTTCTATTTTAGTGTGTGATGACTCAACAGTTGCACGAAAACAAGTAATCAGATGTTTGCAACAGTGTATAGATGCAGATATTCAGCAAGCTACAAATGGCGCACAAGCTATTGAATTACTGAAAACTAACCGCTTTGATTTGTTATGCTTGGATTTAACTATGCCTGAGATTGACGGCGTTGGCGTTCTTGAATACATAAAAACAAACAAGATTGAGTGTTTTGTACTTGTAATTTCTGCTGATATACAAGAGAAAATGAAATTACGTGTAGCCCAGTTAGGTGCTATCGATTTTATTAATAAACCAATAGATAAAACAAGAATGGACAATATTTTGCATAAATTTGGCATTCATTAGGTTTTTTTATATCGAAAAAGGCTGTTTTATCTTTTAATTTGCACTTGACAGCATAGCCTTTGTTAAGGCAGTCTTACCCCATGAAAACAATTAATCGCGTACTGACCATTATTATTACAACCACCATTCTTTCTGGATAGTGGCATAGGTCGGTGCAACAAATTTAAAGGCCTGTGTTCACTTAGAGCACAGGCCTTTTTTCGTTTTATGGGATGAGGAACATAAACAATGCGCGTTTTAAAATTTGGTGGATCATCACTTGCCGACTTTGCCTGCCTTGAGCAGGTAGCTCAATTAGTTAAAGCACAATTAAAAGATGAAATGCTTTTGGTATTATCGGCGCCCGGTGGAATGACCGACTCACTAGTTGCTCTAGCGAGTTCGGCAGAACAAGGCCAAGACTTTAGCTCTTTATGGGAGGCTTTAACGAGTCGTTGTAACGAGCTAAAAGCAGCCGTGGAAAAAGGGTATGGCCCAATTGACCACTGGCCAAATTTTGAAGAACTAAAAAATAAGCTTGATGGTGTATCTTTAATTAAGTGCTGCCCCGATCAAGTGCGTGCGTTTGTTATAAGCTTTGGCGAACGAGTGAGTGTGTCGCTTATGCAGCGCTTATTAAACTCACATAAGGCGGTTTATTTAGAGGCGACAAGTTGCGTTGCATCAACAGGTGGTTTTATTGATGCTGAAGTTGATTTAGTTGCAAGTAAAGCGCATTTTCAAGCGGCATTAAAAGAAAAGCCAGCCACGATTTATATTATGCCCGGTTTTACAGCAAGCAATGATAAAGGCGAGCTTACAACACTGGGGCGCAATGGGTCTGATTACTCAGCGGCTATTGCAGCGGCGTGTTTAGAGGCAGATGTTTGCCAAATTTGGACTGATGTTGATGGTGTTTACAGCGCAGATCCTCGTTATATCAAAAAAGCCACTAAAGTTGACTTTTTGTCATACAAAGAGGCAATGGAACTTTCTTACTTTGGTGCTAAAGTACTTCACCCAAAAACTATTTTGCCTTGTGCCAAAGCTGGCGTGCCGTGTGAAATAAAAAATACGCATAACCCTGATGCCCAAGGGTCGCTAATCGGAAATGATTATTCATCAGACGAGCCCGTAAAAGCAATTTCAAGCCTGCAAGATTTAGCTATGCTGACTGTCTCGGGTCCAGGAATGAAAGGCAAAGTAGGCATGGCCTCTAAAGTTTTTAATGCGCTTGCCCACGATAACGTATCTATTGTGTTGATCACGCAATCGTCTTGTGAATTTAGCATTAGCTTTTGTGTACATGAGAGCGACTTAGCCCTTGCTTTAACTGCTTTACAAACAGCGTTTGAGCTTGAATCTCAAGCAGGTTTAATTGAGCCTGTTCAAGTACAGCGTAATTTAGCCATAGTAACGCTTGTGGGTGATAACATGCGCGCACACCGTGGTTTAGCCGCTAAGTTTTTTGCATCCCTTTCTCAAGCACAAGTAAATATTGTGGCAATTGCACAAGATTCTACTGAAAGTGCTATTTCAGCTGTGATTGACGGTGAGTTATGTAACGACGCAGTGAAAATATGCCATGAGAACTTTTTCACGCATGTGCCTTCAATTGATGTGTTTTTACTAGGGTGTGGCTTAGTAGGGCAAGAACTGATATCTCAATTAGAGCGCCAACAAGCATGGCTTGAAAAGCGTAACATTAAACTTAATTTGTACGGCGTTGCTAACTCTCGTCAGTTACATCTTGATAGCGAGGGTATCGCCTTTAGTGATTGGCAGCAAAAATTAGCAGTATCAGAGCAGTCATTTGACCTAAAACTGGTTGAGCAATTTGTTAAGCAAAATCACTTAGTTAATCCTGTGCTGGTGGATTGTACATCGTCTGATGCACTTGCAGCGCAATATGTTGACTTTTTAAATGCGGGTTTTCATGTTGTTGCAGCCAATAAAAAGGCAACAACCAGCTCATATACGTATTACCAAGATTTGATTGCTGCTACACAAAAAAATAACCGCAAGTTTTTATACGAGACAAACGTAGGTGCAGGCCTTCCTGTTATCGATAATTTGCAGTCTTTATTTGGTGCAGGAGATGAATTACTTGAATTTAGCGGTATTTTATCGGGCTCATTGTCATACATGTTTGGCGCTTTGCAAGATGGTTTATCACTGTCAGAGGCAACCATTAAAGCAAAAGAAAGTGGTTTTACAGAGCCAGATCCTCGTGATGATTTATCGGGAACTGATGTTGCGCGTAAGTTGTTAATTATTGCACGTGAAGCCGGTATGAAATTAGAGCTAACCGACATTGAAGTAGAGTCGGTATTACCACAAGGGTTTGCCGAAGGAGACAGTATTGATGAGTTTATGGCAAAATTACCTAGCTTAGACGCTGACTTTAACGCACGTATTGAGCAAGCGGCAAGTGAAGGGAAAGTTCTTCGTTACGTTGGCACAATTAAAGAAGGCCACTGTAAAGTAGGTATTGAGGCTGTTGATTCATCACATGCGCTTAATGTTATTCGCGATGGTGAAAATGCGCTTGCAATTTTAAGTCAATACTACCAACCACGTCCTTTTGTTATTCGTGGTTACGGCGCTGGCTCTGAAGTAACTGCTGCAGGTGTATTTGCAGACGTTTTAAAAACATTATCGCGCTAGGAGTCGAAAATGATTGAAGTATATGCGCCTGCATCTATTGGTAATTTTGCAGTTGGATTTGATGCGCTAGGTGCTGCTCTTGCGCCAATTGATGGTAGTTTATTGGGGGATGTAGCACTTGTTAGCGCAGCCCATTGTGATGAGTTTGTTTGTTCAGGTGAATATGCTCATAAATTGCCAAGCGATGCGAAAGAAAACTTAGCATATCAGTGTTTAGTGCACTTTAGAGCTCATGTCGCCCCAGATATGCCAACGGTAAAGCTAGAGCTTAAAAAAAACCTGCCAATTGGTTCTGGATTAGGATCGAGCGCTTGTTCGGTGGTTGCTACATTTGCAGCGCTTGATAAATTTGCAAAAACACAGTTAAGTCAAGTACAGCTAATTGAGTTGATGGCAGATTTTGAAGCAGTTGTAAGTGGCGGACGCCATTACGATAACATTACGCCCTGTTATTTGGGCGGTTTGCAGCTAACTGGCGATTTAATTCCTAATAAATCTATAGAACTACCGGTTGATGAAAACTGGTATTACGTTGCGGCGTTTCCAGGCTTTTCACTTAATACGGCAAAAGCGCGTTCTGTTTTGCCAAAAGATCTTAGCATGCATGCAAGCGTTGAGTTTGCGCAGCGTTTATCATCTTTTAGTAGCTTGTTATTAACAGCACGTTTTGACGATGCATTAAGCATAATGAAAGACGAAATAGCAGAACCTTACCGTGCACCGCTTATTACTGGTTTTAGCGAGGCGAAAGCAAGTTTACCCGCTCTTGGAGCTGAGGTAGTTAGTATTTCAGGCGCAGGGCCTACCTTATTTACTGTATGTAAAACACTTGAAGCGGCCGAGCAATGCGCTAAATGGTTAAAAGATAATTATATAAATGAGCAAGGTTTTTGCCATATTTGTAAGTTAGATAACGACGGCACGCGTCAATTAAATGTTTTATAGGATTAGAAGTCATGCAATTACATAATTTAAAAGATAACTCACAAAAAGTGTCGTTTGTTGAAGCAGTAAAAACAGGACTTGGACGTAACCAAGGTGTGTTTTTTCCTGAATCGTTAGCGCCTATGACTGATGTTGACGCATTACTTGATATGGATTTTGTTACGCGCAGTAGCAAAATTTTATCACATTTAATTGGTGATGAGTTGCCAAGTAGCACTGTTGCCGACATGGTTAAAAATGCGTTTAATTTTCCTGTTAAGTTAGTCGAGGTAGAAGAAAACACCTATTGTTTGGAGCTATTTCATGGTCCTACGCTTGCCTTTAAAGATTTTGGTGGGCGCTTTATGGCTGAATGCTTAGCGCAGTTTAACCAAGGTGAAAAGGTGACTATTTTAACAGCAACATCAGGTGATACTGGTGCAGCGGTTGCACATGCATTTTACAATAAACCAAACATTGATGTGGTTATTCTTTATCCCAAAGGAAAAATTTCACTTGCTCAGCAAAAGCTATTTACTACATTAGGTGGCAATATTCACTGCTACGCGGTTGATGGCAGTTTTGACGATTGCCAAGAACTTGTAAAAAAGTCGTTTTTAGATGAAGAAGTTAAGTCTACACTTGGCTTAAATTCAGCAAATTCAATAAACATAAGCCGCTTAGTCGCTCAGGTGTGTTATTACTTTGAAGCGATTGCACAACTGCCAAAAGAAAAGCGTGCAACAGCGCATATTTCTGTACCAAGTGGTAACTTTGGTAATGTATGCGCTGCAATGATTGGCGCTGTAATAGGGTTGCCAGTTGGAAAGTTAAGTGCAACAACCAACCAAAACGACACCGTTCCTCGTTTTATACTTGATAAAAATTGGTTGCCTAATGCAACGCTTGAATCGCTTTCAAATGCGATGGACGTGAGTAAGCCGAATAACTGGCCACGTGTGCAAACTATGTTGGACAACAACTGGTTTAGTTACGACAACTTTTACTCAATTAGTGTTGACGAAGAAAACACTCAAACGGTGATGAAAAATATTCATCAAACAGGGTATGTTGCAGAGCCACATACAGCAATTGCCTACCAAGGTTTAGTCAATAACCGAGCTCCGGGTGCTGCGGGCATCTTTTTAGCAACTGCACATCCAGCTAAGTTTAAAGAAAGTGTAGAAGGTATACTAAATATTGAACTTGATATGCCAAAGCCATTGAGCGACGCTTTGGCTAAACCATGTCTTGCAAGCGACATAAACGCCGATTACGACGCTTTGCGTACAGAAATACTGGCTAAGTTAGCTTAAATATTAAGTAAACACGAAAGCGGCTATGGCCGCTTTTTTGCACATTTTAAACCGTGAAATAGCTTTTTTAATTAACTAATTAAATGTAATAAATAAAAAACATTTAAAATAATTATGTAAGTTATTTAAAAATATCATCTTAAAAAGGGTGTGAAATAGTTTCAATCCCTGATTAAATATCCTCAACTTAAGAACGTAGGCAAAGTGCGGTTTTAAGCGTACAATATAGCCTCTAAAAAATACCATACACGTTGCCCAGGAGCCCCCAATGTTAGAACGTAGCATGAATATTTCGGACTTTGATCCAGAGTTATTTGACGCGATGAGTAAAGAAACATCACGTCAAGAAGAGCACATTGAGTTAATTGCATCTGAAAACTACTGTAGCCCACGCGTACTTGAAGCACAGGGTTCTCAACTTACTAACAAATATGCGGAAGGTTATCCTGGCAAGCGTTACTACGGTGGCTGTGAGCACGTAGACGTGGTTGAGCAATTAGCTATTGACCGTGCAAACGAATTGTTTGGTACTGACTACGCAAACGTTCAGCCGCATGCAGGTTCGCAAGCCAATGCCGCTGTTTTCCAAGCCTTATTAAGCCCGCTTGATACAGTACTTGGCATGAGCCTAGCACACGGTGGCCATTTAACTCATGGTTCACACGTAAACTTTTCAGGTAAAACATATAACGCAATTCAGTATGGCCTAAACGAAGAGACTGGCGAAATTGATTACGCACAAGTTGAAGCGTTAGCACTAGAGCACAAGCCAAAAATGATTATCGCGGGTTTTTCTGCTTATTCAGGTATTGTTGATTGGGCTAAGTTTCGCGAAATTGCAGACAAAGTAGATGCTTACTTGTTTGTTGATATGGCGCATGTTGCAGGTTTAATTGCTGCGGGTGTTTACCCAAGCCCAGTACCATTTGCACATGTTGTTACTACAACAACGCATAAAACATTAGCGGGCCCTCGTGGCGGTTTAATTATTTCTGCATGTGGCGACGAAGCAATTTACAAAAAGCTTAACAGTGCTGTATTCCCTGGTGGCCAAGGTGGTCCTTTATGCCACGTTATTGCTGCAAAAGCAGTGGCATTCAAAGAAGCTTTACAACCAGAGTTTAAAGAATACCAAACACAAGTTGTTAAAAATGCGCAAGCAATGGTTAGCGTATTACAAGAGCGTGGCTACAAAGTTGTTTCTGGTAAAACAGACAATCACTTGTTCTTACTTGATTTAATCGATAAAGATATTACGGGTAAAGATGCTGATGCAGCATTAGGTAATGCGAACATTACGGTTAACAAAAACTCAGTTCCTAATGATCCGCGTTCTCCGTTTGTAACGTCTGGCTTACGTATTGGTTCTCCTGCAATCACGCGCCGTGGTTTCAAAGAAGCTGAATCTAAAGAGCTTGCTGGCTGGATTTGTGATGTACTAGACAACATTGCTGATGAGTCTGTTCAAGCACAAGTAAAAGAAAAAGTGAAAGCAATTTGTGCAAAACTACCTGTTTACGCTTAATAAAGTAAAACGGTAATTTAGATCACATAAGCAATCATGCTATTATAAAAGCCGCTTTTTAGCGGCTTTTTTGTTTTTAAAACGGATACCTTTAGTTATGCATTGCCCATTTTGTACAGCAAAAGACACCAAAGTTATAGATTCCCGCCTTGTTGGCGGTGGCCATCAAGTTCGCCGCCGTCGTGAATGTAACGATTGCCATGAACGTTTCACCACGTTTGAAGGGGCAGAGCTGGTTATGCCGCGTGTTGTAAAACAAGACGGCAGTCGCGAACCATTTAATGAAGATAAGTTACTAAATGGTTTAAATCGTGCGCTTGAGAAGCGCCCCGTCAGTACAGAACAAGTTGATGAAGTAGTCAATATAATAAAGTCGCAATTACGTGCAACGGGTGAGCGAGAAATTTCAAGCCATTTGGTGGGTGAATGCATTATGGAAGCGCTTAAAAAGTTAGATAAAGTCGCTTATGTAAGGTTTGCGTCAGTATATCGCTCGTTTGAGGATATACGAGAGTTTGGCGAAGAAATTGCCCGTTTAGGGGAATAAGCATGAGCAGCCAATCAGCATTTACTGAGCACGATAAACTATATATGGCGCGTGCTATTGAGCTTGCTAAAAAAGGTCGGTTTACCACAACACCTAATCCGAATGTTGGCTGTGTACTTGTAAAAGATAATCAAATAATTGGTGAAGGGTTTCATCAGTTAGCAGGGCAAGGACATGCAGAGGTAAATGCACTTGCTGTAGCCGGCGAAAAAGCACAGGGTGCAACTGCCTATGTAACACTTGAACCTTGTAGCCATTACGGGCGCACGCCCCCCTGTGCTGAAGGACTCAAGGCTGCTGGTATTAAAAAGGTGATTGCAGCCATGGTTGATACCAACCCGCAAGTGGCAGGTAAAGGCCTTAAAATATTGAGTGACGCCGGAATAGAAGTTGCTCATGGGTTGCTTGAACAAGAGGCGCGCGCATTAAACTTTGGCTTTTTTAAGCGTATGGAGCAGGGGCTTCCTTACGTAACTTGTAAATTAGCAGCCAGTATAGACGGTAAAACAGCGCTAAAAAACGGAAAAAGTAAGTGGATCACAGGCCCTGCTGCACGAAAAGATGTGCAGCTATACCGCGCTCAAAGCTGTGCCATTTTAACGGGGGCCGATACGGTTCTTGTTGATAATGCAAAACTCAATGTTCGACCAAGTGAGTTACCGTATTCATTACCAACCAACTTACCGCTACGTCAGCCGGTGCGTGTTATAATAGACTCGCAAAACAGATTAACACCTGACCTTGCGCTATTTAAAATAGCGCACCCGATAATTATATTTACTACCAAGGTTGATAATTCAATGCAGTGGCCGCATTTTGTTAAGCACATAGCGGTGCGCGAGCAACAGGGTAAGGTTGATTTAACCGATGTATTACAAACACTAGCAAAGCATCAGTTTAATAATATATGGCTGGAAGCTGGGGCAACCCTTGCGGGGAAAATGACCGAGCTTGATTTAATTGACGAGTATGTTTTTTATATCGCACCAAAACTGATGGGTTATGATGCTAAAAGTTTAGTAAACTTCCCTGAATTGACGAGTATGCAAGATACTATCGATTTATCTTTTAATGAGTGTGTTCGCATTGGTGACGATTTACGTATCAACGCGTTAAAAACGCACGCATTAAAATCATTTAACAAAGAAGAGTAGCGCTATGTTTACTGGGATAATAGAAGCCACAGGCAAAATTGCTTTATTACAAAAAAAACAAGGCGATTTAGCCATTCGTATCCAAAGCGCCGACCTTGATATGAGTGACGTAAAGCTGGGTGACAGTATTGCAACAAATGGCGTGTGTTTAACGGTAGTTGATAAACATGTTGATGGTTTTAGCGCTGATTTATCTAACGAGACAATTCATTTAACTGGTTTTGCACATTATTCAATAGGGCAAACAGTTAACCTTGAAAAAGCAATGCAACCGGTTTCGCGTTTAGGTGGACATTTAGTGTCTGGCCATGTTGATGGTATTGCAACAATAACGGCAATTACAGCTAATGCAAGAGCTACTGAATATTGGCTGACAACCGATGAAAATTTAATGAAATACATACCGTACAAAGGGTCGGTATGTATTGATGGTATAAGCCTGACAGTTAACGCTGTTGAAGGTAATAAATTTAAATTAACAATTGTGCCGCACACCAGCGGTCAAACAACGATTGCTGACTTTAAAGTAGGCACTCAAGTTAATTTAGAAGTCGATCAAATTGCACGTTATTTAGAGCGTCTTATCAAAGGCGCAGAGCAGCCAACCGGCGCAGATATATCAATGAGCTTACTCGCAAAAGCGGGCTTTATTAAATAACGAAACTGACAACTTACACGAGCGAATTTATGAATTTACACAGCGCACAAGAAATTATAGATGACATTAAAGCCGGTAAAATGGTTATTTTAATGGACGATGAAGACAGAGAAAATGAAGGTGATCTAATCATTGCTGCGGAACATATTAGCGCAGAAGCAATTAACTTTATGGCTACTCATGGCCGTGGTTTAATTTGTTTAACGATGACACAAGAGCGTTGTGAGCAACTAGACTTGCCTTTAATGGTTAAAAATAATGGCGCTGCGTTTTCAACTAACTTTACTATGTCGATAGAAGCATCAAAAGGCGTAACCACAGGTATATCAGCAGCAGATAGAGCACGCACGGTACAAGCAGCTATCGCTAAAGGTGCTGTTCCTAGCGATATTGTACAGCCGGGTCATATTTTTCCGATTATGGCACAGCCAGGTGGTGTATTAACACGTGCAGGTCATACAGAAGCCGGTTGTGATTTAGCGCGTTTAGCAGGGCTTGAAGCGTCTTCTGTTATTGTTGAAATTTTAAATGCTGATGGCACCATGGCACGCCGCCCTGATTTAGAAGTTTTTGCTAAAGAGCACGACATTAAAATTGGCACAATTGCTGATTTAATTGAATACCGCAATTTAAACGAAACCACAATCGAAAAAGTGGCTAAGTGTAAACTGCCAACAGAGCATGGTGAATTTGACTTAGTCACGTACAAAGACACGATTGACGGTCAGTTACATTACGTACTACTCAAGGGTGAAATTAAAGCGCAAGAACCAACCTTGGTGCGTGTGCATTTACAAAGTACATTTAACGATATTTTACTTTCTGATAGAAGCGCAGACAGAAGCTGGGGCTTATCGGATGCAATGGCATATATAGCTAAAAATGACGGTGTGCTAGTCATTTTAGGTAAACAAGAAAGTACTGAAGAGCTTGAATCAACAGTTAAAGCATTTGCTGCTGCAGACGCTGGTGAAAATGTTACACCGCGTAAATTTCAAGGTACTTCTCGTACTGTTGGTGTAGGCTCACAAATTCTTGCAGATTTAGGAATTGAGCAAATGCGATTAATGAGCCGCCCTAAAAAATACCATGCACTTTCGGGCTTTCATTTAGAAGTTATTGATTACATTGAGCCACAATAGGCAAACGCTTAAACTAGGCTATTTTATTATTATTATGGTATGATGCGCAGCAATTTTTGCGCAATCGCAACCGCTTGAACTTATTTTTAGGGTTATCAAATGAAAATTATTGAAGGTAATAAGTACGCACCGGGCAAAAAATTTGCCATTGTCATTTCTCGTTTTAATGACTTTATTGGTAGCAGCCTACTTGAAGGTGCTGTTGATGAGCTAAAACGTACAGGTGGTGTATCTGATGACGACATTACTGTGATTTATGTACCGGGTGCAGTTGAATTACCTTTAGCGGCAAAACGCGTTGCAGCAAAAAAAGAGTATGATGCAATCATCGCTTTAGGCGTAGTGATCAGAGGTGGAACACCACACTTTGACCTAGTTGCTGGCGAGTCAAACAAAGGTCTTGCGCAAGTATCACTTGAGTATGATATACCGGTTGCATTTGGCGTATTAACCACTGAAAGCATTGAACAAGCTATTGAGCGCGCAGGTACCAAAATGGGTAACAAAGGCGGCGAAGCTGCTTTGGGTGCGCTTGAAATGGTTAATGTGTTAGATAAAATTTAAGTTTAAGGAATTTTTGTGAAACCAGCAGCAAGACGTAAAGCACGTATCTTAGCACTTCAAGCCGTTTATTCTTGGCAATTAAGCGGTAATGCAATTGCCGACATCGAGCAACAAATGTTGATCGAAAACGACGTTACTAAAATTGATGTTGAATACTTTAAAGATTTAGCCTCAGGTGTAGCTGTAAATTATAAGCTACTTGATGAATCAGTATCACCTCATTTAACGCGTCCATTTGATGACTTAGATATGGTTGAGCGAGCAATTTTACGTTTAAGCAGCTACGAACTTAAGTTCCGTGAAGATGTACCTTACAAAGTTGCTATCAACGAAGGTATTGAGCTTGCCAAAATATTTGGCGCAGAGGATAGTCATAAATTTGTAAACGGTGTACTTGATAAAGCTGTAAAGCATTTACGCAAGTAATAGTATTTTTCTCTGACTTTGCTTTCAGAGATTTACTTTATATAACCGTTAAAAGGAGAGCCGGCATAGGTCGGCTTTTTTGTGTATGAAGGAATTTGAATTAATTAACCGCTACTTTAAAGGTCGCGGTATTTCTCGTCGTGATGTTAACCTAGGTATAGGGGATGATTGCGCGCTTGTCACTGTTCCACAAAACTGCCAACTTGCAGTCACAACCGATACTTTGGTTGAAGGCGTGCACTTTTTTGAAGATATTTCTCCTCGCGCATTGGGGCATAGAGCGCTTGCTGTTAATTTAAGTGATTTAGCTGCAATGGGTGCTGAACCTACGTGGGTATCTGTTGCACTAACGTTACCGACAATAGATTCTCAGTGGATTGCAGAATTTACTGAAGGCATGCATGAAATTGCAGAATACTTTAATGTACAAATTATTGGTGGCGATACCACTCAAGGGCCACTTACCATTACTATTTGTGCAAAAGGTACCGTGCCGGAAGGTAAGGCACTACGCAGAAGTGGTGCAAAAGTAGGTGATTGGATTTATGTTACGGGTCCTTTAGGGGACGCGGGTCTTGCTATTGAAGCACGGAAGCAAGGTATTAATATAGATCCTACGCATTTAGAATACTTAAACAATCGATTTGACTACCCAACACCGCGCGTTGCTGCGGGTCAGGTCATCCGTGGGCTTGCAACGTCAGCTATTGACGTATCAGATGGATTACTTGCCGATTTAACACATATTCTTGAAATGTCCCAAGTAAATGCAGAGATTAATGTTGAGAGTATTCCTACATCAGAGGCAATGAAAGCAAGCTTAGATTTTAATAAGCAATTACCGTTTATTCTTAGCTACGGCGATGACTATGAATTAATTTTTACTGTTCCCGATAACAATAAAGGTATGCTTGATTTAAAGCTAAGCCAATATGGTGTGGATATTACCTGTATTGGGCAGATAAAAAGTGGTAACGGTAAGATTGAGCTTTTACAAAATGGTGAAATGTTTAACTTTGAGCAACAGGGCTTTGAGCATTTTACAAAGGAGCAGGTTTGAATAAGAACCGATTATTTAACTTAAAACGCCCACACCAGTTTTTTGGTTTAGGGTTTGGTACTGGCCTTGCACCAAAAGCGCCGGGTACATTTGGCACATTTGCAGCATTGCCATTTATATTTATAACAATGCATTATCCAATCTGGTTACAAATAGTATTTGCAGTTGTGATCAGTGTATTTGGTATTTGGGCATGCGGTAAAACAGCTGATGATCTGGGTGTGCATGACCATCCTGCTATTGTGTGGGATGAAGTCGCTGGCTACTACATCACCATGATAGGTGCAGCATTAAATTGGCAAACTTTATTAGTTGGCTTTTTACTTTTTCGCTTTTTTGATATTGCAAAACCAGGCCCGATTCGTATGTTAGACAAACGCGTACATGGTGGTTTTGGTATTATGGCGGATGACGTGTTAGCGGGTATTTTTTCATTGATTTGTTTGCAAGCATTAATAAAAGCAGGTTTACTACCCTTTTAGTGTTTATATTTGATTAGTTTAACTAGGTGGCAGCGTATGATGCGATTTTTACTGGTGTGTGTACTGATGTTGTGCGCAATGCCAAGTGGGGCTTCAATTACTGACTATGTTGTTAAACAATGGAATATTAAAGACGGCTTACCGTCACAATCATTAAAAAGCGTAGTGCAAGATCAGCAAGGCTACATTTGGCTAGGCACACAGTTTGGTTTGAGCCGCTTTGATGGCACTACGTTTACAAACTACAATACCCAAAATAGCGCTTTTTTACCAAGCAATGGCATTAATAAGCTTTTAATCGATTCGAATGGATTACTTTGGGTTGGTACTAGAAGTGGTTTAGTGGTTATTAACCCAGCGACCTTTGCAGCGCAGGCATTTAACATTAAAGGCCCTGTAAGGGATATTCTAGAAGACTCCAAAGGGGGCACTTGGATAGCCGCAAACGGGTTATATTACGTTGGTCGTGGTCAAGTTAACTTACGCGGTCAATCTAAAGCTATTTTACCAACGGCTAATGCAACCGTTATAACTCAAATAGTGGGTTCAGTGAGCCAAATGGCGCTTTCGCCAGAAGGTATTTGGCTTGTAAACGATCGTCACTTGTTACGCTTAACTAAAAACTCCTCCGATTTTGCCAAACTGCGTTTAGAACTTACTGCTAAAATATCGTTACCCGAGCGTTTAGCTCAAACGATCGTTCATGATCTTGCATTTTTAAATGGGAATTTATATTTAGCTTCGGAGCTAGGCGCTTACTTTTTAGATTTAGACGACGAGCTAAGGCCCTTTCCATTACCCAACGCGAATAACTCTGCTGTGTATAAATTTATGAGTGACAGCGATGGTGGTTTATGGATTTCCACCTATGGGCGCTTGTTATTCAGAGATAAATCCAGCCAATGGCAATGGGTTGAGCCGAGCCAGCTAGATCAAAGTATTTGGTTTGCTGATATTTTTAGAGATGATAAAAATAATATTTGGTTAGCAAGCTTCAGTGAAGGGTTGTGGCTTGCTCACGAAGGGCGAGTAGAAAGGCACGCTGCTGTTTCACAAATGACTGAAGCGGTTATGGCGCTGAGCCAAGCTCCAGATGGTAAATTATGGGTCGCTAATAAAAGTGGTGTTGGTTATTTTGACTTGAATAAAAGTTATATTAACTTAATTCCAAGTAGTCAGTATGGGCGTGCCTCAGTACACGATTTACAGTTTGATGGAGAGCGCGTATACATCGCCACAGGGCGAGGGTTGTTCGTATACGAAGACGATAAACTCTTTAGTGTGCCTGGGCGCGCACTGCGTGATAATCCCGTTTTTGCTATAAGTCGCTCTAGTAAAGGCGGGTTTTGGATTGGCACCGGCCGTGGGCTTTACAGGCTCAACTTTGCAGGTTTAACTCCCTTTGCTTATAACGCCTTTTTAGGCAGTAAATTTATAACTTATGTACTAGACAAAGGAAACTTTGGTGTCATAGGTACCAGTAAAGGTGCGTATTACTTTACTGATCGCGGTATCGAAAAGGTCGGGGATCAAACTTCACTTGAAAGTGCTTATATTACAAGTGTTTTGCATATTGATGGCGTGGGTATTTTAATAGGCTCGCTTAATGATGGATTATTTTACCGAAGCACGCAGGGCCAATGGCGACAGCTTGATGCCGCAAATGGGTTACCGTATGGCTCTATATTTAGCTTGGAGTACGACGAAAAATTAAATAACGTGTGGGTGAGCACCATGAAAGGTGTTTACAGAATGCCAGCGGAGCAGTTCAAAACAAACATAGAAAGTTTAAAAGTAGAAGAGGTGATTTCGTCATTCGATCGCCAGCTTGACGGCAAAGCTAACCAGTGTTGTAGTGGTTTAGGCCATGATGCAGTTGTCAATATGGGCAGCTCAATGTGGTATCCGAGCCTACAAGGTGTTGTTGAGATACCTAAAAATGTAGAGCTATTTGGGGTGTTGTCGTTAAAACCAACTATTGAAACAATTACAACTCCTGAGCGTAATTTAACAACGGCTGCGCTAGGTAAAAAGCCGACTTTAGAAACTGACGAGCGAGACATAACACTAACCTATACGGCGATAGACTATTATGCGCCAAACAGTATTGAGTTTAGGTATCAGTTAAGTGGTTTGGACAATGATTGGCGTTATGCAAACACGCGCCGCGAGGCTATTTATACCAATTTACCAGCTGGGGCATTTTTATTTCAGTTAGAGGCAAAACGCCAAGGTGAAGATTGGTCAAAGGCGCAATACGTAGAGTATGAGTTTATTGTGCCAGAGCGGTTTGATGAAACGATTTACTTTAGATTACTGATCACCAGTGGCTTTATTTTACTTCTTTACTTAGTATTTTGGGTGCTTAAAGCGCAAGAGCGCAGAAAACAAGAAGTGCTTGAAGGTTTAATTACAGAGCGTACGTTAGAGCTTCGACAAGCGAATGATAAGCTTGGGCAAGTTAACTCACAACTTAAACTTGTAAGCCACTCTGATGAGCTTACAGGTTTGCGTAGCCGTCGTTTCTTGTTTGATCAATTACCCAAAGATATTGAGCATTTTCAACGTAATTCACAGTCATTACAGGCTCAAGGCAAATCACTTGTACTGGTTATTATTAATTTAGATAACTTTAGCCGTATAAATGATGCCTTTGGTCCAATTGCTGGTGACAGCTGTTTGCAGCAAATGGCTGCGCTATTAAACTCGCGTACGCAGGGCTCTGACTACGTAGCGCGCTGGAGTGGTGATGAGTTTTTATTACTTTTACGTGACTTTAAGTGCAATAAAATAGACAGTTACTCTTCAGAGCTTTGTAAAGCGATTGCAGAGTATTCTTTCCAATTACCTAACGGAAATATGACAAATATAACAGCCTCAATTGGTTGGTCTTTCTACCCATTACCCTTACTTGGTGGGCAAGTAATTAGTTGGGAAACCTCTATTAATTTAGCTGACATTTCGCTTCATCAAGTTAAAAAACGCGGTGGAGACGGTGTAGCGCATATTACTTTCGACGAGCAGCTAGATGCATTTGAGTTTGAACAAAACTCTAATGTAGAGCAGCAACTGGGTATGCTACAGAGAAATGGTTTGGCCGATATAAAAGTGTGGATGCGATAATACCTGACCAAAGTGATTGGTCAGGTATGGTGAGGTTAACGCTATTGATTAAGCCAAGCTGGTAATATTGCAACTGACTCAGGTGCCGTAAATGCAGTGCTTGCATCGGCGCTAATGTCGCCTCCGGTAATACTTAAAATATTGTTAAAACGCATAACTACATTATTTGATTTTTCAGCTACGTATAAATCTGTCCCGGTATACATAATATCGACAGGGTTACCCAGTAGGGTATTTGGGCCGCTAATCGTGGTGCTGATGTTTACCAACCCCGATGCCATTGCCACGTTATTTAATACATATACTTTTCCATCGTCAGCAACCGCGGCGCTACCCACATCAGAGAGAATTAACGAGCCACTAAGCGAGTCGTAATCGATGCCATGTATATTGCTTGGCGCTTCTACCGCGGTTCCAGCATTAGCAGGTGTTATAAGCCTATCTTCAACAGCAATATTTACATTTCCAGCCATAAGCTTGCTTTTGACTTCGTCGAATACAGCAACGGTTCCATTTGTGAGTGCGACAAAAGCACGGTCAGTGTTTACATCGTAATCAACATCCCAAGGACGCGCACCGTTAGCAAAAGTAAGCGTCATTAATGGGCTTGCATCTCCTGTGGTACACGTTGAAAATATTGAGATACTTGGTGTATCTGCATTATTTTCTGCAACTAAAATCATACCGCTATCAGAAGCTACATCAAGACCTTTAGGAGATATAAGGCCTGTATTTGCTCCAGTAATAATACTGTCTTGGTTTGTATTATACGCTTGCCCATCTCTGTTTATTGCCACTTTATTTGAAATGACAATACCGCCAATAGAAGTTGTACTGTTATCGAACGTTGTATAGCTATTACCCGCTTTATCAAAAGTTACACTCTCGATAGTTTGACCCGCATTATAGTTGCCAATTTCAGTGTTAAGTTGAGAGCTTAATCGACTAATTTGCCCAGTTGTTGCACCTGTAGTACCCGGGTTACTGCTAACTGCAACCCCAAGTAGCGTCATATTAGCGGTATCGCTATCTGAAATGTCAGCTATTACATTTTGCATACCCACTTTAGTAATTGACTCAGGTTTAATAGTTGAAGTGATTAAGTCAGGAGTAATATCGCCGCTTTCACCTGAAAAAATATTGCTAAATACAAGAACAGCATCATTTGATTTTTCGGCTACACGCAAATCACTCCCTTCAAGGCTAATATCAACCGGGTTACCAAGCATTGTTGCTGGTCCGGCAATACTGCGTGCAACGCTCACTAAGCCGTCTGCGGTTGATGCATTATTGATTACAAATAACGAACCATCGGTTGCATCTGAGGCACTGCCTACATCAGATAAAATAAGTTTATTAGTATTTGAATCATAAACAATGCCATGAATATTTACAGATATTTGCGTACCATCATTATTGCTAGGGGTAATTGTACGACTTGGCATAGCGGCAAATTCACCACCAACAAAATTATCGTAAACGGCTACATCACCATTTGTAAGTGCTACATAAAGACGGTCATTTGTTTCATCATAATCAACATCCCACGGTGCAGCTTCTGTTATGGTTGTGCCTAATGGCATTGCGTTACCTGCGGCTGTAGCGCCAAAAGTCGTTACCTGCATCGCGCCAAAGTCAGCAATAAAAATAAGGCCACTTTTTTGTGCTACGGCAATTCCTTTAGGGTTTACGAGCGTAGTGTTAGCACCTGTTATTTCGCGATCAGTATTTGCATCATAGCTGCTGCCATCAGCACGGTTAGCAAGCTGACAGATAGTTTTAATACTGCCACTTTCGCTGTCGCTTGCTTGTAATAAATTACCTAAGCTATCAAAAGCGACGCCTTCGTTAGCTGTTGTGTTAAAAGTTTTTAATTTAGAAGCGCTTTGGTCAATTAAATCAATGGTACCCGTGTTGGTTTCTCCATTGTTTGCCAAAATAAAAGTGGCTGATGCAAAGCCTGGGTTGCCATTTGTTCCATCGGTACCATTTTGTCCGTCGGTGCCTGCAATACCATCTACGCCGTTTTTACCATCGTCTGAGCTACAACCTGTAATGCCAATTAATACTGCAAGTGTTAACGCTGAAAAACTAAGCGTATGTTTCAATGCGTTTTTTTGTGCTGAATGAGTTGTTAAATTAGCGTTATTCATCATTTTTACCTTCTAAATATTCCATTAAATTTAGGTAAATAAAGGGCTTGCTTATAAAGCACAGACTAAGCAGCACTGATTATTTACATGTTAACCTCACAGCAATAACGGCTTAAAAGTTAAATTGGATGCAAAAATAATGATAAAAACGAAAAAGGAGCCAACAGGCTCCTTTTTATAAACAGTTAAAATAATTAACTAAGCAGTAAATGACCTTATTGAACTTAAAATACCTTGCTCGCCTAAGCCCATTTCATCGTGCATTTCGTCTTGCGTGCCGTGCTTAATAAACTCATCAGGAATACCTAAGTTAAGTATTTTAACATTGGCCTGCTGGCTGGCTAAGTATTCGTTAACCGCAGAGCCTGCACCACCGGCAATGGCATTATCTTCAAGTGTAACAATGACATCATGATTTTTAATAATGTCGTTTAACAGTGAAGTATCAAGCGGCTTTATAAAGCGCATGTTAACAAGCGTTGCATTAAGTTCATTTGCAGCAAGTTGTGCGTTTTCAAGCAATGTACCAAATGACAAAATGGCAATCTTTGAACCTTCTTTTACTGTATTTGCTTTACCAATTTCGAAAAGTTGCATATCGCTCTGAATATCTGCCGTACCAGCGCTTCCGCGAGGGTAACGAACAGCAACCGGGCAATTAGCTTTGTAACCGGTGTACAACATTTGGCGGCATTCATTAGTATCGCTAGGTGCCATAATAACCATATTAGGTATACAACGCATAAAGCTGAGATCGTATGCGCCTTGATGTGTTTCGCCATCGGCACCAACAATACCGGCTCGGTCAATGGCAAATAATACAGGGAGGTTTTGTAATGCAACATCGTGAATGAGTTGATCGTATGCGCGCTGTAAAAAGCTTGAATAAATAGCAACAACAGGCTTTAAGCCTTCACATGCAAAACCTGCGGCTAGGGTTACGGCATGTTGTTCAGCAATCGCGACGTCAAAATACTTATCAGCATGTTCTTTTGAAAAGCGCACCATGCCCGAGCCTTCACGCATGGCAGGAGTGATAGCCATTAACTTATCATCTTGCTGCGCCATGTCGCATAGCCAGTCGCCAAATACTTTTGAAAAAGTAGGGGCGCCCGGTTTTGATTTAGGCAAGCTAGATGTGTTTGGATCAAACTTAGGAACGCCGTGGTAACCAATAGGGTCGGCTTCAGCTGGCTTGTAACCCTTACCTTTTTGCGTTTTTATATGAAGAAGTTGTGGGCCTTTTAAATTACGCATATTACGTAATGTATCAACCAGCATGTTTACATCGTGCCCATCAATTGGGCCAATATAATTTAAGCCAAGTTCTTCAAAAAACGTACCAGGGATAACCATGCCTTTAAGATGTTCTTCCATTCTGCTGGCAAGCTCTTTAACAGGCGGTACGCCAGACAGTAACTTTTTACTTCCTTCGCGAATGTTGGTGTAAAAGCTCCCAGATAGAATACGCGCAAAGTGGTTGGTTAATGCGCCAACGTTTTCTGAAATCGACATTTCGTTATCATTTAGAATAATAAGCATGTCTGATTTTACATCGCCTAAATGGTTCATCGCCTCAAATGCCATACCCGCAGTAATAGCGCCATCACCAATAACTGCAACCGTTTTACGCCCTGCGCCTTCTTTTTGCGCAGCAATTGACATGCCCAAAGCTGCAGAAATTGAGGTGCTAGAATGGCCAACACTGAATGTGTCGTAGTCACTTTCATCTCTAAATGGGAATGGGTGCAGACCATCCTTTTGGCGAATAGTATGCATTTGGTCGCGGCGACCCGTTAAGATCTTATGCGGGTAGGCTTGATGCCCAACATCCCACACTACACGATCTTCTGGTGTGTTATATACATAATGAAGTGCAACTGTAAGCTCAACTGTGCCTAAACCAGACGCTAAATGACCGCTACTTTGCGATACAGAGTTAAGTAAATACTCACGTAGCTCATTGCTAAACTCGGGAAGTTTATCTTGCGCTAAGTCTCGTAATTGAGCTGGTTTGTCAACCAAGTTAAGTAATGGATACTTGCTACTATCAAGTGTCATGGCTTTTTTATATCCTTCGATCACATTCGCTTTCAAATGGGAGTGAGCAACGAATGTTAAGTAATAATGTCAGTGCTATTTGCAATACGCTTAAACTGTGACTAGTGGTCACGTTCAATAAGGTAATTTGCCAGCGACGCAAGAAGCGTAGTATCTGCATCAATAAGTGCTAACGCTTCGTGGGCTTGTGTTATTAAATTTTGCGCCTTTTCTTTAGCGCCTAGCATACCTAATAACGCCGGGTATGTCGCTTTATTCGCTTCTATATCTGAGCCTTGTGGTTTACCTAGTATAAAGGTGTCACCTTCCACGTCTAAAATATCGTCGTGTACTTGAAATGCCAGCCCTATAGCATACCCAAAAACGCTCAAGTTTTCTAAAGTTTGTTCATCTGCTTTTTCACTGCACAGTGCACCTAGTGTTATAGCACAGTTAATTAGTGCACCGGTTTTTAGCTTATGGATGCGCTCAAGCTCTTGTACAGAAACAACTTTGTCAGTTGCGGCAATGTCTAAACCTTGTCCTGCCACCATCCCTTCAATACCTGATGCATGTGCAAGTGCAGCAATCATTTTTACTTGTGATTGCGCTGAGCAATTAAAGTTATGTGTGGCTATAAGTTCAAAGGCGAGAGTTTGTAATGCATCACCCGCTAAAATGGCTTGCGCTTCGCCATACACAATATGGCAAGTGGGGTAGCCGCGGCGTAAATCGTCATCATCCATAGCTGGTAGGTCGTCATGTACTAATGAATAACTATGAATGCATTCTATGGCTGCAGCCAAAACGTCTAAGTCACTTTTTTTAGCGCCTAGCATTTCACCAACAGCGTACACCAAAAAAGGGCGCAGCCTTTTTCCACCATTAAATAAGCTGTAATGAGTGGCTTCTTTTATTGTTTTATCGCTATCGAGCGGTTGTTCAAAGTAGCTATTGAGTGTAGTAGCTACATCTATCTGAGCACGTTCAATATAGTCTTTTATGCTCACAACTATTCCATATCATTATTAAAGTTTGTAAGTGCTGACTTTTCGCTATTACCCATTAAAATAGATACTTTTTGTTCTGCTTGCTGTAGTTTTTCAGATGACGCACCAGCGAGTGCAATACCACGCTCGAACTGCTTTAATGATTGTTCAAGCGATAAATCACCTTGTTCCATTTCACTAACAATTGTTGATAATTCTTCTAGTGCTTTTTCGAAACTTAAGTTTTCAGGTTTTTTAGTCGCCATCTTTATTTCAGCTTACATGATAAATTTAGGAGCCAATTTTAGGGGGAATGCTAAACTAGGTCAAAGGATGATATGAGTTTTTTACATTTAGCACGATTAATCGCGTGTTAATCAGTGTTATTAGTCAGGAAAACTCGATAATTAGGCAGAGCGTCTAACTTGATATAAAATAATAAATATAACTTTTATGTTTATTTTCAAAAATGACTTAAGCAATTCAGTATGTTGCCGATAAGCAGTTAATAATAAAAAGTTTATGATAAGGCATTTAAACATGAAATCTCTGGAGGAAATGTGGATTTAGCAACCATAATAGGGATCCTAGGCGCAATAGGCTTAATTGTCATGTCTATGTTTATGAGTAGTAGCGGTGAAATGGGCATGTTTGCCGATGCGCCTTCAAGTGTAATTGTATTTGGTGGCTCGCTGTTTATTGTTTTATCAAACTTCACTATGTCTCAGTTTTTAGGGATAGGTAAGGTGGTTGGTAAGGCATTCATGTTTAAAATTGAGTCGCCTGAAGAGTTAATAGAAAAAGCAGTAGAGCTTGCGGACTCTGCTCGTAAAGGTGGCTTTTTAGCGCTCGAAGAAGCTGAAATCCCAAACCCATTTATGCGTAAAGGCGTTGACATGCTTGTTGACGGTCATGACGCAGATGTTGTGCGCGCTACACTCCAAAAAGATATTTCCCTAACCACGACCCGTCATGAACTAGGTGCTGGCTTATTTAAAGCACTTGCCGACATAGCTCCCGCAATGGGAATGATTGGTACATTGATAGGCCTCGTTGCCATGTTATCAAACATGGACGACCCCAAAGCTATTGGACCTGCAATGGCCGTGGCACTATTGACCACTCTATATGGTGCATTTTTGGCGAATGTAGTAGCAATTCCGATTCAGGTAAAACTAGAGCTGCGTAAAGACGAAGAAGCGATGAATCAACGTTTGATTCTTGATGCTATTTTAGGAATTCAAGATGGTCAAAACCCCAAAGTTATTGAAGGTATTTTGAAAAACTACTTGGCTGAGTCTAAGCGTAAAGTTGATACCGAGGAGTAACCATGTCTGATGAAGAGTGCAAATGCCCACCACCGGGTTTGCCTGCTTGGATGGGTACATTTGCTGATTTAATGTCGCTATTGATGTGCTTTTTTGTACTCTTATTGGCATTCTCAGAAATGGATGTACTTAAATTCAAGCAAATTGCAGGTTCTATGAAGTTTGCTTTTGGTGTGCAAAATAAAATCGAAGTTAAAGATATCCCAAAAGGGACATCGGTTATCGCTATGGAATTTACCCCAGGTAAGCCAGAGCCTACACCCATTGAAACTATTCAACAGCAAACCGTTGAAATGACACAACAAATGCTAGAATTTCAGGCTGGTGATGAAAGTTCAGCGGGCGGCAGGCAAGAACAGCGAGGCGATAAACGTGGTGGTGAATCTAGAAGTACCTCACAAGAGCAATCATCAGAGCAAGCAATATCCGCTGCAGATCAAGAGCAAACAAATGAGCTAGTTAAAAAAATAGCGCAGCAGTTAGAAAGGCAAATAATAGATGGTGCAATAGAACTTGAATCATTAGGTCAGCAAATTATTATTCGTATTAGAGAAAATGGCTCGTTTCCTTCGGGCAGTGCTTTTTTACAACCTAAGTTTAAACCGATTATCCAAGACATTGGCGAACTTTTAAAAGACGTACCAGGTGAAATTACAGTATCAGGGCATACAGATGATTTTCAGGTATCAAATGAGTTATACGTAAATAACTGGGATTTGTCGTCTAAGCGTGCAGTGGCTGTTGCTAGCGAATTGCAAACAGTTCAAGGGTTTGATAAAACACGAATGATGGTTGTAGGGCGGGCTGAAACTCGGCCGCTTGTGCCTAACGAGACAAATGAAGACCGGCGCAGGAATCGCCGAGTTGAAATATCTATATTACAAGGTAAAGCAAAAGAGTCTGACCCTATTGATGTGAGGTAATTCTCAAATTATAAAGCTGGGCTTAATTAGTAGCCCAGCTTTGAGTTTTACAAATTATTACCAGTCTCTATTTATTGAACCGACAATAAATCAAAAACTCCCCCTCTTTAAAATAGTTATGCTAAAATACTGTTTATATAACCAGTTGTAGGCCGGCGCATGAAACTCTACATCGCAGAAAAACCATCACTTGGACGTGCAATTGCAGATGCGCTCCCAAAACCACATAAAAAACACGACGGTTACATTGAAGTCGCAAATGGTGATTGTGTCTCGTGGTGTATTGGCCATTTGTTAGAACAAGCTGAACCTGATGATTACGATGAACGCTATAAAAAATGGCAATTAGAACATCTCCCTATAGTACCTGAGCAATGGCAGTTAAAAGCTAAACCTAAAACTCGTAAGCAATTAACTATTTTAAAAAAGCTAATCAAACAGGCATCAACGTTAGTTCATGCTGGCGATCCCGACCGTGAAGGGCAGTTACTTGTAGATGAAGTGATAGAACAAGCCAAAATAAGCAAAGCTAAAAAGCAAGGTATTCAGCGTCTACTTATAAGCGATTTAAACTTAGCTGCAGTTAAAAAAGCGCTTGGTAGTATGCACTCTAATCGGGAATTTATTTCACTAAGTGTATCAGCACTTGCACGTTCACGAGCTGATTGGCTTTTTGGTATGAACCTCACTCGGGCTTATACTTTAGCGGGACAAAAAGCAGGGTTTGGTAATGTACTATCAGTTGGGCGCGTACAAACGCCAATTTTGGGCTTAGTGGTAAATCGTGACACAGAAATAGCTAATTTTATATCAAAACCATTTTATGAGGTGCTAGCTAGTTTAGTTACTCCTGAGAAGCAGGTATTTAAAGCAAAGTGGGTACCGAGTAAAGCTTGCGAACCTTATCAAGATGAAGAGGGGCGAGTGCTAAATAAAGCATTGGCCGAAAACGTGGCTTCGCGTATCACTAATCAAACAGGAGAGGTGACATCGCTTGAACAAAAACAAAAAAAGCAAAGTGCACCTCTACCTTATAATCTATCAGCACTGCAAATAGATGCAGCAAAGGCATTTGGTATGGCTGCCCAACAGGTGCTTGATATTTGCCAAACACTTTATGAGCGCCATAAATTAATTACTTATCCTCGCTCAGATAATCGATATTTGCCTAAAGAACATCATTTAGATGCACCTTCAATTTTAAAAGCAATTGCAACTAATGACGGTCAAAAAGTGGAGTTAGTAAATGGTGCAAATACTAAGCAGCGCAGTAAGTGCTTTAATGACTCAAAAGTAGCTGCGCATCACGCTATAGTACCTACGGCAAAGCAATTAAAGTCAGCTAGCTTAGCCAAGGATGAAGCAAAAGTGTATCAGCTTATTTGTAGGCACTATTTGATCCAGTTTTACCCAGACTATATTTATAACGAAACTAAAGCAGAGGTGACAATTGCTGGTGGGTTATTTAAAGCCAACGCTAAACAAGAAGTCAGTTTGGGGTTTAAGGTATTAATGGGTAAATCAGAATTAAAAGAAGAGGCTACTTTACCTTACCTTGAAAAAGGGATGGACCTGGTATGTACACAAGGTGATGTAGTAGAAAAGCTTACTTCACCTCCCGCTCATTTTACTGATGCAACTTTACTAGGTGCTATGACGGGGATTAGCCGTTATGTAAAAGATCCACATATCAAAAAAATATTAAAAGATACTGATGGTTTAGGTACAGAGGCTACTCGTGCAGGCATTATAGAGTTGCTATTTAAACGGCGTTTTTTAAAGCGTGAAGGCAAAACAATCAAAGCCACCGAAACAGGCCTTGCATTAATTAGTGTTTTGCCTGAAGGCTTAGCAAGTCCTGACTTAACAGCAAAGTGGGAGGCGAGTTTAGGCAGCATTGCTCAACAAGCAATGAGCTACCAACAATTTTTACAACCGCTGCTGGTGGAGCTTGAAGGCTTTGTAATGCAAGCAGCTAATTGCGATAGCCATGTATTTTCAAAACTGCCCCAAACACCGCCTAAAAATCGTTTTGCCAAGCGCAGTAAAAAAGCACCATTTAAAAAATCTAATTATAAAAAGAGCTCAACAAAAGTTTAATGGCTGAGCCCTTAAGTGGGATTTATTTTGTATTAAATAATGCAACTGCCGCATTACTCATGGCTTTTATACCAGTAGGTAAAGCTACTTTGTAATCTGGTGCAAATTTACTTGAGTGCAATGAAGGAAGTGTTTCGTTATTTTTCATCGCTTTTGCATATTGTTGTTGGTTAACTCCGCCTAACCAAAATAATGTAATTGGGATATTTTCGTCGGTACGGCCATAAAGACCAAAGTCTTCACCTGCCATTACGGCTTGGGTTTCAAGTACGTTTGTGTCGCCTATCGCATTTTTAATAGCACTTCGCACTATATTAGTCTGCGAAGGATTATTATAAGTAGATGGAATTGATTCATCCTCATGGACTATAACAGCAGGGTAATCACTTTCATCAAGCCCAGCGCTTTGCGCAATACCTGCGGTTATGCGTTTTATTGCAGCTATTTGCGCATTGCGTACATCTGGGTTGTAACTACGCAGTGTAAGTTGCAGTTTCACTTCATCAGAAATAACATTATGTTTAGAGCCGCCATGTATAGAACCGACTGTTATAACAGATGGTTCTAAAGGTGAAAGTTCGCGACTTGTAATCGTTTGTAAAGCAAGTACTGTGCGCGCAGCAATAACTACCGGGTCAATAGTGGTATGAGGGTACGCGCCATGGCCACCTTTACCTTTTATATTAATATCAACAGAATCCACACTTGCCATGGTATATTCATTTTTCATAGTTACTTTACCAGCAGGGACACTGGCACTAACATGCAATGCAATAACGTGGTCGGGCTTTGCGTATTTACTAAATAAACCTTCATTTAACATCGCTTTAGCTCCACCTCCAACCTCTTCTGCAGGTTGTGCAACCATCATTAATGTACCTTTCCATTTATTTTTATGAGTAATGAGTTGCTCGGCAGTGCCTATAAATGAGCTCATATGAATATCATGGCCACAGCCATGCATAACACCAACTTTTGCACCATGCTCGTCAACAACTTTTACAGTTGAAGCGTAGGGTTTACCTGTTTGCTCGGTAATAGGTAAACCGTCCGTATCAGTGCGTATCATAACTGTTGGGCCATTGCCATTTTTAAAAATACCAACAACACCATACCCACCTACATTATCTGTAACCTCGAATCCAAGCATATTAAGTTGGTTAGCTATTTTTTTACCTGTCTTTTTTTCGCTGTATGAAAGTTCTGGCGATTGATGTAAATCGAGGTAAAACTTTTCAATACTAGGCATTGTTTTGTTTAGGTCTAGGTCAAGTCCTTTGGCTTGCAAAAGCGGAGCTGCAAATAAAAATGCAGCGCTAAGGTAAGATAGTTTCATGATTTGCCTCATTAATTGGTAATGTATGCCGAGTGATTTAGTTATACGACTTGTATTTATTATGTTAATCACCATATAAAACCCTAAATAGATAAGTATGGCAATCAATTCAATGAGTAATATAGTAAGTATTAATGCACAAAACCTTCAACAGGTCCTTGGGGAAACATCACAACAAAAATTAGTATTACTTAACTTTTTCTCACCTCAAAGTCCTGATTGTATTGGGCAGGCTGCAATTTTAGATAAAATAGCAGCTGAATATACAAGCCATATAGTAATAGCGAATTTAGATTGTGATGCAGAGCAAGCATTAGCTTCACAATTAGCACAACAGGTTGGCTTACAAACGCTGCCTACGCTTGTGCTATTAAAAGACTCTGCCCCTGTCGATTTGCTTGCAGGTACTCAAACTGAGTCACAAATACGGGAAGCCCTATCTAAGCACTTACCTGCTCAACAGGATTTGCTATTAGAACAAGCTAAGCAGGCTCTACTTAAATCAGACCTCAATGCAGCGTTTAATTATGCAAAGCAAGCATACGAAATAGATAATACTAATGTACGTATTAAATTAGTGCTTGCAGATATTTGTATTCAAATTCACAAATTAGATGAAGCTCAAGCATTAATAGAAACGATTGATTCGCAAGATCAAGATGCGTACTTCAATAACATCAAAGCAAAATGCGAAGCTGCTTTAGATGCAAAAGATTCTCCAGAGATACAACAAAAGCAACAGCAAGTAGATAAGTATCCGAACGATTTAGAACTTAAAGAAGAGCTCAGTGCTTTATTAAACGAAGCAGGAAGAAAAGAAGAGGCATTAGAAGTGCTATTCAAAGTACTACAAAAGGACCTTAACTATAACGAAGCTAAACCAAGCTTTTTAGCTATAATAGCTTCTCTACCAGATGGCGATGCGCTCGCAGCTAAATACCGTAGAAAGCTATACAGTATTTTATATTAAAAGCTGATTATAAGTTCGGCTAAATAAAAGCACCTTTATTAAAGGTGCTTTTTTATTGATGACTCTTAGATGTTAAAGCAGAGAAAATCAGCTTAAAAAGTAAAGTTATGCACAGGGTTTTGTGAGTAACTTGTGTTTAGGGTGTGCGCTTGCTTGGGGTGCAATTTAAATCACTTTTTTAGCTAAAAAAGGCTTGCGTTAAATTCGCGGCTCCCTATAATGCGACCCCACTGA
>NZ_JWGY01000013.1:0-117763 GCF_000813065.1 Pseudoalteromonas sp. ECSMB14103 | reverse complement strand
GGAGATCCGAAAACAGATCAACCCTTTTTTGAAGAAAACTTGAAAAAACATGCTGTTCGATGAGTATTTGAGCTAAACGCTCAAAAACACAACTAATAGTAAGCTTTATTTATCTAATAACGCCATTTTACTAAGTGTATGATGATAAATATCTTTCTAGTGCTTATTTGAAAGGTAATTATGGTGACAACCTTTTTAGCTTATGATTTTTTCTTGGTGTAACGTTACCGTTTTTATTGTAATTCTACTCACTCAGCTAAATCATTAATGAAATAGAGCCGTGTTGTAGATGACTAGAGATTAGTGGTAAATAGGTAATAGGTAATAAATAAATATAGTAATGGAGAAATTTTATTTATAATTTTCAGGCATTAAAAAGCCGAGCATAAGCTCGGCTTTTAGGTTTCTTTAAGACTTACTCTGCAGACTGTGCGTCTTCTTGAACTTCTTCGCTAGTCGCTGGGCGACCAACTAGTTCAATATAAGCCATTGGTGCATTATCACCAGTACGGAAGCCACACTTAAGAATACGAGTGTAACCACCTGGGCGATCCGCGTTACGTGGACCGATTTCACTGAATAATTTACCAACAACTTCATTGTCGCGTGTGCGAGCAAACGCTAAACGGCGGTTTGCTACACTGTCAGTCTTAGCCAGTGTGATTAAAGGTTCAATTACACGACGTAACTCTTTCGCTTTTGGCAAAGTAGTTTTGATGATTTCATGTTTCACCAAAGAACCTGCCATATTGCTGAACATCGCTTTACGATGGCTACTGTTACGGTTTAATTGACGACCACTCTTACGATGGCGCATGACCCTATCCTTCTAACTAAACTAATATAGTGATTTAGATTATTCAGCTAAACTTGCAGGTGGCCAGTTTTCTAGGCGCATACCTAGAGAAAGACCACGTGAAGCTAGCACGTCTTTAATTTCAGTTAGAGACTTCTTACCTAGATTAGGCGTTTTAAGAAGCTCAACCTCAGTGCGCTGAACTAAATCACCGATATATTGAATTTGCTCGGCTTTCAAACAATTTGCTGAGCGTACTGTTAGTTCAAGATCATCGACTGGACGAAGCAGAATAGGATCGAATTCTGGTTTCTCTTCTTTCTCTTCTGGCTCAGTTACATCGCGTAAATCTACGAATGCATCTAATTGCTCAGCTAAGATAGTAGACGCACGGCGGATCGCTTCTTCAGGATCTAATGTACCGTTTGTTTCCATATCAATGATTAATTTGTCTAAATCTGTACGTTGCTCAACTCGAGCTGATTCAACCGAGTACGCAATACGTTCAACTGGGCTGAATGATGCATCAAGCAACAATCTACCAATTGGACGCTCATCGTCATCAGAGGATAAACGACTAGATGCCGGCACATAACCACGACCGCGCTCAACACGAATACGCATGCTGATCTCGCTGTTACCTGTAGTTAAATTACAGATAACGTGATCTGGATTAGCAATTGTTACATCGCCATCGTGCTGAATATCAGCCGCAGTAACAGGGCCTACACCAGATTTAGTCAGGGTCAGAAAAACTTCATCTTTGCCTTCTAACGTTACTGCTAAACCTTTAAGGTTTAATAGTATTTCAATGATGTCTTCTTGAACGCCTTCTTTCGCGCTGTACTCATGTAATACACCGTCGATTTCTACTTCAGTTACTGCACATCCAGGCATAGATGAAAGTAATATACGGCGTAAAGCATTACCCAGAGTGTGACCAAAGCCACGCTCTAATGGTTCTAAAACTATTTTAGAACGCGTTGGGTTTATAGCGTCGATGTCGACTAACCTTGGTTTTAGAAATTCTGTAACAGAACCCTGCATTTTATCCTCTCTTAACTCTTAACTTTACTTAGAGTAAAGTTCGACGATTAGTTGTTCATTAATGTCCGCAGACAGGTCTGAACGCTCAGGTAGACGCTTAAAGCTGCCTTCCAATTTCTTACCGTCAACTTCAACCCAAGTCGGCTTTTCACGTTGCTCAGCCAACTCTAGAGCAGCGATGATACGTGCTTGTGTCTTAGACTTCTCACGGATTACTACAGTATCTTCTGGAGTAATTACGTATGAAGGAATGTTCACAACACGACCATTAACTAGAATCGCTTTATGGCTTACTAACTGACGTGCTTCAGCGCGTGTGCTAGCAAAACCCATGCGATATACAACATTGTCTAAACGTTGCTCTAAAAGCTGTAACAAGTTTTCACCTGTATTACCTTTAAGGCGAGCAGCTTCTTTATAGTAGTTACGGAATTGCTTTTCTAATACACCGTAGATACGACGTACTTTTTGCTTTTCACGTAATTGTAAACCGTAATCAGATAGACGACCTTTACGAGCGCCGTGCTGACCAGGTGCAGTCTCAAGTTTACACTTAGAGTCGATAGCTCTTACGCCGCTCTTAAGGAACAGGTCAGTACCTTCACGACGACTCAGCTTGAGCTTAGGGCCCAAATATCTTGCCATGTTATTTCTCCTAACCTATTGTTAAACGCGACGTTTCTTCGGTGGACGACAACCATTATGTGGTATTGGCGTCACGTCAGTAATGTTTGTAATACGGTAACCAGCAGCATTCAAAGCACGTACAGCAGATTCACGACCTGGACCTGGACCTTTGATGAAAACTTCTAGATTTTTTAAACCGTATTCTTGAGCAGCAGTACCTGCACGCTCTGCAGCAACCTGAGCAGCAAATGGTGTAGATTTACGTGAACCACGGAAACCTGAACCACCGGCAGTAGCCCATGATAGTGCATTACCTTGACGGTCGGTAATCGTTACAATAGTGTTGTTGAAAGAAGCATGAACATGAGCCATACCATCAGCAACTTGTTTTTTAACCTTTTTACGACGAATTGGTGTCTTAGCCATAATACTATCCCCTTATCGCTTAATAGGCTTACGAGGACCCTTACGGGTACGCGCGTTAGTCTTAGTTCTTTGACCACGTAGTGGTAAAGAGCGACGGTGACGTAGGCCACGGTAACAACCAAGGTCCATAAGGCGCTTGATATTTAATGTAACTTCACGACGAAGGTCACCTTCAACAGTGTACTTGCCAACTGCATCACGCAGTACGTCAAGTGTTTCGTCAGAAAGTTCACCGATTTTTGTGGTCTCGGCGATACCAGTCGCTGCTAAGATAGCCTTAGAGCGAGTCTTACCTATGCCATAAATAGCTGTTAAACCAATAACTGCATGTTTATGATCAGGGACGTTAATGCCAGCAATACGGGCCACTAACACATCTCCTATATTCGAATTTGGTAATCAAAAGTTTGAAAAGCCCGTAAGGATACTCAAACGAAGACCAAATCACTACTAAAAACACAGGCCGAGAAATCTCAGCCTGCACGACTGTTTACTTAGCCTTGCCTTTGCTTATGCTTAGGCTCACTGCAAATTACGCGTACTACACCAGCACGTTTAATAACTTTACAGTTACGGCATATTTTCTTAACGGAAGCACGTACTTTCATTGCTCAACTCCGTAAACTGACCTTATCGACCGTAGCCTTTAAGGTTCGCTTTTTTCAGCACAGAATCATACTGATGAGACATCAGGTGAGTCTGTACTTGTGCCATAAAGTCCATGATTACAACAACGATAATCAAAATTGATGTACCGCCGAAATAGAATGGCGTTTGCCATGCCATAGTCATGAATTCGGGCACCAGACAGATAAAGGTTATATACAAAGCACCTGCCAATGTCAGGCGTGTCATCACTTTATCAATGTATTTAGATGTCTGCTCACCTGGACGAATACCTGGGATAAATGCGCCAGATTTCTTAAGGTTATCTGCAGTTTCACGAGGGTTAAACACCAACGCTGTATAGAAAAAGCAGAAGAAGATAATTGCCGCAGCTAATACAAGTGAGTACAAAGGTTGACCCGGAGTCAACGTTGTAGCAACAGCTTGTAATGCATCAGCGACAGGACCTTCACCTTGGCCGAACCAGCTAGCAATTGTACCAGGGAACAGAATTATACTACTAGCAAAGATTGGTGGAATAACACCCGCCATGTTTACTTTTAGTGGTAAATGCGTGCTTTGAGCAGCAAATACTTGACGACCTTGTTGGCGTTTAGCGTAGTTAACAACAATACGACGTTGTCCACGTTCGAAAAACACTACAAGATAAGTAACAGCGAATACTATAACCGCAACCATAAGTAGTACAAAAACATTCAAATCACCTTGGCGCGCCATTTCGACTGTCGAACCAATAGCAGACGGCAAGTTAGCTACAATACCAACAAATATTAGAACTGAAATACCGTTACCGATACCACGTTCTGTTATTTGTTCACCCAACCACATAAGGAACATAGTACCAGTTACTAAGCTCACCACAGCGGTGAAATAGAAACCCATACCCGGATTAACAACTAACCCGTTCATCATGCCCGGTAAGCTAGTAGCAATACCGATAGATTGGATAGTAGCTAGCACAAGCGTGCCGTAGCGTGTGTACTGGCTAATTTTTTTACGCCCTTGCTCACCTTCTTTCTTAAGCTCTATAAACGGAGGATACATATGCGTTAATAGTTGCGTAATAATCGAAGCCGAGATATACGGCATAATACCCAGCGCTAACACTGAAGCTCGCTCAAGTGCACCACCACTGAACATGTTGAACATTTCAACAATGGTGCCCTTTTGTTGCTCGAAGAAATCGGCAAGTACAGCGGCGTCAATCCCAGGGATCGGCACAAATGAACCTAGACGGTAAATTATGATAGCGCCCAATACGAAGAGTAATCGACGCTTCAATTCCGAAAGCCCACCTTGTGCACTTTGTGTATCTTGACCTGGTTTAGCCATTTGTACTTCCTTAGTCTTCTACCTTGCCTCCGGCAGCTTCAATAGCTTCGCGTGCACCCTTAGAGGCTTTAAGACCTTTAAGTGTAACAGCGCGTGAAACTTCACCAGATTTAACAACTTTAACGAAAAGAACGTTCTTTTTAACTAGACCAGCTGCTTGTAACGCGCTTAGGTCTACCACATCGCCTTCAACTTTAGCGATTTCAAAAAGGTTAACTTCTGCAGATACTAACGATTTGCGTGAAGTGAAACCAAATTTAGGTAGACGACGTTGCATAGGCATTTGACCGCCTTCAAAACCAACGCGTACTTTACCGCCAGAACGTGACTTTTGACCTTTGTGACCACGGCCACCAGTCTTACCAAGACCAGAACCGATACCACGACCAACACGTTTAGGGGCAGTTTTTGAACCTGCAGCAGGTGAAAGTGTATTCAAATGCATGAAATTAACCCTCTACCTTAACCATGTAAGAAACCTTGTTTATCATACCACGTACACATGCTGTGTCTTCTAACTCAACAGTGTGATTGATACGACGTAAACCAAGACCGCGTAATGTAGCTTTATGCTTCGGTAAACGACCGATAGAGCTTTTTACTTGTGTTACTTTTACAGTTTGATTAGCCATGGTTACCCCAGTATTTCTTCTACGCGAAGGCCACGTTTTGCAGCGATAGACTGTGGAGAATTCATATTCTCAAGAGCCGAAATCGTTGCACGTACTACGTTGATTGGGTTAGTAGAACCGTAACATTTAGATAGTACGTTCTGAACACCAGTCACTTCTAGTACTGCACGCATAGCACCACCTGCGATGATACCAGTACCTTCAGAGGCTGGTTTCATGAACACTAGTGAGCCAGCATGACGTCCCTTAACAGGATGCTGTAATGTATTGCCATTTAGGTCTACATTGATCATGTTGCGACGTGCTTTTTCCATTGCTTTTTGAATAGCAGCTGGAACTTCACGTGCTTTACCATAACCAAAACCTACTTTACCTGCGCCGTCACCAACTACAGTTAGTGCAGTAAAGCTAAAGATACGACCACCTTTAACTACTTTAGACACACGGTTTACCGCGATTAGCTTTTCAGCTAGATCAGGCTGTTGTTGCTTTGCTTCTACGTTAGCCATTGTCTACTCCTAGAATTGCAAACCGGCTTCACGCGCAGCATCAGCTAGCGCCTTCACACGGCCGTGATATTTAAAGCCACTGCGATCAAAAGCAATCTTTTCGATGCCTTTGTCAGCCGCACGTTCAGCAACCGCTTTGCCAACTGCTTGCGCAGCTTCAACGTTACCGGTGCCTTTAACTGTTTCGCTAATAGCCTTCTCAACAGTAGAAGCAGCAGCCAGTACATTACCCTCAGCATTAATTACTTGAGCGTAAATGTGACGTGGCGTGCGGTGGATAACAAGACGCGTTGTGCCTTGTTCAATATAATTTCTACGAGTGCGTTTAGCACGACGTAGACGAGCTGTTTTTTTATCCATCGTCTTACCTTACTTCTTCTTAGCCTCTTTACGGCGTACATTCTCATCTGAATAGCGAACACCTTTACCTTTATAAGGCTCAGGTTTACGGTATGCACGAATGTTAGCAGCTGTTTGACCAACTAACTGCTTATCTACGCCCTTAACTAGAACTTCTGTTTGGCTTGGAGTTTCAATCGTAATTCCTTCAGGAACTGCGAAATTAACTGGGTGTGAGAAACCAAGTGTTAAGTCTAAAACTTTACCCTTAGCTGCAGCACGGTAACCAACGCCTACTAACTGAAGTTTCTTCTCGTAACCTTCATGCGTACCAACAACCATGTTGTTGATTAGAGCGCGAGCAGTACCTGCTTGTGCCCATGCATTTGCTACGCCTTCACGAGGTAAAGTTGTAATAACGTTGTCGTTAACTTGTACTTCAACTGCGTCGTTGATAGTACGAGTAAGTTCACCGTTTTTGCCTTTAACTGTGATTTCCTGGCCTTTCAATGTAACTTCTACACCGGCAGGAACATTAATTGGTGCCTTTGCTATGCGAGACATAGTTCCCCTCCGATTAAGCTACAAAGCCAATGATTTCACCACCAACACCAGCACTACGTGCTGCGCGGTCTGTCATTAGGCCTTTAGAAGTTGATACGATAGCGATACCAAGACCACCCATTACCTTCGGTAATTCGTCACGTTTCTTGTAGATACGTAAACCAGGGCGACTTACACGCTGGATATTTTCAATTACAGCTTTGCCTTCGAAGTACTTCAACTCGATAGAAAGCTCAGGTTTAACTTCACCGTTAACTGCGTAGTCTACGATGTAACCTTCGTCTTTTAGTACTTTAGCTAATGCTACTTTCAGCTTTGAAGTTGGCATCGTTACAGATACTTTCTTCGCTGATTGACCGTTACGGATACGTGTGAACAAATCCGCGATAGGATCTTGCAAGCTCATAGTCTTACTCCCATGATTCTATTACCAGCTAGCCTTTTTAAGGCCAGGAATTTCACCGCGCATAGCTGCTTCGCGAACTTTAATACGGCTCATGCCGAATTTGCGAAGGAAACCATGTGGGCGGCCCGTAATGTTACAACGATTACGTTGACGTGCAGGGCTAGAATCACGAGGTAAAGCTTGTAGCTTAAGTACCGCGTCCCAACGATCATCTTCAGATGTATTAACATCACTGATGATAGCTTTTAGTGCAGCACGCTTTTCAGCATACTGAGCAACTAGTTTTGTGCGCTTTGCTTCGCGCGCTTTCATAGAATTCTTTGCCATAACCCTACCCTTATTTCTTAAATGGGAAGTTAAACGCTTCTAACAACGCACGGCCTTCCTCATCAGATTTCGCAGAAGTAGTGATAGTGATATCCATACCGCGTACACGGTCTACTTTATCGTAATCGATTTCTGGGAAGATGATTTGTTCACGTACGCCCATGCTGTAGTTACCACGTCCATCAAAAGACTTAGCACTTACGCCACGGAAGTCACGAATACGTGGGATAGCGATTGATACCAAACGCTCAAAAAAGTCCCACATACGCTCGCCGCGTAGGGTTACTTTACAACCAATTGGGTAGCCTTCACGCACTTTAAAGCCAGCAACAGATTTGCGTGCTTTAGTGATTAAAGGTTTCTGACCAGAGATTGCAGTTAAATCAGCTACAGCGTGATCTAAAATTTTCTTGTCAGCTAGGGCTTCGCCCACGCCCATATTTAATGTGATCTTTTCGATCTGAGGGACTTGCATGACAGAGCTGAAACCAAACTTCTCTTGAAGCTCAGCAACTACTTTGTCTTTATATACTTCATGCAGTTTCGCCATCATTCTACTCCAACTATTAGATAGTTTTACCAGTAGATTTAAAGATACGTAATTTCTTACCATCTTCAATCTTGAAACCTACACGATCTGCTTTACTCGTTTCCGAGTTGAAGATCGCAACGTTTGATGCGTCCATAGACGCTTCTTTCTCAACAATGCCGCCAGCTTGGTTCAATTGTGGAACCGGCTTTTGGTGTTTCTTGATCAAGTTTATGCCTTCGACAAAGATTCGACCAGATTCAGTAACAACTGAAAGCACTTTACCGCGCTTACCTTTGTCTTTACCTGCTAGTACGATTACTTCGTCACCACGACGGATTTTTGCTGCCATGATTGGCTCCTTACAGTACTTCTGGGGCTAGTGAAACGATTTTCATGAACTTGTCATTACGAAGTTCGCGAGTCACAGGGCCGAAAATACGTGTACCAATTGGCTGCAAGTTATCATTTAAGATAACAGCCGCGTTGCTGTCGAAACGGATCAGAGAACCATCTGGACGGCGAACACCTTTTCTGGTACGCACAACTACCGCGTTTTTAACATCACCTTTCTTCACTTTACCGCGAGGAATAGCTTCTTTTACAGAAACTTTAATGATGTCGCCAATCGCTGCGTAGCGACGGTGTGAACCACCAAGGACTTTTATACACTGCACTTTGCGAGCGCCGCTGTTATCAGCAACTTCCAGCTGAGTTTGCATTTGGATCATGTTAATGACCTCCGGTGTAGTAATTACAACGTGTCTTAAAATTGTTTAAAATCAAGACATTTCGATTAAATCCCACTCAAAAACAAACGAGTTGTCTCTTAAGGGCGGGCAATTGTACCAGCATTGAGCATGTAGCGATAGGTTATTTTTTAATTAATTTAAGGACTGAGGGGATTTTATTAACGTTGGTAAAGCTATGTGACTATTTTTTCAATGGTTATAAAATAAACAAGGCACTTAAAAAGTGCCTTGTTTATTTTACTAGTGGTTACTTAGCCAAATAGTCCCTTTAATTTGTCTTTTACTTTATCTTTGGCTTTCTCTTTCGCTTTTTCTTTTGCGTCATCTAGTTTCTTTTTTGCTTCATCTTTTAAGGCATTACTTACATCAAGTTTAATTCCCACATCGTGAAATGGTCCTTTTATGCGTAACGGTATTTTAAAGCCTGTACTGTCATCGGTAGTGCCTTGACCTTCTATTGAATCTACAATCCCTGTTACCAAACGGTAATCAACTTTAGTGAGAGGTAAATCCACATCTCCTTCACCGGAAATACGAATCAGAGGGCTAATTAGTGAAAGGTCAGTATTGCGTCCAACACCTTTAATAAAATTAAAGCTACCTGTAAGCGCAGAAAAATCTGTTTGTTCTGCCTCTTCAAAGCCAGTATCTAACCCTTCAGAAGCGGCGCCAAAATTACCAGATATAATCTCTTTACCTTTACGAACCATTTCAGCAATGTTCGCCCCTTTTACAGCACCATCTGCAAACTCAAATATCAACTTACCATTTAGCGCATCGATAAACGATTTTTGACTTTGCCCAGCTGTAGATAAATTCCAATTTAAAGAACCTCTACCGAGTACCTTGTCAAAACCGGTTGCATCAGTTAATAACGGCTGGGCATTTATATCTGTTAAATTAAAGTTTGTAGCTATTTTATAAGGCGCATTTTGAGCATCAATAGTAATTGCACCTTTACCAGCGCCTTCATAGGCTGAAAAGCTATCTAAACTTAATTTAGCTACACCTTTATTTAGCGCCACTGTAAACTGGTTCGCACCCAGTTTTATATCATTTGCTATTAATCCACTAGAACGAATTACTACATTAGCATCTTGTGCTTTAAGGGCGCTTAAATCAATTTGAGTGTCATCCCAAACAATTGGCTCTGCCGGTTTGCTATCGTCTTCAGTCGGCTGTTCTTTTTTAGCAACGGCATCTGGCAAATAGGGATTAAGATCGAGCATCCCCAAATCTACATTTGCATTAATGGCTAAACGATTACCTAAACTAATTTCGCTTTTACCTTTAATTTGAAGTTCATCAAGCGTTGCAGTTAACTCTTCAAGATTGAATTTTTCACCCAGTAAATGCATTTTACCATTTACACTAAATGCATTAAACGCATTATCTTTCGCATTTAGGGCAACCCCCTGCCATTTGGCAATATTTTTTACCGACTCGCCATTGAGTGCTAATTGACCTTTTATGTCTTGCCCTTGTTTTGCGATTGAGCCATTAAATGTCAATTCAACCAAGCGCGAATCTAAATTTTGCGATACATTAAAAGCCTGACCTTCAATCGCTTTGGCAGGAGTATCGAGTTTTACATCTAGTTCAAATCGCTCCTGCATATAGGTAATCCCCCCTTTAACTTCAAGGGTTTTACGTAATGAAGGAAGTAAAATAGCCAGCTCTAAATCGCTAATTTTCTGCTTGGCGCCCGTTTGACCATCTAGATATGTAAATGTACCGCCATAAATAGCGACCTCACCCAGCTCAATATCAAAGCTAGCAGGCAGCTTAATTGCCTCACCAGGCTCAGTTTGCTCTGTAGGTTGATCTGCTACAGCATCAAACAACTGCCAGTTAGCTTTACCATTTTTATCTGTCTCTAATAAAATATCTGGTTCGTTAATAACAAACTTATCAAGCTTAAACTCACCGCCAAATAACGAGAACCAAGGTATATGTACTGCCAGCTGCTGCATACTTGCCATATCAGCTCGCGAACCTGTTTGCATATTAGCAAAGTGGACATCATTCAACTCTAACTTTAGTGCAGGAAACACACTAAGCGTTTTGTCACCATTAATTGTTAGCGTTCTTCCCGTCGTTTTTTGAACTTCCTCTGATACTTTATTAAAAATGGTATCGGTAGGAATTAAAAAAGGCGCTGCCACAATTAAAGCAATACAGAGTAAGAGTATTACACCAAAAATTTTGAGTAAGGTTTTCATGTTCGTCCTTTAAGCGGTCAAATTATGTTTTTATCATAGCGAGTGTTAAGCCTAAAAGCATTGCTGTAGATAAAAAAAGCTCATAAAAGCAGTTTACTTATTTCATATGAATCGTTCCTGAAACATTTTGATACCTTTAGGTTACAAGAAATCAAATACTATTACAGGATGAATACTATGAAACAACAAGATATTAAAACAGAAGAACAATTTATGAGACAAAATATATGGTTTTGTATAAGCGCTGGCGTAGTTTGTTTACTTCTCAGTGTTTACTCACTAACTAACCATAATATAGAAGAGATGATAGTTGTTGGAATGAGCGTTTTATTTTATATGGTTGTAACTGCTATTTTTATGATTAAAGCAGACTTCCCATTAAAAATGTATTTTAAATATGCATATAAAGATGAGTTTCTAAACAACATTGACATTAATGCCTATAAACATACAAGTTTTGCATTTGGATTTTGCCTTATCGCCGTTTTTTATAAAAGCGATGAAATACCTAGCGAGGTTTCGCATGCAACTATGGCAATACTTTATCTCAGTATCATGCTTTTGGTATATGGTGCTTCATTACTTTGGCAGAGCCGTGATTAGGAGTCAAAGTGCAAAATAACATAGCAAAATTTCGTAAAGAGGCAGGGCTTTCGCAGCAAGAACTTGCCGATGCTATAAGCGTATCGCGTAAAACAATAAGCACTGTAGAAACAAATCGATTTACGCCATCGGTCATTATAGCCCTTAAAATCGCAGCTCATTTTCACGCATCAGTTGAAAGCCTCTTTATATTAGAAGAGACTGATTAATAACCGAGCTGGTTAGATTACCCCCGATTTTAAACACCATAATAATGCAGCGCGCAGGACAGCGCTGTTGTTATTAGTGTATTTGAGCTAAAATAAACAATGCTAATACATATATATAAATCCGGAGTATCTACAAGGCATGAAAAAACTGCTAATTTCACCGTCAAAAATGACACTAGGCGAGCAAGAAAATCAAATCTATCAGAACATTCTGAAACAATCTTCAGAATTAAGCCTTAACCTTATGGCCGTGAAAGTAGAAAACCATCCTGATGATTTTTTACCTTGGTGTTACGAGCTATTAAACGCAAGCAGAGACCGTATTAACTACGATTTACTTGAGCCGCAACAGCTACCTGTTCTTAAAAAACTGCATGATCAGCTTATTTCGGCTATCAGCTTTTTACAAGTTAAAACGCTTCGTGTAGCCCCTTGGCCTGTGGTAAGTGTATTTATAGAGCAACACAAAGATGTTATTGCACTTGATGAACAACTTCGTTTAGCAAGTTACGTAAAAAGTATTCGTGAGCAATCATTAAAAGACATGATCCCTGAAGACCTTCTTGCTTTTACTGGCAAGCATATGGCTTCACTTGATCCAAGCACTTACGATTTTGATGTTGAGTGGTTTGCATCAACTAAGAGTGCTAAAGTTTTCCACCAACTCATTGGTGATTTACCGGGTGCGTTTGATGAAGCACTGGCTAATATTCCTCTTGAAGGTGACATTACCCATTACGAGTACCAACAGTTTGTAGCTGCTTATAGCAAAATATTTACTGATAGCAGTGAAAAGCCAACACTTGCTCCGGCAACAAGACTACTTGCAATGCGTCGCCCTGATATTTTTACGCCAATTACAAATAGCCGTTTAGACGCGTTATGCTCAGCGCTTGCGGTTACTAAACTCAAAAATAGTGATTTTGAGCGTTACTGGCAAGATATTGTAAAAGGCATTCAAGCTATGTCATGGTACAAAATGGCAAATGCTTCAAATGAACTAGAAGAGCAATTAGTGTCAATTAAAGCGCTTATTCCGTGCTTCTTTTACTACGCGGATAACAAAACACCAGATAGCTCTAACTATATTAAATTACTTAATAAACCAAAGCGTAGCACCACTAAAACGGGTAAAACACAACGCAGAGGTAAAGAGTCTGCTGAAATTTTAGTTGACCGCGCTTTGGCTGCCGATGATATTCCTGAGCATATTCGTAGCAAACGCGACTCAATAATCAGCGAAGTTCAAAAAGGTCGCAGTGTAAACGAAACAATTAGTCTAATGCGCACCATATTTGGCTAAATAATTCTAAACAAGCTGTACTTTCATGGTGCAGCTTGATTATTTTATGCACCAGCGATGTGCGATAGAATATTTCTTCCTCATAATCTAAACCACCCACCCCAAACGCAAGCCATTGTTAATAAATAATAAAACTTAAATCTTAAACAAAATAAATCAAGCTGGCACACACAGTGCAATTCTATTCTCAGTTAAACAATAAAAACGCATAAATCAAAAGGCTACGGTACTTCATAATAAAAAGCCTTCCTATGCAAAAAATCATATAACGGGAAATGGAACATGTTAAAACTAAAAAAAACAATCGCTTTTAGCGCCGTGGCATTAATGGCTGCAACGTCACTTACATCAACAGCAGTAAATGCTGAAGTATCTGCGAATGTAGCAGCTACCTCAAATTACTTATGGCGTGGACAAGAACAAACTGGCGGCGACGCTGCTATTTCTGGTGGTATTGATTACGCTGACGAATCTGGGTTTTATGCTGGTACATGGGTATCTAATGCATCTTGGGCTGACGAAATGACCTACGAGCTAGATTTTTACGCAGGCTTTGGTGGCGATATTAGCGAAGGTGTTAGCTACGATGTAGGTTACATTTATTATGCTTACCCAGACGCGGCATCAAGCGCAGATGCTGATTTTTCAGAAATTTACGGTAGCATCAGTGTTGAAGGCTTTACCTTTGGTGCATCAGTGCTTGCTACTTCTGCTGCAAGTGGCGACGGTACAGACTTTGGCGACTCACTTTATTTGACAGCTGATTACGGCTTTGCCGTAGGCAGCAATGGTACAGAAATGGCTTTACACATAGGTCATTATTCTGGCGATTTTATTGGTGACGAAGACATTATTGATTACGGTGTGTCTGTATCAAAGGATGGATTCACATTTGGCGTATCAGACACTGATATGGACGAGTCAGATGTAAAAGTTTACGTTGCTTACGCTGTAGACTTCAGCCTATAAACAAACATGTGTTACTTGCTGCAACTGAAGGGCCATTTGGCCCTTTTTTTTATACTTAAGCAAATTTGTTTAAGTATTCATGATTGTATAACTGGAAGGCAGGTTCTTACTATATTAGGTTAAATTGGACTTTTCAAAGCTTAGCCTTTTGATTATTAAGGACAGTAAAAATGAAACCGAAAGTGGTGATAAAAAACTAAAAGCATTGTATATCGCAACAGATAACCCTAGCGGTCTTAGTTTATCTGATAGCTAATTAAATAAATGGCTGTATTTGCATTAGATACAGCCATAACAACGTGATTATTAAGCTCCACTCCTTATGGCTCAATCATATTAAAACCACTTCGCAACTATAGAGCTTAACAATACGTCTTTTATTAATTACTTTTATAATGCCCACCCTTGTTAACAATCGGTTACAATTGAATAAAATTAGTACATACTTTTTCCTATATTATTAATCTATCCATTGGTATCAAGTGTTTACCAAATCACATATAGGTTATTAAGGAATAATAATGAAATCACCTAACGCATTTAGCGCCCTACTCGATATTTACATTAGCCCAAGCAAAGCTTTCAATGGTGTTGAGCACGCCAAAGGTTGGTCATGGCTTGCTTTTATAGCAATCTCTTTAGTTTCAATGGCGAGTATTTATATTTTTTATTCTACCGTTGATATGCAGTTTTTGATTAACGAGCAATTTGCAGCTGCAAGTGTTGATGCAACAATTGGCGAGCAAAAAATGATTCGCCAAAGCATTGAACAAAACGCCGGAATACAAGTATGGGTTAGCATGATATCAATCGTATTAGGTACTGCAATCATAGCCGCGATAATGGCTGTGTATTATATGCTCATTGCTAAATTAGACCCAGAGTCAGAGCACAGCTATGGTGCTTGGTATGGTTTTACTATTTGGACAATAATGCCAAATATTGTTCTGAGTTTAGGTACGATAGCGCTTGTACTTAGTGCAAGTACCGATCAAATATCTCAAACAGCAGTATTTAACTTTGATTCAATTAATCAGCTTGTTGTTGGGTTAGAACCTAGTAGCGCATTTTATACATTACTAGAATCATTAAAGCTAAGTAGTCTTTGGGGGATTGGACTAGGAATGGTTGGCTTAAAATGTTGGACAAATTTTTCAACAAATAAAGCGTTACTTTTCTCGGCGCTTCCAACACTTGTTATTTTTGGTATTTGGGCAATTATTGCTGCAATGTAATTAATAAGCAGAGGTATTTTACCTCTGCGCTACTTATTCACGGACAGATGTATATATGAAAAAAGCAATAATAATAACGATAGCTATAGTCGCTTTTGTAGGCCTAATCGTCTCTAAGCAGGTGACCGGTGATAAAAAGCAAGCCCAAGTGAATATTGCGCAGGTTGAGCAAGGGAATATTGCTGATTCAATCATGGCGTCGGGCAATCTAGTTTTTAATACCCAAGTGCAATTGCGCTCTGAGGTAACTGGTCGTGTCAATAAGGTATTTGTAGAAGAAGGGCAAAGCGTTAAGCAAGGGGATATTTTAATGCGCCTTGATACAACGGCCTTCGAATCAGAAGTAAACCGAAACCAAGCCGTTCTACGCGCTACCGAAATTGAAATAAAACATAGCCAAACTCGCCTTGCTAATTTAGAGCGCCAATTAAAAAGGCAAAAAGAGCTATACGATGTTGGATTAGGAAATCAAGAAAGCTTTGAAAATATCGAAAGTGCTCGCGATCTAGCAAAAATAGATATCGAATCACGCAAAGAGTCATATAACCAAGCGCAAGCGTCGCTTCAAATTGCACAAGATCGCCTAAGTAAAAGTGTATTTAGAGCGCCAATGAGTGGCTTACTGGCATCGGTTAATATTAAAGAAGGTGAAACAGTTATTGCAGGCACAACTAATATTATTGGTTCAGACCTTATGCTTGTTGCCGACCCTAGCGCTATTTTAGCAGAGCTTAGAGTTGATGAAACAGATATAGCCAGCATAAAACTAAATCAACAAGCTGATATTTATGCCGCAGCCTACCCTAACAAACCATTTAGCGGCAAAGTGATTAATATTGGTACATCAGCTAAAAACCAACCAGGTTCGCAAGGGCTTTCTTTTAGAGTTAAAGTATTATTAGACCCAACAGATCGCCAACTTTATGCGGGTATGAGTTGCCGAGCAGAAATTGCCACCAGTATTGCCGAAAATGGTTTAAAGCTCCCTATTGAAGCAATACAAAAAGAAGAGGGTAAAACCTTTGTATGGCGCTTAAATAGCGATAATACCGTAAGTAAAGTAATAGTAAGTGTTGGTATTTCGTCTGACATTGAGCAAGCTATAACAGAGGGGCTAAGCAAAGGCGATAATGTGGTTATTGGCCCCGCTCGACCAATTAGCAAGCTGCAAGAAGGCGATGTTGTTTCACTTAAAAATGACGCAGACGAGGAAACACTATAATGTCTGCGGTAATTAAGTTAGAACACATTAACAAACAATATGTAATGGGCGAGCAAGTATTTAAAGCGTTAGATGATGTAAATATCGTCATGAATGAAAATGAATACGTAGCCATTATTGGCCCTTCAGGCTCAGGTAAATCAACTTTAATGAACTTACTTGGCTGCTTAGATACACCCACTAGTGGCGATTACTTTTTAAAAGATAAGCTTGTAAAAAGTATGACCGAAACCGAGCTTGCCCATCAACGCAATGAGAGCGTCGGATTTATTTTCCAAAGCTTTAACTTACTGCCTCGCGCATCTGCACTTGAAAATGTAATGCAGCCCTTGGTTTATCGTTTTATACCCGCAAAACAACGCAAACAAAAAGCACTTGAAGCATTGCAACGCGTTGGTCTTGGCGACAAAGTTGATCACCTATCAAGTCAGCTTTCGGGTGGGCAACGTCAACGTGTAGCCATTGCTCGCGCATTAGTAACTAAACCACATATTTTACTGGGGGATGAACCCACAGGTAATCTTGATAGCAAGACCACAGCAGAAATAATGACCTTGTTTGATGAACTGCATAATGAGGGGCACACTATTATTTTAGTAACCCACGAGCAAGAAATTGCAGACCATTGCCAACGGGTTATTCGCTTGGTAGATGGTAAAGTAGTGAGTGATGTAAAAAAAGGCGAAGGAGAAAAACAACATGTTTAAATCTGCCATTGCCATTATGGAAGGAACAAAAGCAGCATTAATGGCTATTAAGGCCAACGCAATGCGCAGCGCATTAACCTGTTTAGGTATTATTATTGGTGTTGCAGCCGTTATAACTGTGGTTGCAGTAATGCAGGGCTTTACTAAACAAATTAACGATCAACTTGCTGACATGGCACCCGATGTAACCTCAATCAAACCATTTACAAGCATCGAGCAAGAAATGGTTGGTAAAAACGCAAAACTGACTTATTCCGATTTTCTAACACTAAAAGCACGTATAAAAGAAGCCGAAACACTGACCGCACTTATGTTTACGTGGCGTTTTTCTGGTGGAGCTGAATACGGAAATAAAAGCCATTCATCACGCGTGATGGGAACCGAACAAGATTACCAAAAAGCATACCGCACGTTTCCAGAATTAGGCCGCTTTATTCGCGCGGAAGATGACGAAAAACGCCGTCGGGTTGCGTTCATTGGTCCTTCTATTATTGAAAAGTTAAATTTACCCGATAACCCCGTAGGCGAATATATCAAACTTGGTGGCGAATGGTTTAGGATCATTGGAGTAGCCGAAAAACAAGGTAGCTTATTTGGCTTTGATCAAGATGATTATATAAATATTCCGATCAGTACCATGAGCGCGTTAGAGGGTGCTAGCAGCACGAGTAACGTGCAAATAATGTTTAGACTTAAAGAAGGGGTCGATGAAGAGCTTACTTTAGCTAAAATAACGCGTATTTTACGCCAATTACATAAATTAAAAGACGGTGAAGAAAACGACTTTGAATTTGAAACCGCTGAAAAAGCCCGTGCTAATGTTGATAAGTTTACAGGTAGCGCCACGGCAATCACTGCTGGTATTGTTGGTATAAGCCTTGTTGTAGGGGGGATTGGCGTAATGAATATTATGCTGGTATCGGTGACTGAACGTACCCGTGTAATAGGCACTCTTAAAGCATTGGGCGCAACACCCGGCTTTATTATGCTACAGTTTTTGGTGGAAGCCGTAGTGCTATCGTTATTTGGCGGACTAATTGGCTTAGCTATAGGTTATGGTGCTGCCGCATTGATTTCGTTTATGGTTCCCAGTATGCCGGATGCTTACATACCTGGTTGGGCTGTGATGCTGTCGTTCGGTTTTACGTCACTTATCGGTATTATATTTGGCTTAGCCCCCGCTATTAAAGCGGCAAGGCTAAACCCTATTGAAGCACTACGATACGAATAATCCGCATCAATCTCTACTCAGCTTTAAAAGGTACCTTAGTGCAGCTCACTTCAACTGTTTTAGGGTACCAAGCCGGGCCTATCTGATTAACTACAACCTCCGCTACTCCATTACTAAATGACTTATACGTGTGCACCGTTTGCCATTGTCCTTGTGGACAATGCTCACTTAAGTCAACCGCATCAGATCCCTCATACAAAGCTAAAGCAAAATTATGATGCCACTGAGAACTATTGTGCGACTGGTTATTAACTTTTTCAGGTACACCATTATCAAAGTAAATATTTGTGCAACCAGTTAACATAGCAAAAGTAATACTGCATAAAATTAATTTAAGATTCATAACGCCTCCTGCGTATTTTGCTCTTCACACCATACCTTTATGGTATGTGGTGAATAAATGCCTAGCGTAATTAAACCCAACGCACCATCGCTAAATGTTTGTTGCGACTGCATTTGAGCCGCTTGTGTATCTGTACAAATCTGTTTTACATCCACACGTTCCTCTCCTACTAATCCCCATAAATAAAATGGACGGCTATCTTCGTAGGTCGCTTTACTTGTAATTTTTGCGATAGCGTGTGGCTGTATGGTAACCGCAGAACAGGCGCTTAAGCCTAATACTACAAACCCCATTATTAATGATTTCATGTTTGTCCTTACTTGGTACTTACTTTCAGTAAATAAACTTTACAGTAAACCAGTAAAATAATGAGTAAAAAGCTGTGCGAAAAATGTAGCTAACCTTACAGATTTCAAACAGTTTTTTACACAAAAAAGGCCGCAAAATTGCGGCCTTTGAGTAAGTTTAGTTTCAGCTATTAAAACTTAGCCAAATTATTTACATTGTCTTTATCAACCAGTTTTACGTACGGATCTACCCCTGCAAATAAAGGTTTTTCTTTTACCTTTAACTCAATGATATTAGTGCCCGTTACTATTTGGTGTTTTTGTGAGTAAATCACAAAATCTTCAGCGAGTAGGTTTTCAGGATCGTCACTAAACAACACAATATCAATTAACTCGTCGAGTGGCTGTTCTGTTTCTTCACCTTGACCATCAGCACGTTGCTTAACAGCTTCAACGTTTAACGTAACGCTATAAAAGCCATCACTGTCGGCTTCGTCTGAAATTGAAACCTCTTTCATTTCTAGCTCATACAAAGTGATATATTTAAACTGATCATCAATAAAGCTTTGCTCAGCTTGCGTTGCGTCTTGTTTTAAATAACTGAGTAAATCAAGCGTTGTTGGGTATGGCATTGATTGGTATCTAAACTCATTTAAAAATGCCTTAAGGGCAGCGTTTAAACGTTTTTCACCTAAGCGATCATAAATCGCCATCATCACCACAGATCCTTTATTGTAATGAAGGTATTGCTGGGCTTGTGTTTTATATAGCGGCATTTCTTCAAACGCTTCTCCAGTGCGGCCCATTAAGTACCTATCTAACTCGTATTTTAAAAACTTACGTAGCTTTTCTGGGCCAAAGCGTTTTTCAAGCACCATAAGAGCACTGTATTGTGAAAGCGTTTCAGACATAACTTCACTCCCCTCTACATTGGCGCCTGATACTTGATGACCCCACCATTGATGCGCTACTTCGTGTGCAGTTACGTAATAAGGCAGGTCAATTTTACTTTCATCCCTTGAGTCTGTAACAAAACCAATGCTTTCTGAATAAGGAACAGTATTAGCAAAACTTTGCGCAAATGAGCGATAGCGAGGAAATTCAATAATACGTAATTGCTTATGCTGATATGGGCCAAATGCTTGTGTAAAATAATCTATCGAGTCTTGAACCGATTCAATCATGCGGTCAACATTCCACGCATGACTTTTATGGAAATAAACCTCAATATTTACACCATTATGCTCAACTTTTTTACTTTCCAGTTCGGCCGACTGCACCGCATAAAAGTTTATAATAGGTGCATCCATTTCATAAACAAAGGTTCGGCGCCCATCTTTTACGCTTTCACTTTGTAAATAACCAGGCGTAATCGCAAATTGCGATTCATCGGTCGTTACCGTTGCTTTAAAATTAATAAACCCCGTGGCTTGACCAAAATCACTTTGTGTATAGTACTGGCTATCTTCAAGTTTATTTGCTCGTTCTAGCTCAGGTAAATCATGTTTACGGCGCTCAAATTTATCAGCCACCTGTAAACTACGGTTGTAACCAAAATTGGGAAAGAGCTCCCAGTTATTAATAAACGTGCCATTAGCCACTAACTGTGTATCGGAGCCTCTATCGGTAAAGCCGGTATGCTCGCGAGTGACAGACAGCTGCCCTTCTCTTATTTCGTTTGGCATAAGGGGCTGATCAAATTCAAACCATGCAGAATAAAGCGCTGGTAATTTTTCAACAATTTTACCGCCAGCCATCGTTACATCCCAGCTTTTGGCGTGTTGCGGTGAACTTATTAACACTCGCGAAATTGGCTCATTAGATGTATTAGTAAACTTAATTTTTGCAACTGCACTCAAAGCACGCTTTTTAGGATAAATATCAACAGTTAAGTCTACATCTGTCACCATAGGCACGGCTAAATCTTTGTATTGTGCAAACTGTTTTTCATAGCTTACTTGCTTGTCTTGAAACGCATCACTTGTGGTAAATTCGTTTAAAACACGCGTATTGTAATAAATGTTATAACCTGCACCAACAAACACCAGTGCACTAACACAAACAATTACTTGCCCCTTTAACGACATATTATAACGAAGCATAGACAGGCGTGTACGCAGCGTTTGTGAAGGTCCTCTATGCCATAACGCAAATCCTACAATAGCCAAAACAAGACTTAACGCGCCCCAATACAATGTGTACCAATGCGCTGCTTGCAAAAAGTGTCCATAGCCGTTTATATCAGAGTACGGTACGCTACTGCTTTTCGAAAAATGATACATATGGTGTTCAAATCCATACGAATCCATTACCATTTGCACTATGTAGTACAAAATAAATAACCCCATTCCTACGTATTTATTTGGGCTAATAATTTGTAAAAAGAAGGCAAGCACCGTAAGCATAATTAACGGTAAAAGCGATAAATAAACAATCCTGAATAAATACTGCCCTAACTCTAAATTAAATTGCCCTTTAAATAGCTGCACTGTAATTGTTAGTATCATTCCAACAAGAAACAAGCCTGAAATAGCTGTTATTAACGCCAGTATTTTTGATACCCAAAAAACGCTGTTGTGTACTGGAAAGCTGTCAACAATATCGCCCATACCACTTTGACGTTCTCGCCAAACAAGCTCAGCGCTATAAAAAGCGATAATAACAAACAAAAATAAACCCGAAATACCGCTAATAATATTGACCATATTCGCGGTAATTGGCCAGTTAGTTGTACCGTAAGCACCAATGGGCGCAAACAGCGGAATCATAAGCGTTACAATACTTACACCCGCTAAAATCATAAATGGCGCGCTAAATATAACTTGTTTAAGTTCAAATATACTGCGCATTATTAACTGCGATTGCGTACTCGCTCCTGCAGACTTGTAATTTTTAGCATTATTAATCAGTGCAGCTTGTTTATTTTGCACAAATGCAGAGACTTTAAATTGCTTTTTCTGTTTTTTAGCTACTATGCGGTTACTTAATTTTCCAAGGCTAAAAAACATAGCTAAGCCCAGTACAATCCACAAAATACGGTTAACTAACAAATCACCGCTGAGAGTGAGCACTTCTGTATTTTTATCACTCACGGTCCAGTAACGCGTCAAATCAATTAAAGACCCTAGCCCAAATGGGTCGGCGTAAACAACTATATTTCTAAATGCTAAATCATCAAAATAAGCACTGGCGATTTGATAAGCGATAAAAATAACAACGGCTGCTACATACACCGACATCATGGTTTTAAAATAGACAGCCACGCTGTTAAAAATAGCCGAAAGCACCAGCAAACTGGGTACTGCAATATAAAAATAAGGTGCGGCGTAATACACAAACTTATTTGGACCTACTAGCTCACTATCGAGCCACCCAACTGATAAGCCAAATTGCGACCCTAAAAGCACGCCTAACGGCACGGTTAAAAATACAACCAACACCACTAAGTAAGCACCAAAAAAACGCCCAGTTTGATAAGGAATAGGATTAACAGGCTTACTAAAAACCAGTTCATCCATTTTAGTTTCACTATTTCTAATAGCGGAGCTGGCAACAAAGTTAACTACCAAAAACATCGCAAATACACAAAATGTAATGGTCAACATCATAATTGAAAAAGGCGAATTCATATGTACATTAGCGCCGCCTAGCGGAAATTTGCTAGAAGAGCTGATAAAAAACGCCATAAAAAAGAACATTAATGAAATGATATAAAACGAAGGCTGGCGCACAAAATAGCGCAGCTCAAACGCGAGCATATTAAAAAACATAACGCCTCCTTATGCTACTTGGCTATTACGATGATTGAGCAAAGTAGAAAAGTACACGTCTTCTAGGTTTGCATGGCTTGATTGAAAACCTTCAGGGGCTTGTTCCGCTAATACATGCAATATGGTTTGCCCAGCAAATAAGCGTTTAGAAATAACAGGTAGCTGTGGCTCAAGCTCTTGCGCTTCTTCTTGGCTCATGGCTTTGCGCCAAATTTGGCCTTGCAGCTTGTCGGTGAGGGCAATCGGGTTACCCTCTAATAAAATTTTACCACCAGCCAGTACCGCCATATTAGGGCATAGTTCAGCCACATCTTCTACTATATGGGTTGATAATATAACGACTTTTTGCTCGCCTAAGCTTACTAACAAGTTATGAAAGCGATTTCGCTCTTCAGGGTCTAGCCCTGCGGTTGGCTCATCAACGATTAGTAAATCAGGGTCGCCCAATAACGCTTGAGCAATACCAAAACGCTGGCGCATCCCGCCCGAAAAGCCACTTACCGCTTTTGAGCGATGTTGATATAAATTAGTATGTGCTAGTAGGCCTTCAACCGACTCTTTACGCTCCCCTTTATTATGAATCCCCTTTAAAACAGCCATATGGTCTAACAAGTCGTAAGCACTAACACGCGGATAAACACCAAAATCTTGTGGAAGGTAACCTAAACGTTGGCGCAGTGCTTGTGGGTCTTTAAATACATCAATACCATCAAAGGTAATTGCCCCCGCGTCGGCAGATTGTAACGTTGCAATAGTACGCATTAGCGATGACTTCCCGGCACCATTTGGCCCAAGTAGCCCAAACATGCCTTTACCTATTGATAAATCAACACCTTGCAGAGCGTGCACGCCGTTGTCGTAGGTTTTTGATAACCCTGTTATTGATAGCATTTTTTACTTCCTTGAATTGTAAGTATTATTTTTATACTGTTTTATACCACATTAAAAACGGGAACATAAGTTACGCTGTGGCCAACTTTGTAACAATAAATAAACAGCAACACACTCTAATAACACTTGCTAAGAAGTGAGCCTCTGGGTATAAAAACCACACACCATTGATAAGAAGCGAAAAGCCATGCAAGAACATAAAAACCAGCCATTGACCGATTTTATAGAATACTCACACGATGAAATGTTAGCCCGTGCAAATGAATTTTTACAAACAAGCCAGCGCCGCCATAGCATTCGCAGTTTTAGTGACCGCCCAGTGCCAAAAGAGATTATCGAAACCTGTATAAAAGCAGCGGGTACAGCACCTAGTGGTGCAAACCACCAGCCTTGGCATTTTGTGGCTATTAACAGTAGCGATGTAAAAAAACAAATACGCGACGCGGCTGAAAAGCTAGAGCGCTCTTTTTACGAAGGGCGAGCAGGCGAGGAGTGGCTGGATGCATTAAAACCATTAGGGACTGACGCTAACAAACCCTACTTAGAGCATGCACCTTGGCTTATTGCTGTGTTTAGTCAAAAAAAGGGCGGCGTGAGTACTGACGATAAAAATACAAATTACTATGTGCATGAGTCTGTTGGGTTAGCAACGGGGTTTTTAATACAAGCTCTGCACCGAGCAGGCCTTGCAACACTTACTCACACCCCAAAACCTATGAGCTTTTTAACAGACATTTGTGGCCGCGATAAAGATAACGAGCGCCCTTATATGCTATTAATTGCAGGCTATCCGGATGAGCATGCAACAATACCAATGCACGCCCTAGATAAAAAATCGATTGATGAAATAGCCAGTTTTATTTAATACCGTGCAAGGGGGAATAATCAATAGCAAGTACATCTCCCTCTTTAAGGCCAGCAATTACATGGTGCTTGTTATTAACCATTGTACCTAACCTTACGAAACGTTTAACTGGCGTTTCTTTTTCTAGTACATACACCATGTTTAATTGCCCAAACTCATGTACCCAACTTGGCTCAATTAAAATACCTTGAGCGCTTTTTGTAGGCAACTGCAACTGTGCGTAAAGCCCAGGAATTAACCCTAACTGTGCATTCGTGTCTAGGCGAATAAGCAAGCTACGCGCGCTATTGTCGGCAACAGGGACTATCTCGCTTACTACGGCAGGTGTTGTTATTGCCAAAGGTGGAAGGGCCACATTTAAGCTATCTCCGAGTTTTAATTTTACAGCTTGTTGTTCACGCACATTAAATTCGAGCTGTAATTGCAATGGGTTATACACAGTAATAAGTGGCTTACCCGGTGTGGCGGTGTCGCCGGGCTCGGTTAAACGTTCAACCACAACCCCTGAAATGGGCGCTATAATTTGAGTATAATTTAGCGCCACTTTTGCTTGTGCTTGCTGCTGCTGAGCGGCGGCTAAATTAGCAGTGAGATTATCAAATTTAGCCTTAGCATCATCCAATTCACTAACAGACACCAACCCCTTAGCATTTAAATCACTCACTCTAGCTAATTGCTTTTGAGCTTGCGTCAACGATGCTTTCACCGCGTTAATATTCGCGTCGCTTTGTGCTAACGCCGCTTTAAAATCATCTTGCTTGAGGGTAATAAGTAAATCGCCTTTAGTGACCTTATCGCCCGCTCGTACTTTTAGCTGCTCAACCTGCGCCATAACATTTGATGAAATTTGCGTATTTTGTTTAGCAATTACACTACCCGGTACCTGCTCAATACCGGTGATGCTTTGCAGCGCAATGGTGACGCGCTGCCCCTGATAATTACTTTGCTGTGATTCTTTTAAACCAGCCGTTTGTTGGTCAGAAAAGCTGCCTGCCATGTAAAGCACAGCCATAATAATTACCAATAAAGCGATTAAAGCGCCGATTAGTTTTGATTTACCCTGCATGCGCTTCACCCTCTGAACTTGCAAACACTAAATAATAAACAAGTGGCACTACAAATAACGAAAATACAGTAGACGCCACAATACCAAAAATTATCGCAATCGCGAGCCCGCTGAATACCGGGTCAAGTGTGATTACTAAGTTACCCAATAAAGTCGTGCCTGCGGTTAGTAATACAGGGCGCATGCGCACTGTTCCAGCAGCAACCAGCGCATCTTTTATAGCCATACCTTGGCCTCTGGCTTGATTAATAAATTCGACTAAAATAAGCGAATTACGAACCACAATACCAGCAAGGGCAATCATCCCAATCATTGCTGTGGCGGTAAATAATACCGGCTCAGGAGCGCCAGCTATAGCACGTTCACCAAACTGATTTAATAACCAAAAACCTGGCATAATACCTATCACCGTGAGCGGAATAGCCGACATAATAATTAGCGACAAGCTCGCAGATTGTGTTTGAACACGTAAAATAATAAATATGGCACTAAGTGCAAAGGCAAATGTAATTCCCATATCCCTAAACACATCTATGGTAATACGCCACTCACCCTCACCACTAAAGTTGGCATGAGTGCCTTTAGGTAATTGCCATGGTGCAGTACCGCCATTGTTAAAAAAGTGGCGGTTTATCCACGGTGTTTTTTCAAAATAGTTAGGCTCGGCGTTAAAATCAGCATTTACGTCTGCAATAACCTCTGCTGGCGTTCGCCCGTTTAGCTCAGCCATAACATAAATTACATCGCGTTGATCTTTACGAACCCGAATGTCAGCAACCTGATGTTGCGTAAATTCACCTAATTCTGAAAGCGACACTAATGGCCTAGGTGCACTTTGTAAGCCAAATTCATTACTGGTTTTAGCTAAGTCTCTATCACCCCTGACTTGCAGTGCAAGTAATTGCGAAATTTGATTACGCTCGCTGTATGGTAACTGTAATTTAATATCAACAGGCTCAGTTTCAGAGCTTACGTAAAGTACACCCATGGTTTCACCTTGTGTTGCAACACTTAACGATTGAGCAATATTTTGAGTAGAAATTGCACTGATTGCCGCTTTGCTCTTATCGGTTACAAAACGCTGTAAAGGTGAAGGTGCAGCCATAGAGGTATCCACTTCGACTACGTGTGGCTCTTGCTTTAAACGTTCAGCTAATTGTTTAGCTGCTTGGTAATGAGTTTGCTCATCAACAAAATCATCTCGGTAAACCTCAGCAACTAGAGTACTTAATACGGGTGGACCAGGAGGCACTTCAACAACTTTTATTACTATGCCTTGTTTTGCTAAAGGTGCGAGCTGTTTACGTAAGCGCATAACCACAGCATGTGATTGATGCTCGCGCTCAGACTTATCAATCAATAACACTCTTAGCTCTGCTAAATGTGTCGCTTCACGGCGATAATAGCCACGTACCATGGCATTAAAATCCATACTTGAAGGCTTACCAACGTAGGCTGCTATTTCACTTACTTCGTTTAATTGCCAAGTGAGTGTTTGCACTTGTTTGGTGAAGGCCGCGGTTCTTTCTAAATTTGTGCCCTCTGGCATGTCTATTAATACTTGTAGCTCATTTTTGTTATCAAACGGTAATAGCTTTAAAGGCACTAAACGCATCACTGGTAGCATGGCACTAATAATAAACAAAATTAATGTGCCCCATAATACCCATTTTGCGCGCTGCTTTGAGACGAGCAGTGGGCTTAATAACGTTTGATAAATACTGATTTGGGGCTCAATTTCAGTGTGGGTATCTGTATTGGGCTTGAGTAACTTCATCGCAAGCCATGGCGTTACAAAAAACGCCACAATGGTGGATACCATCACGCTGATTGGAACGTTAAATGCCATAGGTGCCATGTACGGCCCCATCATGCCAGTAATAAATGCCAGCGGAATAAATGCCACCATAATCGTTAAAGTTGACATAAGTAACGCACCGCGAATTTCGCTCATTGCGCCAACTATTTGCTGCCTTTTGCTGCCTTTTTTATTTAAAAAGCGGCTTATATTATCAATGCCTGTAATTGGGTCATCTACCAATAAACCTAACGATAAAATAAGTGCAAATAACGTTACTCGGTTAATGGTATACCCAAACGCAAAATCCAGTGCCAGTGTAATGCCATAGCAAATAGGCACCGCTAATCCAACAACAATGGCGGGGCGCCAGCCCAAAAACACCCCAACAAATATCACTACCGTAAATACTGCAAACACTAAGCTTGATGTTAGATTATTTACTTTTTCATTGGCGGTTTGTCCGTAATCTCTTAATACCGAGTAGCTCACTTCTGGCGGTAAAAGCGTGCGTGATAACTCGGCCATCATTTGATGAACATCGTTTGCCACCGCCACGGCATTCGTGCCTGTTTGCTTAGCCACACTTAATGTGACCATGGGTAACTGTTGAGCATTAGAAGATTGTGCAAGCCATTGGTAATGTTCGCTCTCGCCAGGCCCGTCAATCACGCTTGCAATATCAAGTAAGTAAACGCTCTTACCGTTTACTACATTCACTACAAGCTGCTCCACTGCAGACTTATTACGTAAAACGTCACCCGCTTGCAAAGCTATTTTTTGCTGACCATTTACAACACTGCCTAATTGCGTAAGTTGATTAGATACACTTAATGCATAAAGTACATCGCTTATAGTCGTTTGGTGAGCAGCCAACGCGCTGGCGTTTAAATTAATAGTGAGCGTGCGTTTACGCCCAGCAATCACTTTTACCTCGCTGGTGTTTTCAATACGTTGTAAAGCACTCACAATTTCGTTTGCAAATCGTGTTAATTCGTAATCGCTATAGAGTTGTGGATCTTTGCTGTAAAGCCCAAGCATAACAATGGGAACATCATCGACCTCAATGGGCCGAATTTGCCAATTTTTAATAACAGAAGGCATTGTATGCTGGTAACTATTAAGCTTGGCGTAGGTATCTAAAATAGCTTGTTCGCGATCATGCCCCACCTCAAACCTAAGTGTCACCACGCTAGCGCCAGTTTGTGTGGTTGAATAAATATGTTCAACACCGCCAAGCTGGGAAAGTAACTTTTCAAGAGGCTGAGTCACCAACCGTGTCACTTCGGGCGCTTCTACATTAGGAGCCGATACATATATATCAAGCATAGGCACCACTATTTGCGGCTCTTCCTCGCGAGGCGTTTGTTTTAAAGCAAACAGACCAAACAAAATTGATAACACAAAAATAATAACCGGAATACGACCCGTTAAACTGCTTTTTACTGCGTTATCAATCATGTTCATTACCACTACCCCTTACAAAACAAACCATACAATGTGCCTAAAAGATGAATAGCATTCTGATCAATCACACGGTAATAAATAGTTTGCCCATCACGGCGAGTAGCAACAATATTCGTTTTTCTAAGGGCAGCTAAATGCTGAGAAAGTGCCGACTGCGCTAACGGCACCGCTTCATTAAGCTGTGTCACACTCATTTCGGTATCTTGCAACGAACATAAAATCATTAAACGATTTTTATTAGCTAAAATTTTTAATAGCTGCTCTGCTTGCTCAACGTTCCCCGCCATAGCAGTAAAATCAATATTCATATAAAGCTCTAATAATCTAATGTGATCGCAGTATAAATTGTTACATTAGAAAAGTCTAATATTAGGATTTACTAATATATAAAATACGATTATAGTAATTAGGTATTTAACTGGATAAGTGACCGACTATAATGAAACTCAATAATGCGCTTCGTCTGATCGCTGGCATAATGATTGTGATCTCAATTTTATTACAAACCTATCACGATCCTAGGTGGGTATATTTTACAGTGTTTATTGCCCTAAACTTGATGCAATCGGCTTTCACTAGCTGGTGCCCTATGATTACACTACTACGCAAATTTGGCGTTAAGGAATAAATATAATGCTTACTTCTATCCCCGATTTACTAAAAGTTATTACACCTAACCAACGACGTATCGACGCTGAACAAGCAAAACAAGAGATTAGCGAAAACAAGGGCTTACTTATTGATGTGCGCGAACCCGCAGAACATGCTACCAATCCTGCTGTAGGCGCTATTAATATTCCGCGTGGCTTACTTGAAATGAAGTTGATGGAAATAGAAAAAGACGCTTCCCGCCCTATTTATCTGCACTGCGCTAGTGGCGCACGCGCCACATTAAGTGCTGAAGCAATTACACGTATAGGATATGAAAACGTCACCGTTATTACTTGTAACGCAACGCAAGTGTGTGAAGCTTTTTAATTATGGTAAACCCAAATAATTAGGGCCTTAGTTAGTAGACTCGACGATAAAAATCGTCGAGTCTACTGATTCAAGTTGGGCTTAATTTGTTTGAAAATAAAAGCGCGTTTCTGTTATTTTTTCAATAGTGTCATACTCTAAGCCCATGTGGTTATACTCACCCTGAGTTGGTATGCTTGAACTGTAATTAACAACAACACCCCAATGGTTATCACTCACTCCTCCAAAAATTATGCTCATACTTTTGTCATCATTTTTAGTGATAGCAGCAACATTATAAGCATCCATTAACTCCCTAACTTGCTGAGTTTCTGCTGATAACTTCATTAGCTCTTCATTTTCACCTAACTTAAAAACTTTATAATTAGCTGAAGGAACAAATCCCGCATACTTAGAAGGATAATAAGTAACAAGTTGAGCTGGCGTGAAAAATGTATTATTTATTCGATAAACAAACATGTCAGTTTGCTGAATAAGATTAAGATCTTTTGACTGATTTAATTTAATAAGCTCATTTATCGTTACTCTTAAAAAGTCGTCAATTAAGCCTAACCGTTCTTCCTTACATGCTTGTTTTTTACATATCGTAACATTAGGTAATTTGGAGAGTTGTGTCTTATTAATATTTAAAAAATTGCGCCCTAAAACACCTAAATTAAAGTTTGCAAACGCTTGTTTATCTTTCTCACTTTTAAATTTAGTTGGGTGAATATCAAGAAAACTAAAAGGATAAAATAACGGCAGATACGCTAGTGGTAAATCACTTTTAGGTAATATATCTCCAGCATGCTTTAGCAATGCTCTATATTCTGTGTCTATATCCTCATTAAAATAAGGAGGCATACCACCCGCCTTAATAGCCGCCGCATTAATCAACAAACATAAAAACAGTCCATATCTCAGCATATTTTTTAAGGCCCTTATTAAGTGCTTTTTTGTATAGCAAAAGCTATTTTTTCTCATTAATTAGCGTAACAAGCATGTTTTCTATGTTTTTTACGCTATAGGTAAGTGCACGTATTAGCTCTAGTTGGCTTTGCGGGCTTTCTTCATTTGATGATATTGCTGGTGTGCTCGCGGTTAAGTTATCTTTTTGCTCAAGTATGGCTTCTCTGAAGTCACTGGCATTTTCAACACCAAGTAATGACACCAATGCACCGTGGCCAGACTGCCCTGCTGTTTCAAAACTTAAACGATACAGCCCAAACATGCGCATTATTGGGCCTTGACTTAGGCCTACATCGGTTATTTTTTCAAGTGGTATTGATTTTTCTTCTTTAAAAAATATCCCGCGTTTTACAACGAGTTTTTGCGTGAGTAATTGTGCCGACATAGCCGCCAATATTCGCCCTCCCACCAGCCACACAATCGCCAAAACAATAGGTAATAGCGGAATGGTCACGAGTGCTAACACACTAAAAAAAGCGGCCATTAGCATCCAATATTGCTGCACTTTGGGGTCGAAAGTTGCGCTTTTTAAAACGAGGTTATTCATAAATTTATCCTTAATTTAATGAGAGCGTATACCCTGTACTAGGTCGTTTTTACGCCTTTAGATACTTAAGTTACGTGAACCGTAACTTTAATGCAATTTAACTTCTTGCATTGAAATAAATTGTCACACTTCCTTTTATAATCTCCCTTTAAACAAAAAATATCTTCAACCTCAGTTCTGAACTGGCTTCACTTTACATAAAGTTTATTTTTGCATTAGAACGCGAATACCATGGATTAACACCCGTTTTTAATATGCTTTTAATTATGTATTAGTGAGGCATTAATTAGGCATTAAAAAAGCCGAGCAGGATTATGCTCGGCTTAGGTCTGGGAAAATATAACTGCTACTGTTTATCTATAAGTATGCTCACATTTTCTCTATCTGGACCTATTACCTTGAATGTGTAAGTACCTTGTTCGGTAATATTTAATGCTATATTGGCACCTATGGCTTCGAGTGAAGTAAGCTCACCAATGGTGGCTACAGGTGCATCACCTGCTCCGCCATAATCAACGGTACTCCAATCTTCAGACGCTACTTTAAACTCATAGTCGCCCGCTTCTAACTCTATGGATGTAGAGTAAACCGCATTACCCTCGTACATCAGTGGGTTGTCTGTTCCCCATCCATTTAAACTGCCGCGAATAAACACCGGTGTTTGTGCAAACATTTCAGCGTTAAGTACTTTGAGCGTTACATTATTTAAATCACTGGCATCAAATACAAACTGGTATTCACCTTGCTCGGCAATATCTAAGGTCATATTTGCGCCCGCAACCGATAACTGCTCTGCTGTGCCTATCATCACACTTGCATCCCCCTCGCCAGAGCCGTAATCAACCGTGCTCCAATCTTCTGACGCTATTTTAAATTCATAGCTTGCAGCGCTCGGTGTTTTAGTAAAGGTGTAAATGCCTTTACCTTTATAACTTAGCTCATCGGTTACTCCCCAGTCATTAAGCGTACCGCGCACATAAATAGCGGTGCCTACAAATGGCTCTTCGTTGAATAAAGTAAGCGTTGGATTTTCAGGGTTTGAAGCATCAAGCGAAAATACATAGGTTGCATCAATGGCTGCATTAAAGGTCATATTGGCACCTGAGCGCGTTAGTGGCTCACTTTGGTTTTCTACAACGTCTTTATCGGCATCAGAAAGCGCACCAAAATCAACCGTAGACCAATCTTCTGAGGCAATTTTAAATTCGTAATCGCCAGCACTGAGTGCAATTGCTATACGGTATTCACCTTCGCCAATATATTCAAATGCATCACGTGTGCCCCAGTCGTTTAACGTACCACGAACAAACACAGCGTTGCTGCCATAAGGTACTACATCAGGTGCGCCTACGGTTGCATTTGCACTTAAACCAGTACCTTGGCTCTCACCTTGGTTTTTAGCAAAAACAGCTAACGTATAAGGCGGTACAGTGAATGTGCCTTCGTTATCGCCTTCGGCAAAATTGGCGCTGGCCATGCTTGCATCAACACTGTTTTTTAATACGTCATGTAATTCAAAACCCGCTGCAGTGGCAATAGTATGGCTAAGAGTTTGCTCGGTTGCGTTAATTATCACGACAAGCGCATCAAGTGCTGGGTCTAAGTCTGTGAGTTCTTCACCATCATCAATGCTCATTACAATTAAGCCGTGCTGCTGGTTTTTACCCACATTGTGAAATCCGACACGGTCGATAACATCTTGTTCCGTTGTTAATCTAAATAACGGGCTTGCGCTGCGGATAGCCAAGAATTCTTGAAATACATCACCTGCATAAGCTATGTCTTGCGGCATTGCCTGTGCATCTGCATTAGCAGAGATAGGCATAATTTCAGACCATTTTTCTTGGTTCTTCTCTGCGTTTGGTAAACCAATGTTCCAGTTATTATTCTCTTTGGTTAAATCAACAGCATTAAACCAATCACCGGCATTATAGCTATCACGGTCCATTGACTTAGAACGCAGTAAATCAGCGCCCAATTGCATAAATGGGATGCCTTGGCTCATAAGTGGAATCGACAATGCCACATTGTGCGCGCGCACACGTTGCTCAATACTCATGCTTGATGCATGTTTGTATTGCAACTGATCCCACAGCGTTTCGTTATCGTGTTTTGATACGTAATGAATGCTGTCGGCAGGGTCAAGTGCATACGCCGTTGGTTGAGTGTTCCAAGTAAAGCTATTACCTTTAGATGAATTACCTTTAAAGTCTTTTAAAATGTAATTTTGTAAGTTGCCCGCCAGCGATAACCGTAACGTGTCTTGTTCGGCTAGGTTGCCATCTGTCGGGTTATTGCTAAACATTGCACCACCACGCACGGCTTCACGAATACGGTCGTTAAATGTGCCTACCTCTGAGCCTGCCATATCAGCTTGTTTAGCTTGTGTGAATAAACGATTGTTGGCTACTTCACCAAAATCCCAGCCCTCACCGTAAAAATAGTTGTCAGGGTCAACGGCTTGCACGGCTTCACGCGCAGCTAATATTGATGATTTAGGCATATGCCCCATTACATCAAATCTAAAACTGTCGTAGCCAAATTCACGCGCTAAAATAACCATTGAATCAGTAACAAACTTATCCATCATTACATGCTCTGTAGCTGTGTTTTCACAACAGGTTGAGCGCTCTATTTCACCACTTACTTCGCTATAGCGGTGGTAGTAACCTGGTACTAGCTTATCAAATACCGACTTATCCCAAATACCCGATGATGTTGTATGGTTATAAACCACATCCAGTACAACACGAAGTCCTACTTCTTGCAGTGATTGCACCATAGCGCGTGTCTCAACTACACGAGCAATGCCATCGCTGCTTGATGCATACGAGCCTTCAGGCGCAATAAAATGATGAGGATCATAACCCCAGTTAAAGCCATCTAAATCACGCATCGCACTGGCTAATGCTTGTGCATCGTCTGAGCCAGGTAGGTAACTTTGCATAATATCGACAATGGTGCTGTTTTTATCTTCGATTTTACATGCATCAGCTTCATCGTTAATACGCTCACATAATTTACCTAAGGTGTCTGTAATTTCCACACGCTGTGAAGCATCTTCTTCAATGGTGCCAATATCAGTCACTGGCAGTAAATGAAAGTGTGTTAAGCCTTTATCTGCTAATTGCTTAAGGTGCTGCATTGGCACGCTTTCAAGTTCAGTGAATGCAAGGTATTTACCACGGTTTGCTTCGCTTACTGATTGATCACGCACACTAAAATCACGTACATGGCCTTCATAAATAACCGCATCTTCTGGGTTAGTAATCGTAGGCACGATACGCTCATCCCAGCCTTCTGGTTTAGTGTCTTCATCGGCTAAATTAATCAGCTGGCTGTATAAGCCATTGGCAGATACATTGAGTGAGTAAGGGTCGGTACTCCATAGCGACTCTATTTGCTGAGTCAGTGGGTGGTAAACATCAAAATTAAAGCGATAGTAATGGCGGTCATATTGCGTATCTAAACTTACTTGCCAAATACCTGTCTGCGTATTTAATGTCATTGGCGTGGAGTGCACTTGTGTTTTTGCATCATCAAACACGTTTAGCACCATGTTATTCGCGGTGGGTGCCCACACAGCTACATCAATCGTGTTATTGCCATAATTTACGCCAAGTAATGCCTCGTTAGCATCGTCTTCGCCTTGTGTGTAAAGGGCATCGAGTGCTTTAGCGGTTTGTACAAAGGTTGCTTCTAGTAGCTTGCCATCGGCATCGTAGCCTGCAACAACAAGCTGTTGCTTTATAAGCTGCTTTGCAGCGTCTGCATCCCAACTACCTTCATAAGCAGTCCAATCCGTTAAGTGTGGTACTTTTGCAGCTTGCTCATCAGTTAACTCGCTTGCAGTCAGCTCAACGGTTTCACCATTTAGTCCAGTGTCTAAATCAACCACCAAGTCAGCGGCTGCTGAAGAATGTAACTTAATGATTTGTGTAAGCTCATTACTTGGCTTATACAATACTGTATTTAAATCAATCCAATGTGCTGATGCACCATCTATCGCCACCGGACGTTCGCCCAAGCTTAAAATAGGGTATTCAAACACCGAAGGCTCACCATGAATGGTAAAGTTCATACGCTGAAACTTTTCATCGTCTTGCATAAGCGGCATGGTTAAATCAACATCACCAAACGCTTTACCAGATCCTTCGGTGCCAATGTGCACAATAAAGTTAGCACACTCGTTATAACCTTCTTTGAGGTCAATTATCCAGTAGGCACCGTAGTTTGGGTCAATCCCATCGTATTCATGGCCGTTAGCCCAATCGCTCGTGTCAAACGGAGGTGCGTAAGCATCACACACATCGTTATTCCACGAATGTAATCGGTAACCTTCGTAGTTATCGTCGGCTAAACGGTTATAAAATAAAACTGCCTCACCTTCACCAGCAAATACAATAGGATCAGGCAATGTTGAGTCGGCGCCCACTACACAGCTTTCGTTTTTATCATCCGGTACAGTAGGAGCTGCACACGTTATAGGCTCAGGGTCCACACATTGCGAGCCTGCTTCGTTTGGTACTTGTGGCACATTACAGGTTAAAAGCTGCTGCCCCGACTCAACTTCATCTGTCCCACCACATCCTGCTAATATCATTAACCCTAAAGCTATTAGCAAATATTTAGACATTGTTATAATTTTCATTTTTAAACGCTCCGTTTGCTAATTAATGACTGTATGTAAAACCAAGATAAAACTGACGACCAAAGTACTGAGTAGTGCCTGTTCGCTGCTCTGAGCCAAAGTAACTTTGGGTTGGTTCATCGGTTAAGTTATTAACTTGCAAAAGCATGGTGAGTGAATCGCTAAAGCGATAAGACGTTTGAAAATCGATGACTGTTTCAGCATCAAAATTGACCACTTGTTCGTTAATGGCAACCTGCTCTGATACAAACTCATCGCGGTAACGTACATTAAGGCGGGTTTCAAAATCGTCTAAAGCATAAAATAACGTAGCATTAAGCACATTATTAGATAGCCCAGGTAAAGATTGAACGAGAGTATCGCCCCCTAAACTGGTGATCGATTCAATTTCACTCTCGGTGTATGAGTAACTTGCATTAGCGCCTAAGCCATTAAATGGCTCTGGTAAAAAGGTAAACACTTGCGTATAGGCAAGCTCTAGCCCTCTAATGTAGCCACCTTCGCCATTATTAACTGCTGTGGTGTAAATACCGTTTGTTGTAGCAACTTGCTCACCACTGACCGGATCTTCTATAGAATCAGGGACATTAAAGCCATTACCTTTAAAGTCGAAGTTCTCAATCGATAACGTTTCAACAAACGAGTCTATATTTTTATAAAATAACGCCGCAGCAACAGTGCCGTTACCTTCTTCAAAATAATATTCGTAAGATAAGTCGTACTGGTCAGCATAAAAGGGTTTTAAAAATGGGTTGTTATTACTTGAACCATTAATAACACCATCGTCACTTACGTTTGCGCTGGCATCGCCCGCTAAACGGTTAATTGGTGCACGCGACATGACTTTAGCCGCAGCAAAGCGTACAAGTGAATTGTCGTTAAGTTGCAGGTTTAAATTTAGCGAAGGCAGGTAATCTGTATATTTAGTGCCTAATACATTAGGCGCGTATAAGTCATTAACAATGCCGTTCTCATCAACAATATTTTGCGCACCTAAGCGCGCATCGCCTGCTACGTTTTCAAGTACGGTTGCTGATTGGTCGGTTTCGATACGGCGCACACCCACATTACCTGATAGGTCAAGGCCGGCAATTTGCGTGTTAATGTTTACCATCACGTACGCGGCTAGCACATCTTCAAACACCGAACCGCTTTGTAACACTGACCACGAATAGTTCGTTGTGTAACCTTGCGCGTCGTCTACGCCATCGGCGTTGCCCCATGTTTGAACGGGTTCTGGGGTGCCATCTGGAAACCACGCATTAAGTGCTTTATCTAAATCAATGGCTAAATACGATGGGAAATAACTAAAGTCGCCCTGCCAATCAACCACTGATGCCATATCGTCGGTTAAACGCAAAGGGGGCTGCGTTGTTGAAAATGCCCCGTCGTTACCGTACTCAAACACCGAGCGCTTTCGGCTGTATTCTCTATCTGAATAGCGTGCACCAAATTCTACTGAGCTAAAAATATCGCTTTCTAGCTCGTATTTAAAATCGAGTCTAAATGCCGTTACTTCATCTTCGGTTTGATCAGGGTAAATACCATATTTACTGACCATTACTCGGTCTATATCGCTAAAGGCGGCCGCCTGATTAAACCCAACGTCAGGTAAATTTAAGCCATTTAATTGATAGTTAATTGCAACGTTGTTATCAAATACCGGCGTTTCTGCATTGGCATCTTCAGCCACTAAGCTCCACAACAAACCGTTTCTAAAATTACTTTTTGCGCGAGAAAGCGCTACATCAGCATTAACATTTAGTCTATCGGTTACTTGCCAATCGGCATTAACGCCAAAGCTGTCTACTTCGTCAAAATCTTGGTTGTCGTCATTCACTATTTCAACACGGGTATAACTTTGTGAAGTACGATTAACCGCAGCACCAATTACAGCATTACCATCAAGTTGCGCATTTGCGTATGCTGCAGATGGGCCGCCTAATTTAACCCTAAAACCGCGGGCAAATGACTCTTTATCAAAGCGCGATAAAAACGCATCACCTTTTAATTTAAAATTATCTACCGGTGCCCACTCTATGGCAGCCAAATAGCCATTACGGGTTTCTTCACCCCCTAAATGCTGTAGCTCAAAGCCTTCGCTAATGTATTCACTTTCTGGGCTATCTATGGGGCCATTTGTGTCGTTTGGTACGCCATCAACATCTTTTCTATCGTTGTATGCAAGGCCAATAAACTGTGTTGCTACACTTGGCTGAAATAAACGCGCAAACCCCAGTGCTACACCTAATGTATCGTCTAAATATTTACCTTGATACGAAAAACTAATTCGGTCACCAAACTCAGTGGCATCCGATACCTCAGATGCACGGTCGTTATACATACCACGCACATTAGCTACAAATTTATGCGTTTGATCATTATTGAGTGGGCTGGCTGTTTCAAGCTCTACCGTACCTGCCACACCACCTTCTATAAGCGATGCCTTTGGCGATTTATATACTGCCGCAGAGCTAATTAATTCTGATGGGTATTGGTCAAACTCAATACTGCGGCTACCACTTGTAGATACCTGCTCACGACCGTTAAGTGTTGAAAATACAAAGCCGCCCGACAGCCCGCGTATATTAATTTGTGCAGCCTGCCCGCCAGTGCGCACAGCTGAAATACCCGGTAAACGAGTCAGTGCATCGGCCATTGAAATATCAGGTAATGCGCCTAGGTCATCAGCAGAAATTTGTTCTGACACCGTATCGCTAAATCGCTTTTGGTTAAGCGATTGAATTAAGCTGCGACTAAAGCCGCGCACTTCAATCACTTCTAAATCGGTTTGAACTTGAGCGGGTTTACTCGTCTCTTCAGGTGGTTCTTCAGTAGCTGCAATAGCACTATTGGCGGCAAATAATGCCAGCATGAGCGCATTTAATTTAAACTTTTGCATGTGTGTGCCTTTTGGTTATTGTTTTGTGTGGTGTGTCAGTGCAGTAAAAACACAACCAACAAATTGTAACCAAAAGGTGAATGTTTTGTGATGAATACGTATGCAGTATAGCCTGCTTAGGCTGTAGCTATTTTGAGCAATTTAGCTAGCAATAGCTTAAATACTCACTACCACCCTAATGGCTAAGGCAACAAATACAAAACCCAGTACTTTGTCTAACCATGGATTGTGTTTAGTAAACCCAAAACGGTTTTTAGAATACTCTGTTACGGCGGCAACAAGTAAGTACCAACCGGTATCAATCACAAATACAGTTAAACACATCACCATTGCAATGCTTAGGGTAAGATTTTCTGGATCAATAAACTGTGAAAACAAGGCTAAAAAGAAAATAGCAAGTTTGGGATTTAAAAAGGCAATGGCAAACCCATCTTGTAATGCTTTAATGCTACTCACTTCGCTATTTTGTATTTTAAGTTCATCATTGTTGGGTTTAGACAATAAAATTTTAATTCCTAGGTAAGCTAAATAGGCAGCGCCTAAATACACTAACACCTGATACACTGTAGGAAACTGCAGCATTAACGCACCCAAGCCAAGTAATGAGGCTCCCGCATATAGTCCCACTCCAATACCATGACTTAGCGCCGCTAGCATGCCATTTTTCATACTGCCGTTGAGCGAATGCTTTAATACAACCGCAAGGCTTGGACCCGGCGACATTGCGCCCATCATACAAATAGCCACTAGGCCTAACCACATAGAGAGTGTCATTTACAGCTCGTCAATTTCAATAAATAATGTATAACCATGCACTTGCCCATAAAAACCGGTTATTGGCACTGCGCTAATTACTTTCCAGCCATCTTGATTTAATTCCTGTATGCGATCATTCAACGCCGCTATATTTACCCCACCCATAAAGCGGGTCTTTCTAAATTCGATTACTTTTTGCATTTAAATCCCTGTGTATCTTATAACGTGTATTGAAAATCGTAGTAGTGTACACCGTTTTCAATGCGTATTTTCATACTACCGGCTAATCCTTCTAGCTCATCAGTGCCTGAGTCGGAAATTACATTTAAAATTAGGCTGTCTTGGCCTTTATCCATAGTGCCAAAATGCTGTAATACAAAGCTGCCTTTTTTGCCTTCAAGTTCGCCTATTACTTGCTCTATTGCTACATAACCAGCACTGCCTTGAACAGGTGTCATAGCGCTTAACATTTCGCCTTGGCTAGAAGCATTAAGCTTGCCTGTAAATGTTTTATCAATCGACATACGCCCTAAATTAATGCCGTTTTGTCCTTTGGCATAGCCATCTAGTGGGGTTAATGCCACCGTAAATTGGCCTGTTACTATGTTGCTTGTCATAACGATTCCTTATTGATGATTTTTAAAGCTATTGATTTTTAATCCAATGATGCCATATCTATACCTCAACTTATAAAAAGAATCCACTATGCCAAACAGTACCCCCGCAACCGAAAAAGCTGCCTTTAGCAGTTTATTGCCTATTTTTGCATTTATAAAACCCTATAAATGGATGGTTATAGCAGCCCTTGGCGCTTTATTAGTAACGGCTGGCGTTAATTTATCGTTAGGCCAAGGGGTTAAGTTTGTTATAGATCATGGCTTTATTGCGGGCTCTCAAGCGCAACTTCAACAAGCTGTATTGGTACTTATTGGTTTAATTAGCTTATTGGCTGTAGGCACCTTTAGCCGCTTTTATCTAATGTCGTGGATTGGCGAGCGAGTCAGTAACGATATTCGTAAAGCCGTGTTTAATCGCATTGTTACCTTGCACCCAAGCTACTTTGAAGAAAACCGCAGTGGCGAGCTTATGTCGCGTTTAACAACCGACACCACTTTACTGCAATCAATTATTGGCTCATCGTTTTCTATGGCGCTGCGTAGCGCGTTAATGCTGGTTGGCGGTTTAGTAATGTTATTAATTACCAACTTAAAGCTTACGCTCGTAGTGGTTGCGTGTGTGCCGCTGGTATTAGTGCCGATGATGGTATTTGGCAAAAAGGTGCGTAAACTTGCAAGCTCTAGTCAAGACGCCATTGCCGATATAAGCACCTATGCCGGCGAGATCATTCAAAATATTAAAGTGGTACAAAGCTATAGCCACGAAACACAAGAGCAACATGCTTTTGCACTTGAAACCGAAAAAGCCTTTAACGTTGCCAAAAGCCGCATTAAACAGCGCTCGTTTTTAATTGCCGCTGTAATATTTTTAACCTTTAGTGCCATTAGCGCAATGCTTTGGGTTGGCGGCAGTGATGTACTGGCAGGCACTATGACCGGGGGTGAACTGGGTGCGTTTGTGTTTTACGCTATTATGGTGGCAATGTCGGTGGCAACGGTTGCTGAAGTGTACGGTGAACTACAAAGAGCGGCAGGTGCAGCTGCCCGTTTACTTGAATTACTGGCCGTTAAAAGTGAAATTGAAAATCCTGAAAACCCGCAAGACGCTCAGCTACAAAATAACGCAAGTTTACCTGCAATCTCGCTTGAAAATATCAGCTTTAATTATCCGTCTCGCCCGGATGTCAGTGCACTTAACAAAATAAGCTTAAGCATTTCGCAAGGTCAAACAGTCGCTATTGTTGGCCCATCTGGCGCAGGTAAAACAACCTTATTTGAGCTACTACAGCGCTTTTACGACCCAGCTAGTGGCGCAATAAAATTTCACGATATTGATATTAAGTCGCTCTCTTTAAACACTCTGCGCGACAAAATGGGCATGGTGGCACAAAACCCTATTTTATTTAGCTCAGATGTAATGCATAACATTCGTTACGGCAATCCAAACGCCACTGATGAACAAGTATACGCTGCTGCAAAACATGCTCATGCCGATGAATTTATTAAACAATTACCACAAGGGTACAACAGCTTTTTAGGCGAGCAAGGCGTTAGGTTATCCGGTGGGCAAAAGCAGCGTATTGTACTTGCTAGGGCTATTTTAAAAGACCCAGAAATACTCCTTCTTGATGAAGCAACCAGCGCACTCGATGCGCAAAGCGAGCACCATGTTCAAGCCGCGCTTGAGCACTTAATGCAAAATAGAACCACGCTTATAATTGCGCATAGGCTAGCAACAGTTATCCACGCAGATATGATTGTAGTCATGGAAAATGGAGAAATTATTGCAACGGGCACTCACCAAGAATTAGTAGCAAGCAACCCGTTGTATCAAAAGCTGTGTGAATTACAGTTTAATAAAGACTAGGGTCTTAACAGATTGAAATTCGCACAGGCTAGGCGTTAACCCTCTGTGTTTGGCACTATTTGAATTTCTACACGGCGGTTTTGAGCACGGCCATTTGCAGTATCGTTAGTGGCAATTGGGCGTGTTTCACCAAAGCCGCTAGTGCTAATACGTGCTGCCATAATATCTTGGTTAGCTAAGTAAGCCTTTACACTTTGAGCACGTTCGCGCGATAAGTTCATGTTGTAGCTATCTTGCCCTGTGCTATCTGTATGCCCTTCTACGCTTAGGTAGGTTTTCTCATACTTGTTCATAACTTTAGCAATGGCGTTTAGGGTATCGTTAAACCCTGTTGAAATGTATGATTGGTCGGTTGCAAACGTAATATTAGAGGGCATAACCAAGCGCAAGTTATCGCCTTCACGTACCACCTCAACACCCGAGCCGGCTAATTCATCACGAAACGCTTCTTCTTGCTTATCCATGTAGTCACCTACAGCAGCACCAGCTAATGCGCCAATAGCAGCACCAATAAATATACGCTTGTCTTTGTGGTTACCTGTTGCTTTACCCAACACGCCACCAGCAGCTGCACCAATTGCCGCGCCTTTGCCGGTGTTATTCATTTCGCAACCTGAAAGTAATACGGCTACCACTGTAACGCTTAAAAGTGATTTTGATAATGTCATGATGATGTCCTATTCATTTAGAATTTAGCAACAGTATGTAATTACCTGTATGAACAAACTATGAAGTGCGTAACAATCACCTTATAATTTTGTTATTAACCCTAAAAAATTGAGTTTTAATAAATATGTCATCTTCCTTTGTGACAATTTAATGAAATCAAAAAAGGATACAAGCGCAATGCTAGTTGCTATTTTTAGACAGTTTTTTTTACTTGGCTGCATGAGCTTTGGTGGCCCAGCGGCACACTTAGGCTATTTTAAGCGCCACTTTGTAGATACACTAAATTGGATCACCAACACACGCTACGCGCAATTAATTAGTTTAAGCCAAGCGTTGCCGGGACCTGGTTCGAGCCAAGTGAGCTTTGCTATTGGCGTTGAACGCGCAGGGATATTAGGTGGTATTACCGCATTTGTTGGTTTTACGCTGCCATCTTTTTTAATTATGGTGATACTGGCCATTAGTGCACACCAATTTGATGCCGTTTACTATGCGATTATTGCAGGTTTGAAACTATTTGCCGTGGTCATCGTAGCTGATGCCACACTGTCTATGGCTAAAAGCTTTTGCACAAGTGCGGTACTTAAGTTACTTGCACTGTTTAGCACCTTAGCGCTTGTTCTACTGCCCGTGTTAAGCACGCAAATTGCAGTTTTAGTTATTGCTGCAACTATTGGTGCTATATGGCCTTTATTAAAATTAGGCGAGGCAAATCAAAATACGAATACCGAAACAAAAAGTAATATTAACTGGGTTGCTTTGAGCTTATTTGCATTATTACTGGCTATTAGCTTTGCCCCGCTTGGAAAAGAATTTGCATTATTTGCGCCTTTTTACCAAGCAGGCGCTATGGTGTTTGGTGGTGGGCACGTTGTATTACCCGTACTGCAAGCTGGTGTACCTGCGCTGAGTGATGACCAATTTTTAAGTGCTTATGCCAGCGCTCAAGCAATCCCTGGCCCTATGTTTACTATTGCTACTTATTTAGGTGCACAACTTAATACTGCGCAGCCTTTATTTGGCGCACTGGTTGCTACGTTATTAATTTTTGCACCCGGCTTTTTATTGATGTTAGCATTTCAAAAAAGCTGGCTTAACTTGGCTAATAAACCGCGTTTTGCTAGTTCAATTGCCGCACTTAATGCCGCCGTTGTGGGCTTTTTGGCCGCAGCTTTATACTCACCTATTTGGACATCGGCAGTGCACAGCTGGTTACATATTGGGTTAGTTGTTGTAGCTTTTGCATGGCTACGACTTAAAAAGCCACCTATTTGGTGGCTATTAATATTATTTATTAGTGTGGGTCTTGCACAGCATTATTGGGCACTTTAATACTGGGCTTTTCAGTTTGCCCTGCATTGGTTGGTGGGCTTAACTGCCCACTCACACTTTGATAAGCGCGCAATCCAAAAATAGGCAGCACGGCAAGTAAGTGATCCATTATTTCGGCTTGCAAATGTTCGTAAGAAATCCAGCGCTTATCTTCACTAAAGCAGTAAAACTCAATAGGTAAACCGTGGTTTAAAGGTTGAAGCTCCCGCACCATTAAAGTAAGCGAAGAGTTTATTTTACTATGCTGCTTTAAATACCCTTCGGCATAACGACGAAACAGCCCTAAATTAGACATAGGCTCTGGCAATGCCGATACACGAATATACTCGTGCAGCGGAATAGCGGCGTCTATTTGCGCTCTAAACTCGTCGTTTACTAGGCAAATGCTGTTCATATCAATATTGAGTGAGCGCTTAATACGCCTTCCACCCGACTCCTGCATACCACGCCAGTTTTTAAACGAACCTGCCACCAGCATGTACGTAGGAATAGTCGTAATAGTGTTATCCCAGTTACGTACTTTTACCGTATTTAAGCCTAAGTCTATTACCTCACCATCGGCGCCATAATTATCAACTTGTATCCAATCACCATAAGTAACTAATCGGTTAGCCGCAATTTGTATACTGGCAACAAACCCTAAAATCGTATCTTTAAATACTAATAAAGTGACGGCGGCAATCGCACCAAAACCCGAAAGAATATACGTCGGTGATTTTTCAAGCACAATACTAACAATTAAAATGCCACAAACAATAAAGGTAATTAGCTTTACAACTTGCACAAGGCCCTGAATGGGGACTTCTCGAGCAAAGTCTAATTGGTTATAAATAGCAGCCGCAAGACTTACAATACTGCTAATAATAAAACCGGTATAAATAATTAATAAGGCTTGCCCTATGGTTTTAAGTATTTCAGCCGCTAACTCACCAACCGGATATACACTATCGAAGGTGGCTAAAAACAACACACAACACAGTAGCCCAGCAATACGCTTATTAAGCTTAGTTAACATTGGAGAAAGCGCGCCAATACGCTCAGGCGATAACTTAGTAACCACCTTTTGAATACCTGGCAACATAAGCCTGCGAGTAAATAAATACACAACAAGTAACGAACAAATGCCAATGGCGGTAGCCGTTAGTGCACTAAAAAAAGCAGCGTCGGGGACGTTTTCAAACCAAGGGGCAATTAGCTCTTGTATATGGGTGTTGGTCATAGTGTTTTGGCTTCCTTACTAATTTGTGCATCTGGCATAGCTTGCTGAGCATAAATACCTGCCAATTGCTTATCTTTTGCAACCCATAAGTCGTTCACATATTGTTGAAAGTTAGCTTTGAACGCTTCATCTGTTTGGTAACTACCTAACATAGTATCGGTAATAGCCATTACATTAATTGATACGTGAATAGAGTCTAGCTCACCTTTTAATAAGTTGCGGCACACATGATCTGACTTACCGCTATAGACCAAACTTGTATTTAACATAGCATCAAACTGGGTTCCAAGTACCTCAAGTGCAAATGCAATTCCACCTGCTTTTGGTTTTAGTAAGTGCTTAAACGGGCTTTGCTGTTGTGCATGTTTAGCGGGTGTATAACGCGTTCCTTCAACAAAGTTGATAATAGTTGTTGGATGGTTACGAAAGTTACGACAGCTGTTTTTAGTGCGCTCTATGTCTAACCCTTTAAGCTTTGGGTTTTTAGCTATTTGCGCTTTGCTTACACGTTTCATAAATGGCATTCCCATCGCCCACGCACCTGTGCCAATAAATGGCACATACTTTAAGTCATCTTTCAAAAAAAACTTAGGAGCGGGTAACGCATGCATAGAACTAAGCACCGTAATATCTAACCAACTCATATGGTTACAAATTAGTAAGTACCAACTTTTTGAGTTTAAATCACCTTTTACATCAATTTTAATATCTGGGCAACCTAGCCATAAACCTAACCGATTACCGTTACACCATCCCCGATAAGCGCTATGTAATAAACGATTAACAGCATGAATAGGCAGTAATAGTTTCACTAATCCCAAAAGTAATACCAACACGCCAAAAATTATAAGGTTAGTAAATAATACGCAGCCTACAATTAGGCCATTTAGCCAATTTGGTAACCATTTTTTTAGCATAACTGTAAGCTCACCGTGTTATTTTGTACTTGTTGGGGCGTCAAGTGATTGCAACGTTTGTTCTTTTTCTTCCCATAAACGATTTAACTCGCTTTGAAAACGAACTCTAAATTCAGAATCACCCGTGTAATCACCAATTAACTCATCACTTACCGGCATGACATCCACGTGTATATTAATATTCTTTACTTTTCCGCCAGCAAAATCCATAAACGTAGGAATACCGTCAGGGTAATGCAAGGTAACATTCACTACTTGAGAAATTTGCTCACCCATTGCTTGCATAACAAAGGCAATACCACCGGCTTTTGGTTTTAATAAATGCGGAAATGGGCTTTGCTGTTTTGCATGTTTACTTTGTGTAAAGCGCGTACCTTCAACAAAGTTAACTACCGTTACAGGCATTTCTTTAAATTTTTCGCAGGCTTTACGTGTTGTTTCTAAGTCTTTGCCACGTAATTTAGGGTTCTTTTTAAGCTGACTTTTGCTCGTGCGCGTCATAAATGGAAAGTCGAGCGCCCACCAACATAAGCCCAAAATAGGCACATAAATAAGCTCTTTCTTTAAAAAGAAATTTAAAAACGGAATTTTACGATTAAATACGCGCTGTAATACTAAAATGTCTACCCAGCTTTGATGATTGGCAATCACCAAATACCAATCTTTTAGTTTAAGAGAATCCAAGCCCGTCACGTTAAGTTTTGTTGGTGTAAACAGCCGCTGGTTTAAGGTATTAAACGACACCCAAATAGTGGCGCACTGTTTGGCAATCCAGCTCAATAACTTTTGTAATGGTTTAATAGGAATAAGCTTTAATAAGCCACAAATAAAAATAGGTATAAACCAAAAAAGTGTGTTTAATGCATAAAAAATAAGACTAAAAACACTACGAATAACTGACATTACTTCTATTCCTTTAACGGTGCGCAGCATTAAACACTGCGCATTTATACTTAAAAATTAATCTTCAAAATAGGTATAACCTTCAAGGCCCGCATTGAGCTCGGCTAAATAACCCGCTTTACACTGCTCTGAGGCATCTAGTTTATTAATTTGATAAGCAAAATTTTCGGCTAAAATAGCGCTATCGTAATCAACAAACTTTAATACATCCTTAACGCTATCACCTTTTATGGCATTGGTTAATACATAGCCGTCGTCGTTTAGCTCAACATGCACTGAATCGGTATCGCCAAATAGGTTATGTAAATCGCCTAAAATCTCTTGATACGCGCCCACCATAAACATAGCAAGGTGGTATTGTTCGCCATGCTTATATTCAGGAATTGGCAAGCTGGTTTCAATACCTGCACCTTCAACGTATTCGCGTATTTGCCCATCCGAGTCACAAGTAATATCTTGAATAATGGCGCGCTGAGTAAGCGGTTGCGTTAAGTTTTCGATAGGCATAACCGGAAACAACTGCTGTATACCCCACACATCTGGTAACGACTGAAACAGTGAAAAATTAACAAATAGTTTATCGGCTAACTTTTCATTTAAATCGTCGAGTACTTCTCGGTGTGCGCGGGCGTTATTGCTAAGCGACGCACGCACGCGATGCAAAATAGTAAAGTAAAGCTGCTCTATTTTCGCCCACTCTAGCATGCTTACTAAACCGTGTACGTACTGATCGTGTGCTTCGCTAAATAAGTGCATCGCATCGTGATAAATTTCGAGCGCCATACGCGGATTCAAACGCTGTAAACATTGCCACATTTCATCAAGCACTAACACGCTGTTTTCAAGCGGTGGCTCAGGGTTTAAATGATTAGGTGCTTTTTCAACGTCAATCACATCGGTAATGAGTACCGCATGATGGGCTGTTAAAGCGCGGCCTGACTCGGTAATAATAGCTGGATGGGTTAAATCGTGTTGGTCGCACACTTCCGCAAACGCATTGACTACGTTGCGGGCGTACTCTTCCACTGTGTAGTTCATTGAGCACGCACTGCGAGAGCCCGACCCTTCATAATCAACGCCTAAACCGCCACCTACATCAACCGTATTCAGTGGTACGCCTAGTTGCGTTAACTCTGCAAAGTGACGCGCACACTCACGAAGTGCGCGGTGTATATCACGAATATTGGCAATTTGAGAGCCAATATGAAAATGCACCATTTGCATTAAGTGTAATTTATTGTGTTTTTTAAGTACTTCTACTGCGCTTAATACTTGCCCTGCAGTTAAACCAAACTTACCTTTTTCGCCACCGGTATTTTGCCACTTACCTTTACCCACCGAATTTAAGCGTATGCGAATACCAATTGCAGGCTCTATGCCTAAGTTATCTATTTCTTCAAGTAAGGTGGTTAGCTCTGATAGCTTTTCGACCACTATTTTTACGCTGTGCCCCATGGCCTGACCAATGCACGCTAAACGTAAAAATTCGCTGTCTTTGTAGCCGTTACATACAATGGTAATTGGCTCTTTTGCCACACCTAAAATAGCCATTAGCTCAGGTTTTGAACCCGCTTCAAGACCAACTAAACCACTTGGGTGCGCCAATAACTTACTCACCACAGAGCGCTGCTGATTTACTTTAATAGGATAAACACAGGTGTATTTACCATTATATTCGCGGTTACTGCGCGCTTTGGTAAAAGCATTAGTAAGCGTATCTACACGATTTTTTAAAATGTCGGTAAAGCGCACTAAAACAGGCAGTGTTAGCCCTTGCTGTTTAAATTGCTCTGTTAAGTCTGTTAAAGAGATTGCGGCTTTACTTTGATCGCCGTCGGGGTAGGCAACCAATTCGCCTTGTGCATTAATATCAAAATAGCCATCACTCCAATGAGCAACATTATAAGTAGCACGTGCTGTTTCTAAACCCCAGATCATGGCAACTCTTCTTTAGTCAATTAGGTATAAAGGCGCATTTTAATACGTCGCTATCTCCTAGGCTAACAAAAATTGAACTTTCACTCACTCCTCACTAACTTTATTCGCTAAATCAGTTAAAATGTCATTGAGCAAACCGCCAAGCACTGGCAGAATTGCCCTTTTTTTACCTTAACCTAAAAAGTGTATCAGCAACTATGGCAAACTTAGATCAAAGTAAGTGGTTTACTGAAATTAGCGACCGCGACGGCAGCGCATTTTCATTACGCATTAACAAAAAGTTAGATGAAAAACAGTCTCCTTTTCAAAAAGTAGAAATGTTCGAAACCACAGACTTTGGTAATTTAATGATCATCGACGGTTGTACTATGGTATCAACCCGCGAAAACTTTTTTTATCATGAAATGATCAGCCATCCTGCACTTTTGGCACACCCAAATCCTAAAAATGTGGTTATTATTGGCGGCGGCGACTGCGGCACGTTACGTGAAGTATTAAAACACCCTGGCGTAGAAAGCGTAACGCAAATTGATATAGACGAAGTAGTCACACAAATGTCGTTAAAATACTTCCCAGAGCTGTGCGAATCTAATAACGATGCACGCGCTACAGTTATGTTTGACGATGGCATTAAGTACATGCGCGAAGTGGCTGGCGAGTCTATCGACGTTGTTATTGTTGATGGTACTGACCCAGTAGGTCCAGGTGAAGGTCTATTTAACCATGCATTTTACACTAGCTGTTTAAACGCACTTCGCCCTGGCGGTATTTTAGTACAGCAAAGTGAATCGCCACTTATGCATATGCCACTATTGGTTGAAATGCGTGAAGCGATGTTAAGCGTTGGTTTTAACGATTTACAAACATTGCCATTTCCACAGCCTATTTACCCAAGTGGTTTATGGTCGGTAACACTTGCTCGTAAGTCTGAAGCATTTAATGGTTTTAGAGAAGACGGCGCAGCACACGTTGCAACGCAAAGTGAATACTACAACAGTGGTATTCACCATGGGGCTTTAGCAACACCTAACTTTATGAAACGCGCGTTTGATAAAAAATAATCAGTGTTAATATTCTAAAAAGGGAGCTCTACACGCTCCCTTTTTGTTACGTTAAACCTTAAACCGGTTAACTAATCGATTAAGCTCGTCTGTTAACTGCTCCATTTTATTTGATACATCTTGCGTTGTGCGCGCAAGCGACCCACCCTCTAAGGTTTGATCGTTAAGTGATGATAAGTTATGGCTTATTTCATCAGAAACCGTTGTTTGCTCTTCGGTAGCTTGCGCAGTTTGCATAGCCATATCGTTTACTTTAGTAGATGAACTTTGCATAGCATTGAGTATATCGTTAGTTTGCGAAAACGACTCCACAGCATCATCTGCAAATTGCTTACTCTCACCTATAGCATTAATCGACTGCGATACACTCGATGCAAACAACTCAATCATTTGTTGAATATCGTTGGTACTATCTTGTGTGCGCGTAGCGAGCGTCCTTACTTCGTCAGCCACAACCGCAAAGCCTCGTCCGTATTCGCCAGCACGTGCCGCCTCTATTGCTGCATTAAGTGCTAATAAGTTTGTTTGTTCTGCTATGGCACGAATCACCTCAAGGACTTTGGCGATGTTGTCAGAACTTTGTTGCAGCTCCGTAGAGCGCGCCATAGCTTGCTCCATGTTGCTAGAAAGAGAGGTAATTCGCGAACTAGAATTAGCCACCGCACTAAGCCCTTGTTGCGCTAGTTTTAACGAATTATCGGCTTCGCTTGATGACTGCTGTGCAACCCCTGCAACCTCTTTGCTAGCAGTGCTCATTTCATGTACTGCGCTTACAATAGATTCCGACGCTTGCCCCAAGGCTTGGTTTACACTGTTATTTTGGGTGGCCACTTTGCTAAGCTCAACACCTAAACCATTTAACTCCTTAGATTGCTCTAATATATCGCGTATTAATTGCTGTAAATTATCTAAAAAAGTATTAAATTCGGTGGCTAAGTCAGAAAACTCATCTTTAGACGTTACTTGTATTCGGCCAGTTAAATCGCCATCTCCTGAGGCAATATCACTAATACGCTTAGTTACATAATTAATTTGGCGAGTAAGTTGTTTAGGTACACTGTAACTAAACCAACTCGCTGCAATTAAAATAATAGTAACCACTGTCAGCATCATCATTTTTGTTGAAATGATATTGGATGAAAGCGTGATGATTTCTTGCTCCGAGGTTTTTTCAGCCAGCTCACCGGCTTTATCAAGCCTAATCCTTAAAGTGGCAAATGCTTGCTCTGAATTCGTTTGTTTAGCTTGGCTATTTTTATCATCCATGTAGCTTTTTGACGCTGCAAGCCAAGCATTAAAGTCGTTTTCAAAGCCATTTAGCTCTTTAGCTATACTGGGGTAATCTTTCATTAAAGATAAATACTGATTAATTTTATCAGTAACTTGCATTGCATTTTCTTCGTGCTCTGCCTGGTACTTTTCTGTATTTTTTGAATGAGTTACTAAATTTAATTCGGCCACTTTAGCTTGGTATAGGTCGCGGTCTGCGTTTAAAGCAAGAGACAGCGCCTTAATAAACTTTTCAGACTGCACATCAAGTGCATTTTTTTGTAAGGTTATTAAGTAGGTATACCCCACAATTAACGAGAGTATGGCAAGTCCTAATACAACAATAGGAAACGACACTTTAACGCGAATACTATGCAAATTCATTTTATCACCCTGCAAGGCCCTAAACGCCTCTTACAAATTAAACCTAAAATTGCAGTAGGTTGATAAAACCTAAAACTTCCATTGCGTGTTAATCATTACTTGCTGCTGCGAAGCTCGCTGCTGCAGCCCCATTGCAGCTCTATTGTCTACAAAACTTTTTAGTGCTGAGCCTTCAATACCAATTTGACCATGTTTGCTAAGCGCGTAACGCCAAGAGGCTGTTACCCCTTCGCCATTGCTTGCATTTGGGTCAAATACCGTCGTGTCGTTATCGGTTACTTTAAAGTAATCGTACCGCAACGATACTCTATGCTTACCTTCTTTATGGCTTAGCATTAAATAATGGCTATAAAAGTCGTTATCTATTAATTTGCTATGCCCCATTTCGGTTTTACCGCTTAGTACCTGTGTTATAAAACGCGTTTTATTATTAAATTTATATAACCATGCAGCACTGGTAAAACGTGTATTCCATGCATATTGTCCTGAGCTAATGTTCAGTTTAGTTGGATCGCCATTATTGTCGTAATAATAAACTCTAAATTGTGATTGTTTTAAATAATCCCAGTGAACACCAAGGTAATAACCAAAGCGCCCATCAACTTCTTCAAATGGTAAAACCTGATTTGCCTGCCAACGCAATGCATATTCGCTAAGTGCTGCAACGGGTGCAAACCTAATACCTTCGTTAAATGTAGTTTGCCTGTCGTGCATGGCAAAGCCACGCCAAGATAGTAACGTGCCTGTAGGGTCGTTACCTTTAAATGTTGCACCCACTAAACTAAAACTATGCGGGCTATTAAAACGTTTAGCGGGGCGTTTTATTGTTACCTCTGCGCCAACGGTTCTAAGCTCTTCACCAATCCAACTATTAATTGCTGAATTGGTATAGTTGTAAGGAGATGTCCAGCCAATATCTGGGTTCTCTAACGACATTAGCGGATAAAACCCACCCACTCGTACATGCCACTTATAAGCGCTACTAGTTAATGGTTTATATGTAAAATAGGCTTGTGTTAAGCCTAAACCTACATCAGGGTCCTGATTAACGTTTAACACCCCATGAGCAGACCAACTTGTTGCTAAATCGGCGCGCACGTCAATAATACCTTGCGATAATAAAACGCTATCGTTTTTAGCATCGTGTCGGTATAAGCCGGTGCCTCCGTCTTGAAAACTTTTTAGCGCATCACCTTGAACTGCACGCACTTGTAGCAGCCCCTTAACCTGTGCACTGATTGACGCGCTAAATAAAAGCACACCACTAACAACCGCATATTTGAGCATGTGGTTAATAATCATCAAATTCATCCGTAGCAAAATCAAACTGCTCAGTTATCGCTTGTTTAATTTTATATATAAATGGAGCTTGCCCTATGGTGACTTTTTTAGACTCAACATGGCTTATATCGCCAAACCCTGAATGCCAAACATTAAGTGTGTACTCACCTGGCTCTACGGTTAAATTTACATGTCCGCTGTTATCGGTAATATCAAAAATAGGGCTATCAACAACCACAATATAACCAAGCATCCAGTCATGAATGTTACATCCCAACTCAACAACACCGGTTTGATCAAACACTAATGGCGCCTTGGGTTGTTCCTTATATAACTTTAATTCAAACGTTTTTGCCTCAGAAAACGAATACACATGATGCAAAATTGAATCGGCGTTTGGAAATTCCACTTTTGCATTTTGTGGTACAACTAAAATGCGCGGCGTAAACTCCCTATCTTTTTGCACCATAGAATAAAGCGTATCTACTTGGCTGGATTGACTAGAAAGCACCTCAGAAGTCAGCCACACCACGGCATTAGCCATAGGCTCGTTTTTATTATTGTTAACAGTGATAGAAACCGCTTTTGCCTGCCAAGTTAATAACATGACAATAATTAACGTTAAATATTTGAACATCATCTTACTATTCTTATTTTTCAAATTATTTACAGTATAGACCTATTAGGTGACTTATTTCTTTCTATTTTATTGATAAATGAATACGTATGTAGATATTCGTATTTGTTAACAACAGCCTTTATTCTGATAAGTCACACTGACACAGTAAGGATCTCTTAAATGAGAACATCAGCACTTTTGCTTTTCGCTTTTTCGGGCAGCTGTTTTGCACAAACAGCCACATTACAATCGCCCAACGGCAATATTAAAATAACTATTTCTGACGAATTAACGACCCCAAGCTATTCAATCGACTTTAAAAACAAACCGGTTATTAATAGCTCCGCGCTTGGTTTTAAATTTAAACAACAAGCCCCCTTTAGCGAAGGTTTTAAAATAACCCACACACAACAAAACACACAAAACACCCAGTGGCAACAACCCTGGGGCGAGCGACAAACCGTTACCGACAATCATAACGAAGTTGCTGTTACATTTAAAAAACCACAAGGCGGCGTATTTACCGTTAAATTTAGAGCGTTTAACAACGGTATAGGGTTTAGGTACGAAATACCTAAACAACCCGGTTTTGAAAATATAGAAATCACAAAAGAACTTACCGAATTTGCCATTGCCGACAGCCAAAGTGCAACAGCGTGGTGGATCCCAGCCCGAGGCTGGAACCGTTACGAATATGTTTATAACACCACCCCAGTTAACGACGCTCCCTTAGTACACACCCCTTTTACATTTAAAAATAAAGAGGGCGTACACGTTAGCATTCACGAAGCAGCCCTTGTCGATTATGCAGGTATGACCCTTAACCAGCGTCGACCAGGTGTTTTTCAAGCCGATTTAACACCGTGGTCTGACGGCATTGCAGTAAAAAAGCAAGGCGCATTTAATACACCTTGGCGTACTATTCAAATAGGCAGCAAAGCGGTCGACCTGATTAACTCCGATATTATTTTAAACCTTAATGAGCCAAACAAATTAGGTGATGTTTCGTGGGTAAAACCGGGTAAATACGTCGGTATTTGGTGGGGTATGCACATAAATACGCAAACATGGGGAAGTGGTGAAAAACACGGTGCTACAACTCAAACAACCAAATACTACATGGACTTTGCCGCAGAATATGGCTTTGACGGCGTGCTAGTAGAAGGATGGAACATAGGCTGGGATGGCGACTGGTTTTTTAATGGCGATGTGTTTAGCTTTACACAACCCTACGACGACTTTGATATTGAGGAGCTTACCCGCTACGGTAAGCAAAAAGGGGTGCAGTTAATTGGCCACCACGAAACCTCAGGCAACGTAACTAACTATCGCAATCAAATGAAAGATGCCTTTGCCCTTTACGAAAAGTCAAACGTAAGCCAAGTTAAAACGGGCTATGTGGCCGATGGCGGAAACATAAAACGCATAGATGAAAACGGCATTGCCCGCCATGAGTGGCACGATGGCCAATTTATGGTTAACGAATACCTTTATAACGTAAAGCTCGCTGCTAAACATAAAATTAGTATTAACACTCACGAACCTATAAAAGACACTGGCCTGCGCCGTACCTACCCCAACTGGATTGCGCGCGAAGGCGCACGTGGGCAAGAGTTTAATGCATGGGGCACACCGCCTAACCCGCCAGAGCATATCCCTATGCTTGCGTTTACCCGTATGCTGGCAGGGCCAATGGACTTTACTCCCGGTATATTTGATATGGGCTTTAATGGCTTAGGCGATGATACAAACCGCCCACAAACAACGCTTGTCAAGCAACTTGCACTTTATGTTGTGCTGTATAGCCCGATTCAAATGGCTGCCGACCTACCTAAAAACTACTTAGCTAAACCTGATGCTTTTCAGTTTATTCAAGATGTACCAACCGATTGGCAGCAGAGTATTGCGCTTGATGGCGAGGTGGGCGACTTTATTGTATTCGCTCGTAAAGAACGAAAACGCGATAAATACTCAGGAAACGATTGGTACTTAGGTGCAGTGACTGACGAAAAAGCCCGCACCATTGAGGTAAAACTCGACTTTTTAGAAAAGGGTAAAAAGTTTGAAGCGCACATATACCAAGACGGCAAAAACGCCGAATGGAAAAACAGGCCGTATGATTTAGATATCGAAAAGCGCGTAGTTAGTGCAAACGATAAGCTAACTTTAAAACTAGCAACAAGCGGCGGCACTGCCATCCGCTTTAAAGCACTTTAGGCTTCACGGTTATATCAGTTTTACAGATATTTAAGCGTTACAAATAGCAAACTCTGCACAGGTTACTGTGCAGAGTTTTGTATTTTTATAGGCAGGTAAATTTGTGCACTTAAGCCGCCTTCAGGCCGGTTTTCTAGTTTTACTTTGCCGTCGTGCATATCAACAATGCGCTTAATAATAGCAAGGCCTAGGCCACTGCCCTCACTGCCTCGTGCAGCATCACCTTGCTTAAACGGTTCAAATACCGACTCTAATTCACTTTCAGGAATACCTGGGCCATTATCGTTTACAGCGATGACCACGTATTTTTTATTGGAGTTATAATAACTAAGTACCTCTATATCGCCGTCAGAATAACGAATGGCATTTTCAATCATGTTAGTTACAACACGCTTTATAGCCACACTGCTGAGCGGAATACTCTCTATACTTGGGTTACTTTTAAAGGTAATAGAGCGCTGATGCTTTAACTCGCAATTAACGACCTCACCCACTAACGCGTTTATATCTTCACAACTGAGTTCTTCGCGTTTGTGGTGACGTAAATATTCAATAAATTGATCGATAATACCGTTCATATCTTCAATATCGTAAATAATCCCTTCGCGAAGATACTCGTCTTGGTCGCTCATCATCTCGGTTGCTAAACGAATGCGAGTAAGTGGTGTGCGTAAATCGTGAGACACACCTGCCATAAGTAAGCGGCGGTCGTTTTCAAGGGCCGCTATACCGCGCGACATTTGGTTAAACGCACGCGTTACTTCTATTACTTCAGTAGAGCCTTCCTCTTCTAGCTTGGTGCTAAAATCGCCTTTACCCACTTTTACAGCGGCTTGTTGCAGTGCTTTAAGCGGGCGGTTTAAGTGCCGCGCAAATAACCAACCACCTAAAACACTTAAAAAGCCGATACTTGATAAGTAAAACGTTAAAAATTCGAGGTTGTTTTCTTGATACCCTGAAAGCGGAATTTTAACCCAGTAGCCAGGCGCTTGCGGAGCCTCTATCCAATAAACGAGTGGGCCAGTTTGCGTAATACGCACCCGCGCCGAGCCATTTAACTGCGCAGACATACTACGTGAAAGCATCGGGTATTCACGGGTTTGACCAAGCCCTTGGCGCATGGCTTCGCGCTGGGTCATGACATCAATACCGGTTATTTCAAAAAACTTTTCTGATAAGTCGTCGTTTATTTCTATACCGTCTTCCCAGTCAATAAAAACAGTTTTAACTTGCTTAGCAAGCATTAAGTTCACTTGCTCTATGGTCGGTTTTACAACATATAAACTGACTGTTACATAAGACACAACTTGGTTTATAAGTAATAACGCCGCCACCAAAAATACAGTTTGCCCAAACGCGCTACGTGGAAAAAATCCCATAAAAACTACTTTTCACCGTCAGGAACAAACACGTACCCTAAGCCCCACACAGTTTGAATATAACGCGGGTTAGCCGCATCAATTTCAATCATGCGGCGAAGGCGCGACACTTGCACATCAATACTGCGCTCTAGAGCACTGTAATCTCGACCACGCGCTAAGTTCATGAGTTTATCGCGGCTAAGCGGCTCTCTTGGGTGTGACACAAGCGCTTTAAGTACGGCAAACTCGCCACTGGTTAGCGATATTGTTTTATCGCCTTCGCTCATTTCACGAGTGGCTAAATTAAGTGTAAATTTACCAAAGGCAATTAGGTTTTCTTCTGCGGCGGGCGCACCTGGCACTTCTTTAGCGCGGCGGCGTAATATGGCTTTAATGCGCGCAAGTAACTCACGAGGATTAAATGGCTTTGGAATGTAATCATCTGCGCCAAGCTCTAAACCTATGATGCGATCGACTTCGTCGCCTTTAGCGGTGAGCATAACAATAGGGATTTCGTTTTCTTTTTGGCGTAACCTACGGCAAATAGATAAGCCATCTTCACCGGGAAGCATTAAGTCGAGTACCATTAAGTGAAAGTTTTCGCGCTCTAAAAGCCGGTCCATTTGCTCTGAGTTTGCGGCGGTTCTTACAATAAAACCTTGCTCTACTAAATAACGCTCCAATAAGCTGCGTAAGCGCATATCGTCGTCTACAACCAATACTTTTGTCGTTTCGTGTCCCATTACCTGTTTCTTATTTTTATATCCAATTAAGTATTAATATAAATGAAAAACCAAATAATCAAAAACTAATTACGGCCTTAGATTGTTACTGAACATTTCAAACAACAATAATGGCTGCTTTAAACACTTTAAGCTCGACAAATTTTTCTAAGTTTATTACCGTGCCCATCATTAGAGCTAATAATTAAAAGTCGATGAAAACAAATTTAATTACCCGTGAAGGCTACTTGCAACTGCAACAAGAACACGACCACCTGTGGAATGTAAAACGCCCTGAAGTAACAAAAATAGTCAGCTGGGCAGCAAGCTTAGGCGATCGTTCTGAAAACGCCGACTATCAATATAATAAGCGACTGCTGCGCCAAATAGACCGACGTGTTCGCTATTTGCGAAAGCGTATTCCCGATTTAAATATTATTGATTACTCCCCTGTACAAGACGGAAAAGTATTTTTTGGTGCGTGGGTCGAAATAGAAAATGAGCAAGGCGACATAAAAAAGTTCAGAATTGTGGGCCCAGACGAAATTTACGACAGAAAAGACTATATTTCTATCGACTCACCCATGGCTCGGGCGCTTATTAAAAAACAAGTTGATGACGATTTTGAAGTAATGACACCGCAGGGAAAAAAAGAATGGTACATAAACTCAATTGAGTATCAAAAAACGGCTAAGTAGTATTTGATTCAGATCATATTAACTTTTGATTGTTTAAATTATCTCATTAGGCTATATATAAATAGCTCGCACATAATTTTAATGTGAGATTAGCAAAGGTTGTAATGGTTATGTCAAACGTAGTACAGCGCATATTTAGTAATGCCGTATTGTTTGCACTTTTTATGAGTGTGAGTTTGACTTTGCATGCCAGCAACCAAAACACCAACCTTGAACACCCAACCGTTTTAAATAATTTAATTGCCTTAGATATTCCCGATCAGGCAACTCCTGACTTTGACGAAGATTCATTTGTTGATGTCACTTCCTTTAAGGCAGCTCAACCACTCCCTAAAGGCGCTCACTCTTTTTACAAGAGTTCATCTTTTAGCAGACCGTTTAGCACTGCGTACCAACGTGGGCCCCCTGTTATTTAATTTAATTTATTACTTTCAATTTAATTAAATTTTTAACTAATAGGTGGATATTATGTCTAACTTTAAAGAATTACGTACCCAAAATATCTCTCATGGTGTTATTGCAAAATCATTTGCTGACAATCAACCGTTAATCGATTTGGCCTCACCCGCTTTAAAAATGGTGAATAACTTTACACAAAAAAAACCTGTTCGAGCACAGCACGAAACAACAATCGCTGATGCCCTAAAACAAACGAGCAGCCAGCAGTCTGACTTTGTATTAGTAATGGATGACGACCACAAGCTAATAGGTATTGTTTCAAGTGCTGATTTACAAAGTGCTAAAATTACTATTATTGCTCAACGTTTAAATACACCGCGAAATGAAGTGAGCCTTCGCCATGTAATGACCCCAATAAACCAGCTAATGGGTGTCAGCATGCAAAGCTTAAGTTATGCCTGTGTGGGCGATGCTTTACAAACAATGGAGCATCAAGGGGCGATGTTTTTATTAGTAACAACAGCCAACAACGAAATATGTGGATTAATTTCTGCTCGCCAAATTGCTAAAACATTACATATTCCGCTGCACATTAGCCCAATTGCCACTTCGTTTAGCGACGTACTTGAAAGCGTAGACCACCCTCATTAGAGGTTGTTTTATCGCTTAACTATCTCAACCAAAGCAACCGTCTTAAAGCAAGTTAAATAGCTTGCTTTAAGAGCTTTTTATTACAACTTCATGTGATATTATTCAAGCAATTAGCCGACCCAGATATTTATTTCTGGTCTTATTTTTTGTTTAAAAAGGTTTTTGCATGAGCGATATCTCTGCACGTTTAGCCAGTGAGCTAAATGCACAACAACAACAAGTTGTTGCTGCAACAAAATTACTTGATGAAGGCGCAACTGTTCCCTTTATTGCCCGCTACAGAAAAGAAGTCACCGGCGGTTTAGATGACACTCAATTGCGCTTGCTAGAGCAGCGTTTATCTTACCTTCGAGAACTTGAAGAGCGTCGTAGCTTTATTTTGTCGACTATCGAATCTCAAAAGAAGCTTACCGCAGAGCTCAAAGCCGATATCACTAGCGCGCAAAGTAAAACAGAACTCGAAGATTTATATCTTCCATATAAAGCAAAACGCCGCACCAAAGGCCAAATAGCCATAGAAGCAGGCATAGAGCCCCTAGCCGATGCGTTATTTACCGACGCGAGTTTAAATCCTGAGCAACACGCTGAGCAGTACATTAATGCTGATAAAGGCTTTAATGACACAAAAGCCGTGCTTGATGGTGCTAAATTTATTTTAATGGAGCGTTTTTCCGAAGATGCAAAATTACTCGCTAAATTAAGAAGTCACATAAGCCAAAACGGTGCAATACAAAGCACGGTAATTAAAGGTCAAGAACAAGCGGGCACTAAATATCGCGATTACTTCGATCATCAGGAGCTACTTACTAAAGTACCTTCGCATCGTGCATTAGCTATGCTGCGAGCTCGCAACGAAGGCATACTTCAATTAAATGTAAACCCTGAACCAAGTTCTGAAAACCCTGCTCAACTTTGTGCAAATATGATTGCACAGCACTACCGCTTAAATATTACCGACCAAACAGCGAGTACTTGGCTTTTAAACGTGGTGCAATGGGCTTGGAAAATTAAGCTAGGTTTACACTTAGAAAACGAGTTTTTTGCAGCCATGCGCGAAAAAGCAGAAGCAGGCGCTATTGATGTATTTGCTAAAAACTTAAAAGACTTACTAATGGCGGCACCTGCAGGCCCACGCACAACACTTGGACTTGATCCCGGTTTACGTACCGGTTGCAAAATTGCTGTTGTAGACAGCACAGGTAAACTGCTAACTACGCAAACTATTTTCCCTCATGCCCCGCAAAACCATTGGGATAAATCGCTGCGTACACTAGAGCAACTTTGCCGCCAACACAAAGTAGAACTTATTGCCATTGGTAACGGTACAGCGTCGCGCGAGTCAGACAAATTGGTTGCTGAGCTAATGAAAGCAAATACCGAGTTAAAACTTAATAAAATTATGGTGAGCGAAGCTGGCGCGTCGGTTTACTCAGCATCTGAATTTGCAGCTAACGAATTTCCTGACTTAGATGTGTCATTACGTGGCGCGGTATCGATTGCACGTCGCTTGCAGGATCCTCTTGCTGAACTTGTTAAAATAGAGCCTAAATCAATTGGTGTAGGGCAATATCAACACGATGTGTCGCAAAGCCAACTCGGACAAACACTTACAGCCGTTGTTGAAGACTGTGTAAACTCGGTAGGTGTTGATTTAAATATGGCGTCGGTTCCTTTACTTACACGCGTATCAGGATTAAACAAAACCTTAGCGCAAAACATTGTAAATTACCGCGATTCCAATGGATCATTTGCAAAACGTAGTGAGCTAAAAAAAGTAGAACGCTTAGGGCAAAAAGCATTTGAACAAGCTGCTGGTTTCTTACGAATTAACAATGGCAGCGACCCACTTGATAACTCATCAGTTCACCCTGAAGCCTACCCTGTTGTTAAGCAAATTTGCGAAAAAAACAACGCAGAAGTAACCACATTAATTGGTAATAGCGAATTTTTAAACAAGCTCGTTGCTAACGACTACACCAACGAAAAATTTGGTTTACCTACGGTTACCGATATTATTACTGAGCTTGATAAGCCGGGTCGCGATCCACGTCCAGAGTTTAAAACAGCTGAGTTTAAAGCAGGTGTAGAGAAAATAAGTGACCTAAAACCAGGTATGATTTTAGAAGGTGTTGTATCGAATGTTGCTAACTTTGGTGCGTTTGTAGATGTAGGTGTTCACCAAGATGGGTTAGTGCATATTTCGGCGATTACGAATAAGTTTATATCTGATCCTCGCGAAGTAGTTAAAGCGGGCGACATTGTAAAAGTTAAAGTAGTGGAGGTTGATGCTTCGCGTAAACGTATTAGCTTTACCATGCGTTTAAACGACGAAATAGACACCAGCAACAAGCCAGCCCCTGCTGCACAAAAACAACAGCCGCGCACTAACAATGCGCAACCAAAAGCTGCTAAACCTAAACGTGATAGCGGTAATGCGGTTATGGGTAACGCGTTTGCTGATGCATTTGCGAATGCCAAAGTAAAAAAATAGCAGGCCATTTAGCATGTTTAGCTTTTAAGTAAAAATCGGAAAGTGCTCTACGCTTTAAAATAAAAAAACCGCGAAAGCGGTTTTTTTATTCAAATCAGTAAGCATTAAAAGCAATTTATTGAGGAGAGTTTAATATTCGGTGTTCAGGCTATTGCTAAGAGATTGCTGAAAAACCACTTTGTGTGGATGGCGAAGTTGCCATTTGATAAAAATTAGCAATTCGTCCTGCGCGTGCTTCCACGTCTGCATCTCGTGTTTGCTCTTCACTTTCTGCCGTTTTAGTTTCTTGCGTTTCACTGCTTGTAAATGACGCTTTGCTATTGTTTTCAGCGCTGTCGTCTTCATCATTTTGAGGCGCTGCAAGTTCAGCCTGAGCTGCTACCAGCTTTTGAGTCGCGTCCGCCGCTATTGATCGGTCAGCACCCGAAGGCTCGGCAGGAGCTAGGGCTGCGGCTCTAACCGTTTGCATTTTTTCTATGGTTGCTTGGGGATCACCTGGAATTTCAGCAACGTCAATTTGTACCTCGCCGCCCACTGCATAGTTAGTGCCGTCAGGGCCACGTTGATATTCGTAACTTGGCGAACCCGCATATTTACCGCCTACAGAAGCATGCGCTTGTTCGTGAATACGCACTTCAGTATCGCGCGCTTTTAGCTCTTTTATTTGCTGCTGCTCTTGCTCTAAAACTTGCTGTTCTTGCTCAGACTCTTGTTGCTGCGCTTTTTGCTCTTCAGACTCCTCTGGGTTCTCGGCGTTTTCATCGTCGCGCGCTTGAACCACTTTTTCGTCAACTAACTTACCCGATGCACTATACGTTGCACCCTCATTATTACCTGGTAATTTGGCTTTTTCAGCATCGCTTTGCGCTTTGGTTTCGGTATTACTTGCGCTATTTGCAGAAGGAGCAGGAATGACTTCCCGCAGTTGATTGTCACGACGAGCTGTTTCCGTATAAACATTGGCTGTGTTTATATTAATTGATGGAAATGGCGTGACAATATTCATTAAATTACACTTTAATGTCGACTAACGTACCAAGTACGTCATCAGCTGTTTGAATTGTTTGCGCATTAGCTTTAGCGTTAAATTCTTCAACTTTTAGGTTAACAAGTGATTCGTCAATACGCGCAGGCTGAGCAACCGGTGCTGTTACGGCTTCATCCGGCGTTGCTGCAACTAACTGTCGCTGTTGTGCAAGTTGCGCATCGTCTTGCTGTTCTATACTGGCACGGTTGATTTCTGCGCTGGCCTTTTCAATACCTTGGCTTGCACGGTTAAACCCTTCAACACCATTATTAAATACAGATCCGATTGACATGGTAAACCTCCACCACTTAAATATTGTTTAATTATCGCTCAGTTTGTGCTCAAAATAAAGCTTTACGGGGCGCAATTATCGTCGCATTTTTAAAGCATTGATTTAACGATAGATAAAAACTCATTTTTGTGAGAAATAAACGGAGCATGAGATGCTTTATCTATTACTTGGTATTCAAACTCAGTATTTAGTACTGACATTTTAGCTATTGCTTTAAACGGCACTAATGCATCTAAGCGACCAAATACACCCATAATTTTTACCGGACACGTTGCAAATAAATCGCGTAAATCATCATTTTGTAAAATATCTAAACCGGCGGTTAACGCCTCACTGTTAGGTGCTGAATATTGATTTAGCAATTGTTTAAGCTGCTTTATGTCATCTCTCGCTGACTCACTTCCCATAGCCTGAATAGCCAAAAAGCGTTCAATGGTTTTTTCTCTATGATTAACCAATTGGTCCTTAAACTGAGTTAGTACTTTTTCACTAATTCCCGGCCATTCACCCTGCTCTGCAAAATAAGGTGTCGATGCGACTAAAATAACCTTCGCTACTTTTTCAGGCCAATGCTTTGCAATGTATAGAGCAAACAAACCACCTAAAGACCACCCCATTAAAATAGAATGAGGTTTTAACTGTTGGCTTAATTGCATAGCGGCATCATGCAAATTATACGGGGTTGGTAATGTGGTTGCGCTATTACCAAACCCAGGTAAATCAAGGCTACACACTTGTCCTGTATATAAGTTTTCAAGCTCTGGCTTTATGAGTTGCCAAACGCCTTGATTCATTCCCCAACCATGTAAAAGTACTAACTCTTTTTGCATATTTGCATATTCTTAACCAAACTTAGGCTCATAATAACGTTTAAAAAGATGATTGCAATGGAAGGCACTATCTCATGAAAGGTCTGTTTAACTGGCTGTTCCCGTCGTATTGCGTACAGTGCAAAAGCCCTGTAAGTGCAAGCCTAGGTTTATGCGAATATTGCTTAGAAGATTTAGCATTACTAGATGTAACTAAACACCCAAATTTACTTCACCGACCTGATATTGTTGATATGTTTCCTAACTGCGAATTTGACAGGTTATTTGCTTGCGCTTTTTACCGCCCTCCATTTGAGCAGTGGCTAACCCAACTTAAATTTAGTAACCAAATACATTACAAAAAAACACTTCAACAAATTGTACAAAAACAGCTCGATGCGTTTTTTACATGTAGTACGCAATCCCCTGATCTATTTATAATTTTACCTTTGCATGAAAGCCGATTTTTAAAGCGAGGTTTTAATCAAGTAAGCCAAGTATGGCACCCTTGTTTGTGCTCTCGCGTTGTTTTAAATAATGCGCTTATCCGTAATAAAAAAACCCATGCGCAATCGCAGCTCACTAAAGCAAAACGTATTAAAAATCTAACCAATGCATTTATATGTACTGAAGATATGAGCGGTAAAACAGTCGCTATTGTTGATGACATTATGACAACCGGCGCAACATTAAATGCAGCAACTCAGGCTTTAAAGAAAGCCGGCGCTAAACAAGTGTGGGCATTCACAACCTGTTTAACGCCAATTTAGTTAATTTATGTTACTGACCACTTGCGCGGAATGTATGGCCTAAAAACAGTGCATTGCTAAGCAATCGACTTGTACCATACCAGTAACCTCTAAATACGGGGTTGTCAGTCATAGCAATAACACTGCCGCGTCCGTACGAATGTGCTATTAAACCAGCGCCTTCAGCTACTTGTTCTACATTTACAGAGTCAGTAAAGCCAGCTAACAACGGGCGTTTTGTGTAGGTTAGTACATTTACAAAAGCGGCATCTGACGCTTCAAGTAACCATGTACTGTTTTTAAATACCGGTAAGGTGTCGCGCGTGAGTGAGAAAGTTAATGGGTGCGTTAAATCCACACTAGTGTTAAAAATAGCCCCAGCAATACGCTGACGCCCCGCTAGATGATCTTTATCGCCATAGCTTAGGCCTTCAGTTTTGAAAGCACCAGCTAAATCCTGTCGCGATAAATAATTTGCTTTAAGTAGTTGCTGGTCGACTAAAAATTTAGCGCCGCCTTTGTGGCCCCAAATAACACCGCCTTTTCTTACCCAGCTTTTAATCGCTACTTTTTCTGCATCTGTTAAGCTATTGTAATTGCCGTGGGCCAACACAATATGGCTATAATCACTGAGCTCAAGTGAACTTAAACGCGTCATTTCAACAATTGTGGGTGCAACACCTACAAACCTATCTAGGTAATACCACACTTCACCTACTTCGTACTGGCTAGTGCCTTGGCCGCCAATAAGTAAAACCTTGGGGGCTTTAACAACTGCCATAGAGCGTGAACCTAAATCAGCACCTTTACTGGTTAAGCCCGTTGTAATAGGTTTTATGGCAATACCAAATTCACTTTGCGCACTGTTTAACAAAGTAATCCAGTTTTGCTGTGTTTGTAAACCAGCCGGAATAATAATACTCCCTGGCTCAAAATTTATGTCGCCCGCGCTCGATTTTGCCGTTAAGGCGCTCAATGCCACGCGTGCTTTTATACCTTGCTTTAATAATGTATTTAGCATTTTAGGCGCTAAGTAGTCGTCCCATGCAAAACCAAATGCATACGCTGATTCTAAACTTGTTAGGGGTGCTTTAGGTGCTTTATTCCAAGGAGTATCTGCAACGTCTAGCCCCCAGTTACTTTTTACTTTTGCAAAGGGTAGATTAAATGCATGCGCTAATGTCCAACCAGATACATCGTAGAATGTATTGTCTGCAAAGTTTTTTTGCTCGCTAAATATCGCTTTAACTAAACGATATTGAGGCTGCGCTAAAGGCACATAATAGCTGTTGGTAGTAAAGTTTATGCCACCTGCTTTTAGTGGTTTAGTAAGTTCAAATGCCTTTATTTTATGTTGCTCTAATAGCGCTAAAAAGTCAGTAATTCGGGTGCTGTCTTTTGCACCTTCAACAACATAACCTGCAAAGTTTTCGTCACCTGCAAGCTCTGCGGCTTGATCATAAAATTTAGCTTGGTAGTCAAGCAATGCTTGACGGTTTTCAACCGCCGCTTTAAAGGTAGATAAGCTCGTTAGTAACTGATTTTTTATAGTAAATGGAAACGTTAAAGGGCCATTAATGGTCTCTTGTATATGGCCTCGAGAGCTTGCTTGCTCAAACAAAATACCTACACCCCCGTTCACATCTGGGTAAGTTGAACCTTTACCGTAGTAAAAATCGTCAAAGCTTTCTTCTGTAAAATACAGTGCATTATTTTCATCCAATGTTTTGGCATGATAATTAGCAATTGCTTTGGTTAATGTTACGTTTTCAATTGGCGTAATTGGGTGCTTTCTACTTGGAATACCCGGCTGAAAAAAGTAGCTGCTGTTTGGGCCCATTTCATGAAAGTCGGTAAGTACATTTGGTTTCCACTGATGAAATTTTGCAATACGCGCACGCGACTCAGGGTGCTGTAGTAATAGCCAATCTCGGTTTAAGTCAAACCAATAATGATTAGTGCGGCTGCTTGGCCAGTTTTCGGTATGCTCACGAGTTTTAGGATCTGATGACAAATTCATGCCGCGGTTACTGTTTGCCCAATTAGCAAAACGTGCAAGTCCGTCGGGGTTTAATGATGGGTCGAGCAAAATAACGGTATTGTTTAATAGGTTATTTATTTCATCACCTTGTGCTGCAGCTAAGTAATAAGCCGTTAAAAGCGATGCATTGCTTCCCGATGATTCGTTACCGTGCACACTGTAGCCCATCCACACAACTGCAGGTTCATCGTTTGCTTTTTTGCTGTTATTACCCAAACGAGCCAAGTGCGCTTGGCGTATTTGCTCTATTTGAGTTAATTTATTTGGCGCTGTAACCGTCAGCATTACCAGTGGTCGTTGCTCATGTGTGCGGCCAATTATCTCAAAGTTTATTCTGTTGCTCTTTTGAGCAAGTACTTCCATGTAGCGCACGAGTTGGTCGTGCCTTACATGCCACTCACCTACTTGATAACCCAATACTTCTTCGGGCGTGGGAATGGCTGGGTCGAATACAACATCGTCTTCAAAATAGTATGAAAGCGGTTTTGCTACACTTGAAAAGCTCAGCATTACCACCACTATTGTTATTAATAAACGCATATAGATCACTCTAAAAATGTTTGTTAATTGCACGCTAGCATTGCTTAAAATAGATGCCAACTTTTTACGCTCAACACTAGCCGCAACACGATGAGCGGAGTATGATATGCAGTATCCGAGTAATTTAGTCAGGTATAAAGCCGTTTTTATGATTTCTATTTCCGAAACAGCACAAGCACATTTTGCTAAACTATTAGCAGATCAATCACAACAGACCAATATTCGCGTTTTTGTTGTAAACCCTGGTACATCACAAGCCGAGTGTGGTGTTTCTTATTGTCCAGAAGACGCCGTTGAAGACAACGATATTCGCTTAAATTTTAACGGTTTTGATGCCGTTGTTGATGCTGAAAGTGCTCCTTTTTTAGAAGAAGCTGAAATTGATTTTGTTACCGACAAAATGGGTACTCAGCTAACGCTTAAAGCACCTAATGCAAAAGCACGTAAAATTGGTGATGATGCATCATTAAACGAACGTGTTCAGCACATGCTTGAAACAGAAGTAAACCCACAACTAGCTAACCATGGCGGCCAAGTAAGCCTAGTAGAGATTACAGCTGCTGGCGTTGCAGTGCTTCAGTTTGGTGGCGGTTGTAATGGGTGTTCTATGATCGATGTAACGTTAAAAGAAGGCATCGAAAAAGAAATGATAGCTAAGTTTGACGAGATCACAGGTGTTGCAGATATTACTGATCACGAAGCTGGCGAGCACTCTTACTATTAAGCCAAGTAAATGCTAAAGCCTCTTATATACCGCTTAGGGAGCAACCCTAAGCTGAGTTTAAAGCGGTTTTTTCGCGGCGTAGCACTGTTTGTGCTAGCCGTGATTTTTATTTTTGCGGGTTACTATAGTCATTACAGTTTGCAAATTATTGGCGTTTTAATTTTAATACCTGCGCTATTTTTTGCTTTTTGGGGCTACAGTGGCATTTTTGCCAACCGCTTTTCGCAAGTAATAAAAGAAATAGGGCCCAAACATCACGATCCTGATCTGTGGAAATAAGCCTTAATCTAGCAGCTGATTATTAGCTTTAAGCGTTTGATATTTTATTATTAATGTAACTCCACGCATTAGCATAAAGCAGCTCATCGCAAGCCATAGCCCATTATTTTGCCAATCATTAAATACCCAAAATACACCAAAAAACCCAATAGCTGCCGATAGCAACATACTATTTCGCATATCTTTAGCGCGCGTTAAACCAACAAATACACCATCAAATAAAAAGCAGCTCATTGCTAATAATGGCAAAGCAATTACCCATGGTAAATATTGCTTAGCCTCATTAATAACCTCAGGTACGTTGGTTAATAGCGTAATTATATAAGCGCCAAACACAGCAAAAAACACGCTATAAATCACACCAAATAATATTCCCCAAAATACACTTATTTTTACCCACAGCTGTATTTTACTTACACTTTGCTGACCTTTAGCTTGGCCTACTTTAGCCTCACTTGCGTAAGCTATGCCATCCAGTGCAAAGCTGACTAACATTAAAAAGTTTAGTAATACTGCGTTCGCTGCAAGGGTTGTTTCGCCAATACGCGCGCCATAAAAAGTCATAAAGCTAAAACACAACTGAAGTATTAAAGAGCGAATGAAAATGTCGCGATTTAAACTCAATAACCCTGCCATTTTTTTAAAGCTAAACCAGTGCGGAGTACTTAACACTACACCTTGTTTTTTTGCGAGTTTAGTCACTAAAAACAGCGCGAATACCAGCGCAGTATAATCAGCGATTAACGATGCCCATGCCGCGCCTGCTACAGCCCAATCTAAAAAAACAACAAAATAAATATCAAGCACAATATTTACACTATTTGTTACCAACAATAAGTAAAATGGCCCTCGTCCATAATGAACGCCTAACATCCAACCCAATAAAACCAAGTTACATAGTGCCGCTGGCGCGCTAAAAATTCGAATACTAAAATAAGTATAGGCCTCGCTTAGCACGGCATTATTAGCGTCTGATAAAAATGCTATTGCGTGTTTTATTAAAGGAGACATAGCAATAAGAAATAATGCCACTATGCTGGCAAGTAATAGGCTTCGTTTTAGTAAAGCAGCTAACTGGGTTAAGTCATTTTGGCCATAGGCTTGGGCAACCATGCCGGTCGTGCTCATTCTTAAAAAACCCGCGAGCCAAAATAAAATGGAGATAACAGCTGAGCCCAACGCAATACCAGCCAAATAATGAGCACTGCCTAAATGGCCAATGACCGCGGTATCAACTATTCCTAACAGTGGCACGGTGATATTTGATAATATCATTGGTCCTGCTAACAACAGCAAGCTTTTATGGTGTGCTTTATTATGTATAAGAAATTGTTTCATTTAGTTTTATTGACTCTTATTGGGTTATCTTTACGTGCTCATGCAGGTGTTATTTTACAGTACCACCATGTAAGTGAAACCCTGCCGGCGGTCACTAGTGTGAGCGAAGAAACGTTTACAGAGCATCTAAACTATTTAAAAAATAATGATTTTAATGTTATTGCCTTAAATGAACTACTTGATGCTTTAAAACAAGGCCATACCTTACCTGATAAAACCGTCGCCATCACGTTTGATGATGGTTACAACAATAATTATGATCAAGCTGCTCCAATACTCGAAAAGTTTGGCTATCCATACACAATTTTTGTTAACCCTAAGCTCATAGACGAAGGTAAACGCTATGTGATGGGTTGGGATAAACTTAAAGAACTGAGTAAAAAAGGCGCACTTATAAGTAACCACACCGCACAGCATGACTATTTACATGTAAAACTTGACGGTGAAACTAACACGCAATGGAAAAAACGTATCACCCAAGATATTGTTCATTCACAACAACGTATAAAAGAAGAGATAGGCCACAACTATAAATATTTAGCTTACCCCTACGGAGAGTTTGATAACGAGTTACAAGCTTTAGTGACAGAGCTTGGCTATATAGGCATTGGCCAGCATTCTGGTGCTCTAAATAAACACGCTAACTTTAGTCGATTACCTCGCTTTCCTGCATCTGGCGTTTATAGCGACATAAAAACACTGGCAACCAAATTGAATTCTCAGGCATTTAATATTACTCAATTAAGCTATGAAAATAGCGTAACAACGCAAAACCCACCTGCGTTAACCATTGGGTTTGAAGTTGATGATTTTAGCAAGTCTCAACTAGCTTGTTATGTATCGGGTATAGGCAAAGCAAACTTGAACTGGGTGACTGATAATACGGTAGAGGTAACATCACCTAAAAAACTGAACAAAGGCCGTTCACGCTTTAATTGTACAGCGCCTTCAATTAAAAAACCGAACAGCTATTATTGGTTTTCTCAGCCTTGGGTTATTCAATAAATTTGAGCTTTCTATTTAGTTAGGTTTAACTGCTTGGCTTAATAATCGCTCAGCCATTTTATCAAGTGCAGCCACTTCATTGGCTGCATTTAAATCAATGGCGGCTTTAGGCATTCCCCACACAACTGATGAGTATTCATCTTGCGCTAACGTGTATGCACCGTTTTGCTTCAGTGCTAACAGTCCTTTAGCCCCATCAGCGCCCATACCTGTAAGTATTGCTGCCACTATATTTTTTGATCCACAATTTACAAGCGAATCAAATAGTACGTCAACGGCTGGTTTATGCCGATTTACAGGCTCACCATCGTCGAGCTGGCAATACAAAGCAATTCCTCGCTTTTTTACGCTTAAATGAAGCCCGCCGGGGGCAATATAAGCCCAACCTGGGCTTAGCTTGTCGCCATGTTGTGCCTCTTTCACATTAATTAAGCATGTTCTATCCATACGCTCAGCAAACGAGGCACTAAATACGGGAGGAATATGCTGAGTAATTACAATAGGAGGGCAATTAACTGGCATTTTTATTAGTACTTCTTTTATTGCCTCGGTACCCCCGGTAGATGCACCAATTGCAATCACTTTATTTAATAAAAATTCAGTCTCTGAACTTATAGGTTTTGTATCGGGTGGCGTTTTTTTAAAGCTGCGTATTCTTGCACCGGCCGCAATTCTTACTTTTTGTTGAACCAATGACGCATAATTATTTAGTTGAGCTCTTACGTTACTTGTTGGCTTAGCAATAAAATCCACAGCACCTAGCTCTAACGCCTCTAATGTAATGGGCGACCCCTTCTGTGTAAGCGTAGAAATCATAACCACGGGCATAGGCCTTAGGCGCATTAGGTTTTTTAAAAAGCTAATCCCATCCATTTTTGGCATTTCTACGTCTAAGGTAAGTACATCGGGATTAAGTTTTTTAATCATTTCGCGTGCTTGGTATGGATCTTCAGCACAGCCCACTACGTTAATGTCGTTAGCTTGTTGCAGTATTTCTGTAAGCAACCCTCTAATTAAAGGGGAGTCATCGATTATTAATACATTTATCATAGCGACTCCTAAAACAACTCTATATTCGATACCACTTCTTGCTTTTTAAGGTTTTGCAAGTAACGTACTTCGCGCTTTTCAATGGTGTCGTTATGTAATTTTTTAAGTTTTTTCATATACACTTTACCCGTTTGTGGATGAAAAAATATTTTTCTAGGCCACGGGCCGCCCATATCATGGGCCACTAGATTTAACGCTTCTTCTTTAACATAGGCGGTAGCAAAACTAATATTACCCAGCCCAATATCTGTCATCGCACTAATTATTTTTCCGCCACCAAATAGCTTAATTTTTAAATTATGACGAGACGCACCGTTTTTTAATACTTCATTAATCAGGTATTCCATAGCCCAATTACCATAACGGCAGTTTAAGCCGTGTGCACTTTTAAGCTCTACGCCTTTTTGTATCGGCAGCATAAAATGATTCATCCCACCAATACCTAACACTTCATCGTAAACACAGGCCGCAATACATGAGCCAAGTACCGTTGAAATCAATTCATTATTTTTAGATACATAAAACTCCCCTGGGAGCACTTTGGCAACAATATGATTTCTTCCTGAATCCCAGTAACGCTTAATGTGTTCAAAGCTGGGCAAAACACTTTTAAATTCAGCCTGCATGTGCTCTCAATTGATACATAGTTTTCCCTAAATTTTTATAATTTGAGTGCTCTTTACCCATACTCTCTGAGTGACCTAAAAATAAGTAACCGTGATCGCTTAGAATATTTGCATAGCGTTTAAATAAATGATCTTTCGTTTCTTTATCAAAATAAATAACCACGTTGCGGCATAAAATAAGATCAAACGGCCCTTTCATTGGCCAGTCTTGCAATAGGTTTAAGCGCTTAAAAGAAATACGCTCACGCAGCGTGTTTTTCACTTTATAGTGTTCGCCATCTTTACTTTTTAAAAACCAACGCTTTAGATGAGTGGCATCTAAGCCATTTACGTTTGCCGCGGTATACACACCTTTTTGCGCTTTTTCTAACACGTTAGAATCTAAATCGGTGGCTAAAATCTTTACATCCCAATTACTTGGAAATGCATTATTTAGCGTCATTGCTAAGCTGTAGGGCTCTTCTCCTGTTGAGCAGCCTGCAGACCATATTCTGACCCGCTTGGTATCTTTGTTCGCCTTTATTAAGTTAGGTATAAGCTCAGATTTAATAAATTCAAAATGATGAACTTCACGAAAAAAAGACGTTAAATTAGTGGTAATTGCATTTATAAACGCATCAAACTCTTGGTCTTTATGCGTATCTAAGTAGGCTAAGTAGGCTTTAAAGTCGTTTAATTTTAGCGCTCTTATCCGCCTTGCTAAACGTGAGTACACCATTTCACGTTTATGATCGCCTAATACAATACCGCAAGCGTTGTAAACTAAATTGGCAATGTCTTTAAAATCGCGATCGGTACACAGAAACTCTTTCATTAGCAGCTCTCATACATAGTAGTGAGTGTGGCCTTATTGAGCGCTTTTCCAATAAGGCCTGTAATCAAATAATTAAAATTCTTCCCACTCGTCTGCCGAATCAATAAAATTATCGCCTCTTGGCTTGCTTTGTACTGCGTTACTTTGTGATTTGTGAGCTAAACTTGGGGTATTCATTGTGGGCGACATAATAGCCATGTCTTGCTGACCCAGTGAAAAGAAATTAAGGAGTCTGCGCATTTCATTTGCTTGCTCAGCCATTGACTCACCTGCAGCCGATGCTTCTTCAACTAAGGCTGCGTTTTGCTGGGTCATTTCATCCATTTGAGATATAGCTTTATTTACTTGCTCTATACCTGCACTCTGCTCTTCAGATGCCTCTGTAATATCTGAAATCATTTGCGTCACTTTTTGTACCGACACCACAATTTCTTTAAGCGTTGCACCTGATTCATTAACAAGCTGAGAGCCATCTGCTACTTTACCTACACTATCTCTTATCAGCTCTTTAATTTCTTTAGCGGCCCCTGCTGAGCGCTGAGCTAAATTACGTACTTCGCCTGCAACAACCGCAAAGCCACGCCCTTGCTCTCCCGCTCTAGCTGCTTCAACGGCCGCATTAAGTGCAAGTAAGTTAGTTTGAAATGCAATTTCGTCAATCACACCAATGATGTCAGCAATCTTTTTACTCGATTCATTAATTGCCGACATACTCGTCACAGCACGATTAACCACTTCACCACCTTGAATCGCTTTATCGCATGTTTCTTCTGCGAGTGTATTTGCCACTTTAGCATTGTCTGCATTTTGACGGACTGTACTCGTCATTTCTTCCATACTTGAGGCGGTTTCTTCCAATGATGATGCTTGCTCTTCCGTGCGCTGACTTAAATCTGCGTTCCCCTGAGAAATTTCTTCTGCGCCACTGGCTACTAAGGTTGCTGATGAACTTATACGATTAATAACCTCCGTTAATTTATCTGCCGTGGTGTTTGCGTCGCGTTTTAATTTATCAAACGAGCCTTTGTATTCTTTTTCAATTCGCTTAGATAAGTCACCGGTTGCCAAGGCATCTAGCATATTGCCAGTATCTGCGACCGCATCGTCAACAATTTTAACTAAACTGTTTAACCCTTGTGCCAAGCGTAAAAAGAACCCCTCTTTACCCTCTTCCATTACACGCTTATCAAGGTCTCCCTCTCCTGCAGCGCTCACTAATTGCGCTATTTCTCTTTCTATTGCAACTTCTGCGGTTCTATCTTCCCACTCTACAACGGTGCCAATTCTCTCTTGCTCTGGGGTTATTATTGGGTTTGCAACCAAACCAAATGTGCGTCCACCAACCTTTATTTGCGTGCTGTAAGTATCTTTTAACGTTGCTAATAGGTTTTGTTGGTGCGCTGGGTTTTTATGAAATACATCAATATTTTGATTAAGTAGATTTTTGCTATCAAAATTAGGTAAGTCTTTTCGAAGGTCATTTTCAGCAATACGCATCATATTTCTAACAGCTTTATTCATGTACACAATGACATTTGATGAATCTGCAATCATGGTATTAGTCGCGACAGTATCAAGTGCTTGGCGCACACGAAGGTTTTCTTGTGCTATGGCACGCTCTGCGTCAGCTTTAGCAACCTTTTCAGTAATATCGTCCCACTCAACAATGGTACCGAGTTTCTTTCCTTCTTGGCTGTACCATGGCGTCGCTATTAATGTAAAAATAAGCCCCGCTAAACGCAGCTCTGCTTTATAAGGTTTATCTAAATTTTTTAATAAATCTCGTTGGTGTGACGGCTTCTTATGAAAATCATCAACACAAGTACCTATTAAATTATCAACAGAAAATTGTGGCAATACGGTTTGTAGGTCTTTTTCACGCGCTTTTAACATGTCTTGCACGCGTTCGTTTACGAATACAATATTGAGGTCTTGGTCTGCAATCATCACATTTGCTTGGCATACTTTTAAGGCGCTGGCTAAGTCTGCAGTTTTACGCGAAGATTTTTCTAACTCTTTTTGAGCTGTTATGTCTGATGCGTATTTAATTACTTTAAATGGCTTGCCATTCATATCATAGATTGGGTTATAAGAGGCCTGAATCCAAACTTCCTGACCTTGTTTTCCTATTCTTAAATATTCACCCGAGTCAAATTCACCGCGCCCTAATTTAGCCCAAAAAGCTTTATATTCATCACTATTTGCGTGTTCAGGTGTAACAAATAATCGGTGGTGCTGCCCTATAATGTCGTTAAGCTGGTACCCCAACGTATTTAAAAAGTTATCGTTTGCATCAACAATAGTGCCGTCTAAATTAAACTCTATTACTGCTTGAGATTTACTAATTGCATTAATTTGCCCTCTTGCCTCTGCAGCAGCGAGTTTTTGTGGTGTTATATCCGTCGCAAATTTTACAACCTTAATAACTTGCCCCTGGGAGTTTATAATTGGGTTATAAGTGGCCTGAATCCAAACCTCCTTACCACTTTTGGTAAAACGCCTAAATTCTTGAGATATAAACTCGCCGCTGTTTAATCGTACCCAAAAATGTGTGTAGTCACTCCCTTGGGCCTCAGTGTTATCAACAAATAAAGAGTGATGCTGGCCTTGAATCTCTTCTAGTTGATATTCCATTACGCGAAGAAAATTAGCATTAGCGGTAATTATTTTACCGCTTGGCTCAAACTCAATCACAGCTAATGACTTATTTAATGCGCTTACAATTAAATCATTATTTGATTCAGACTGTTTTGGATTTCTAAACCATCCCATGCTCATCACCACCTTTAAGTTATTTTTACTTTATTTAGCAAATACTGACTCTAAATATTCATTGTTTTTTGCAAGTCGATTAACGCCACCATTTTTTCACCCACGTTAACTAACCCTGCCACATAATCGTCGTTATTTGTCTCTGAAATACTTGGTACCGCTTTGGCATCTTGCTCTGAAATACTGTAAACCTCAGAAACGGCATCAACGGTAATACCAATAATTTTACTGTCGTGCTCAAACTCTATTTTTACTACAATTACCACTGTAAGCGGACCATACTCTATACTGGGCAAGCCAAATCGCAGCCTTAAATCAATAATCGGCACTATGGTGCCACGCAAATTTATAACGCCTTTTACAAATTCGGGAGCATTGGGTAAAACGGTTATCTCTTCCCAACTACGAATTTCTTGCACAGTTAAAATATCTACGCCGTACTCTTCATCAGCCATAATGAATGTTAAAAATTGTTTCACGCCCTTTTGCTGCTGCAGATTTAGCTCCGAAATCATAACGCCTCCAAAGCAACTTGCGACTCAATACTTAACTCTTGGCTGCCCGGCTTTTTTAATCCTGAAAGCTTTATCAACCCGCTTATATCAACTATCAATGAAACCCGTCCATCGCCCAAAATAGTCGCACCGGATATACCATCTACTTTTTGGTAATTTGCCTCTAAACTTTTAATAACAACCTGTTGTTGCGATAGGAGGTCATCTACCAATAAACCCACTTTTTGGTTGTCGGTTTCTACAACAACAAGCAGGGTTTTATCAAGAGACTCAATGGCGTTATCATGATTAAAAATATCGTAGAGTCTTAAAATTGGAATGTATTCATCACGCAATCTAAGTACGTCTAGGTTTTTGCCTACACGGCTTACTTTGGCAATATCAATTTGCAGCGATTCAACAATAGAAATAAGCGGAATAATATAGGTATGCTGGGCCACTTTAACTAATTGGCCATCTAAAATAGCCAGTGTAAGTGGTAATCTAATTGTAAACGTTGATCCTACACCTGGCGCGGATGTAACCTCTACAGAGCCATTTAATGACTGAATATTACGCTTAACTACATCCATACCAACACCACGGCCAGATAAGTCACTCACTTCATCCATAGTGGAAAAACCAGGCATAAATATAAGCTCGTTTATTTCCTCATTGCTAAGGTGGTTGTCGGCAGAGATCAGTCCATTAGCAATGGCTTTTTCTTGAATTTTTTTAGTGTTTAGCCCTTGCCCATCATCCATTATTTCAATAACAATATTTCCGCCTTGGTGAAATGCATTTAAAGTGACCGTTCCTACTGGATCTTTTCCGGCTTGCAGTCTTTTCTCAACCGTTTCTAGGCCATGATCTAATGAGTTTCTAACCAAATGAACCATAGGATCAGAAATTTTTTCCATCACGGTTTTGTCTAATTCGGTTTGCTCGCCTATCAGCTTTAATTCAACCTGTTTATTTAGCTTTTGCGCAATGTCGCGCACCAAACGTGGGAAACGGCTAAATACAAAATTAATTGGCAACATGCGGATACGCATTACGTTTTCTTGTAAATCGCGAGTATTGTGCGCAAGTTGCGCTAAACCTTCTTGCAATGCCGTAATTGTTGCTGGCGTAATGTCTTGCTCGCTAAGTTGATTAAGCATGGCTTGGGTAATAACAAGCTCACCCACCATGTTTATTAATGAGTCAACTTTATCAATCCCAACGCGAATAGAAGTCGACTCGGGTGTTGTTGATTTTTTATTAGTATTAGCAGAAGTTGGCTTTATAGGCTTAGCTTGTTCCGCCTGCTTCGGCACTAGTTCTTGGATTAATGGCTCTTGAGCTACTGTACTGCTGTCATTTTCAGGAGTGGGTAACTCATCAGTAAACAGGCCGCCACACAATTCAATGGTAATATCAGCATCATCTTCAACCCATTCGAACACCTCTTTAATTGCGCTTTCACCATGGCTGGTATTTAAGAAAAAACGCCAATGTAAAAAGCACTCATCACTACTCAAATTGGTTATTTCAGGGACTTCATCATAAAAAACGGTGGTATCTAACTCGCCTAACTGCTCAAGCTCACTAATCATAATGAGTGGTTCATTACCTGTTTTAAATAAGTGATGATGAGGCTTAAAGTCTATTTGATATGTATCGCTATCAGACTGACTATCAGACGTTTGAATGCTGGACTCTTGCGTTGTGCTATTTATTCCTAGCACTTCTTCAAATTGTGCTCGTAGTGTATCGGCTTCAGTTAAGTCGGGCTCTTGCTCTGCCTGCAATCCAGCCAGTAACGAACGAAGGCAATCAACCGCTTTAAGTAATAAATTAACGTGCTCGGTTGTCAGGGTGCGCTCGCCTTGACGAATTTGGTCCAGTAAGGTTTCAAGTACATGAGTAAAATCAGACACCGATGAAAAACCAAATGTCCCACTCCCCCCTTTTATTGAATGAGCGGCTCTAAAAATAGTGTTAATAGTTTCTAAGTCTTCCTCACCGGGTACTAAGTTTAAAAGCTCAGCTTCCATGGTATCGAGGCCTTCAAAACTCTCTTCAAAGAAAACTTCAAAAAATTGACTTAAATCTATACTCACTTTGCGCTCCTTGACTAACGAATAACCTTTTTAATCACCGCTAGTAACTGCTCAGGATTAAATGGCTTTACTATCCAGCCTGTTGCACCAGCCGCTTTACCTTCTACCTTTTTTTCTAAGCCCGACTCGGTTGTAAGCATAAGTAGTGGCGTAAATTTATAATCAGGTAACGTACGTAGCTCTCGGATTAATGTAATGCCATCCATAATAGGCATGTTTACATCTGAAATAACCGCATCAAAACCTTGCTGCTTAGCAATAGCCAATGCCTCACTGCCGTCTTTGGCCTCTGTTACATCAAAGCCTGCGGTTTTTAAGGTAAAGCTCACCATCTGACGCATTGATGCTGAATCATCAACTGCTAAGATTTTTTTCATATAAACCTCTAACTATTTCTTTCGATTGTTAAATAATGACCTAAGCCAAGCTGATTAATGGTATGTGCTAATGCTGCACTATTGCCGACCCATATAATTTTGTGTTGGATGGTAAGTAAGTGTTTTTGAAGCGCACATAACAGCTGAATAGATGCAGTATCTGCAGACACTACATCGCTAATATCAAGACTTATATCGTCGTTGCTATTGAGTTCTTGTAGTAAGTCTTGGTGGAGCGTTTCAACTTGGGTAATCACAAGTTCGCTTGGAAGTTTTAACATTTAAAATTGTGTAATCCCTTTCATTTCAATTCATAACAAAAGCTTAGCTCTAGTTACTAAAATTGCCATAAAAGGGTCAAAAAAAAATTTAATAAATTTATAAACAGGAATGAAAAAACAAAAAAGGGAGCCTAAAGCCCCCTTAAAATACGTGAAAATTTAAAAAGTCAGTTTTTAGTAGTAGTTTGCAATAACTTTAAACTCTTGCGTTAATTGAGTTGAATTAATAAGCGGCACACTGCCTTGCTTAAACTCAGGTTTGAAAATAGCTCTTAGCGCTCCTGTATCATCAACCAACGCAACTGATGCGCTATGATCAACCGCATAATCAGCTTTTGTTGTATCACTAATTGCGTAAATGAGGCCAAGCTCTCTTACTACTGGAAAAAGATCTTTGTGCTCCCCTGAAACAGCCAAAAAATTGGGGTTAAAGTAATCTATATATTGTTTTCGTTTTTCTGCTGTATCTCTGTTTGGATCGACCGACACAAACCATATTTGTAATGGGTAATCAGCTTCCAGCTCTTTATAAACTGCGTTTAACTTAGCCAATGTTAACGGGCATATATCGGGACAACTTGTGTATCCTAAAAACACTAAATTCCATTGCCCTTTAAATTGCGCTTTTGTCACTGGTTCGCCGTGCTGATTTTTTAACGTAAAATCCGAAAGTGATTTAGCGTTTTCATAAACAAGTGCATTTAAATTTTGAGGATCGTTTTCACTTGAGCACGCTGATAAAAATAAACTTAAAACAACAATTACTAAAAGCCATAACCGTTTCATAAAGGGAGCCATTTATCTATAAATAAGATCACGAAGAGTACCATTAAATGCACTATCGAAAAACGGAATAAATCCATAGCCTTGTCGTTATTAGCTGCAAATTTTAACTTAATGGCTTTGTACATAAACACACTATTTAGCGCACAAGCACCCACTAAATAAATACCTCCTGACATACCAATTAAGTATGGCATCACACACACTAAGGCCAATAAAACTGAGTATGCAACTACACATGTTTTACAAAAGTCGATACCGTGGGTTACCGGCAACATTGGAATTTTTGCACGCTCGTAATCACTTTTTCGGGCAATGGCTAAAGCCCAAAAATGAGGAGGAGTCCAAGTAAATATAATCATAACAAGCAACCACGGCGCTGCTGCCATTTGGTTTGTTTCAGATACCCAACCAAGCAATGGCGGCATCGCTCCAGCAAGTCCGCCTATTACTATATTTTGAGGTGTCGCGCGTTTTAAAAATGACGTATAAATGAAGGCATAACCCACTAATGCAAATAACGTTAATATTGCTGTAAGCGTATTAGCCCACACCATAAGCATGATGAAACCAGCAATACCAATACTTGCCGCAAACGTTAATGCATGTGTTTTACTTAAACGCCCTTTAGCAACAGGGCGATGACGCGTTCTTGCCATTTTAGAGTCTATTTCGCTATCTACTACATGGTTAATAACGGCAGCGGCAGCAGACAACAGGCCTATTCCTAATAGACTAATCATCTGAACGCCTATTCCACGTCCAACATCCGGGGCTAATGCTAATCCAACCCAGGCTGTTAAAACCAACATCGCCACCACTTTAAATTTACTGATGGCTAAGTAATCTTGTAATAGATCGTAAGCACGCAAGCTAAGTGATTGAGTATGTGCAGGCTGTATTGTTTTTTTGTTTATTGTTAGTGCCATTATATTTCTCCTTTATGTGCGTGATTTTAGGTAATAACACAACCTAACCATACTTAATAACAGTATGGCAGCCATTAGGTTATGCGCCAGTGCAACACCCAACGGAAAGTGCCAATGTACCAAAATGAGTCCTAAGCTAATTTGGCAAAATAAAGTAACCAATACTGCTATTACGCAGCTTTTAATTTTTTGAGAGTAAGCGTGACTGTAAATTTTCCACATAATAAGCGCCAAAACTATGCAGGTTACTAATGCCCAAATACGGTGTAATAAGTGAATAGACATTCTTGCTTGTTGTGAAAGCACACCAAACTCGTAGTTGCTGTGCTCAAGCGGTAACTGAAAAACACTCCTCAGTGAAAAAGGCTGAGCGTAATCACACAAGGGTAAACCATTACAGTGTGGTGCTGCGTAATTAGCCGCAAGCCAGCCGCCAAGCGCTATTTGTAAAATCAGCACAAAAAGAGCAATCAAACTTATTCCATAATACCGCTTAGCCCCCGCATCTCCGCCCATAATGGGTTTTGCTGTTAACCTTAAATACAGCAATGTAATTAGCGATAAAATACTAAAACCACCCAATAAATGCCCCATCACAATAAGTGGTTGCAGATTCATAGTGACAGTCCACATACCTAAGGCAGCTTGAAACACAACAAGTAATAGCAATAAAGATGTGAGCTTTAATGGTGTAGTTGGAAATTGACGCTTTAAAAAAGCAACAATAAACAGCGCTAAAATCATCAATCCTAAGGTGCCCGCAAAATACCTATGAATCATTTCTTTCCAGGCTTTTGCTTTTTCAAACACCATATCAGGGTAGCTTTGTGTTGCTAAAGCAATATCAGCTTCATGTTTAGGAACCGTTAAAAAGCCATAACACCCGGGCCAATCTGGGCAACCCAGCCCTGCATCACTCAAACGAGTGTATGCACCCAGTGCAACAACAACTAAAGCAAAAAGTCCGGTCAATAAAACCCAATTCTTATAATTTTTGTACATCTTTAACCTCACACTAAACGGATTAGCTTGAACGAGAATAATTAAGTAGTTTTTTTAAATCCTTTAATAGCCCTTTTTGAACTAAGCGGTTTTCTTGAGGCTTTGCTTTGTATGGGTACTCAAGTACCACAAGCCCCATATGATCAATTAAATACAAACTTGCGGGGGTCAAGCTTGCTTGCTGGGCCATTTTTTTCCACGGTAAGTCAGCTTGTGAAGGACTTCCCATAACAGCCATATCTACCTTTCCTTGATTTTTACCAAGCGCTATATACAAATTATTAAGCGCCTCAAGTTGCTCGTTACATGACGCACTGCACTCACTCGAATAATTAAGTGCTATAGTCCATTGTTTAGGATTATTTTGTTGCCAGTTTTCTAGTTTTATCTCTTCATTTAGAAATTCACCGTGATTTGTAACCGCACTAGGTAACCAATCGAATTTGAGCGCGCTATAGGCTAAAAACAAAGGGATAGCACAACAGGTTACAAACAATAAAAGGGGTTTATTTTTCATTTTTATTCCTTTTTTTACTCGCAAAAATGGCTACAACAACACATGCAAAGGCGATTAAAAACCACTGCACCGCATAGGCGTTATGTTTTTGTGGGCTCATTACAACCGCTTCGTAATGCGGTATCGCAATTTCATCACCCTCACCTTGGCGGTAAGCCATAAAGTTAACCAATGGGAAATTAGTGTGTGATTGTATAAAGCTTAAGTCGATTGATTGAATGCGTTTGGGCAAATCACCACTCGAGGTCTTATCTTCTAGGGTAAAACTACTGAGGTTATTCTCTTTAATTTGTGCTTTGACCGTAAACTCACCTTGGGGCATAACTACTGCAGGTAAAATATCCCGTGATAGCGGGGCTCTCACCCAACCTAAATTAACCAATACTGCACGCATATCATTATTTGGTTTTAACAGGGCGAGTAGGTCGTAACCCACTTGTCCGTTATATACTTGATTATCTAACAACCAGTAATGTTCGCTTAAAAGTGTCCCTTTAAGCTCGACTAGTACACCGGTTTTATTCCACTGCTTTGGTAAATTAAGCAACTGCGACCAACTCATAACACCATGAGTTTGTATTTGAGCAATAGCAGTGAGCTGTTGCTGTTTTTTTTCACCTCGTTCTAATTGCCAAAAACCTAGGCGCACACATACCAGCACGACAACCACAACCATGCAAATTGTGATTATTGAACTAAGCTTTTGTTTGTGCCTTAAAACTACTTGCATAAAGGGTCAACTCAGTGATTATTAAAATTATTATTGTACTGTTGTTAATGTTTATACTTTTTAACTTATTTAGAGCGCTATTTATTATGGTGTCTGGGAAAACAAACGGGCGACCTATGTCTCACTTTTTAGGACGCCGAGTGTTGTTTTCGGTTGTTGTATTAGTGGTCGCAATCGCAGCAGTTAAGCTTGGTTATATAAAGGCAAATAGCTCGCCGATCAACGTTACAGCACATATACAAACACAAATAAACACAGCCATACCACATCAACAAAATGCCAATACCAAGCAGCAGCTTGAAACGCAAAGTGCTTTTCTTTGGTAAAATGACCTTTTAATATTCGTATTAAAATAACAAATAAAAGTATGGCTCCGAGTGTGACATGCATGCCATGAAAGCCTGTAAGCAAAAAGAATGTATTACCGTACACACCGGCATCTAATGTTAAATTTAAGTCATTGTATGCATGAACGTATTCCTCTACCTGCAATGCTAAAAAGCACACGCCTAATAACACCGTAAGTCCTAAAAACACTTTCAGTGGTTTACGTTTGTTGTTTTCCATTGCAACATGGGCAAAATGTAACGTGACCGATGAAGCGATTAAAATTAACGTATTGATTAATGGTAGGCCTTGCCACCCCATAGCTTGGGTTGTGTCACCGGAAGGTGTAACAACCAAAGGCCACATAGCTTCAAAGGTAGGCCACAACACTTCATTAGTCATAGCATTGTTACCCGCGCCCCCCAACCAGGGCACCGAAATCATACGTGCATAAAATAACGCACCAAAAAAGGCCATAAAAAACATAACCTCAGAAAAAATGAACCAGCTCATGCCTTGTCGAAAAGAACGATCCATTTGTGCTGAGTACAACCCTTGGCCTGACTCGTGAATAACATTTTTAAACCAGCCAAATAACATATATAAAAGAACGGCTATACCGGCATAAAGTAAATAAACACCGCTCCCCCCTTCCTTGCCAACTTCCATAACTGTTAAGCCTGCGCCTACGGCGATAAAAAACAACGCAACCGCTCCTACAATGGGCCACGGGCTTTGCTCTGGTACGTAATAATGCTCATGTTCTTGATTCATTTTACTTGCTCCTAGTTTCGCACTAGTGTTTGTTGCTAGTTATTACTGGCAACTAGTTGCTCACTAATATCAAATACGGTGTAAGACAAAGTTAGCTCTTCAACATCACTTGGAAGCGCTGTATCAACATAAAAAAGCAATTTAAATTCGAGCTCTTCCCCCGCTTTTAGGGGTTGTTGATCAAAGCAAAAGCAGGCCATTTTGTGTAAATATTTTGCCGCTTTGCCTGGTGAAACAGACGGTACTGCCTGCATAACTTTATCGAGTTCACTACTATTTTTTGCGCTAAAAACGACTTCTCGCATTTCTCCGGGTTTCACAACCACACTGTACTCTTTTGATTTCACCTCAAAAGGTGCACCGCTTTGTGCATGAGTTGTAAAACTCACGCTAACGTCCCTTGTTTGCTCAATCACGCTACTTTGCTGCGCTTGCTCTAACGATGGCTTACCATTTAGCCCGGTTAAGTCACAAAACACGTCGTATAACGGCACTAAGGCAAACGCAAACGCAAACATACCTATGCTGATAATAATCAAGCGTTTAAGGAGCGGTGCGTGGGTCATTATTTAATTTCCGGTGGTGTTGAAAAGGTATGGTAAGGCGCAGGGGATTCAACTTCCCACTCTAACCCTTCAGCGCCATCCCATACTTTTGCAGGGACTTTTTCGCCGCCTCTTGCACATTTAAAGACAACCACTACAAACAACAGCTGAGATAAACCAAATGCAAAACCACCAATACTTATAATTGCGTTGAAGTCTGCAAATTGCAGTGCATAATCAGGAATACGACGAGGCATACCAGCCAAACCCACAAAATGCATTGGAAAAAACAGCACATTTACACTGACTAACGACAACCAAAAATGCCACTTAGCCAGCGTGATATTAAACATATTGCCAGTCCATTTTGGCAGCCAGTAATAAGCACCGGCCATGATTGAAAATACCGCCCCTGTCACTAATACATAATGAAAATGAGCCACTACAAAATAAGTGTCGTGGTATTGAAAATCAGCGGGAGTAATAGCAAGCATCAACCCTGAAAAACCACCTAATGTGAACAGCACTATAAAAGCAATACTGAACATCATAGGGACTTCAAAGCTAATAGAACCGCGCCACATGGTGGCTACCCAATTAAATACTTTCACGCCGGTAGGTACCGATATCAGCATTGTGGAGTACATAAAAAATAGCTCTGCAGCTACCGGCATACCGGTGGTAAACATGTGATGCGCCCACACAATAAAGCTTAGTAATGCTATAGATGACGTGGCATAAACCATAGATGCATAGCCAAATAGCTTTTTACGCGAAAAAGTAGGCACTATGGTTGAAATGATACCAAACGCTGGCAAAATCATGATGTAAACTTCGGGGTGACCAAAAAACCAAAATATATGCTGGAACATCACCGGATCGCCACCGCCGGCAGCGTCAAAAAAGCTAGTCGCAAAATATTTATCGGTTAAAACCATGGTCACCGCCCCTGCCAAAACGGGCATAACAGCAATGAGTAAAAATGCCGTTATTAGCCATGTCCATACAAACAGGGGAAGTTTCATCCACGTCATGCCAGGTGCACGCAAATTAACTATAGTCACAACCACATTAATAGCACCCATAATTGAGCTAATACCCATTATGTGCACCGCAAATACAAACAAGGCAGTATTGTCGTTACTGTATGTGGTTGAAAGCGGAGCATAGAAGGTCCAGCCAAAAGCAGGACCTCCTCCAGGCATAAATAAAGAAGCAAGCAAAATTAAGAATGCGAAAGGTAAGATCCAAAAGCTCCAGTTATTCATTCTAGGTAATGCCATATCTGGCGCACCTATCATTAACGGTATCATCCAATTGGCTAATCCCGTAAAGGCAGGCATAACGGCGCCAAACACCATTATTAAACCGTGAACTGTAGTCATTTGATTAAAAAAGTGGGGATCGACCAACTGCAACCCTGGCTGAAATAATTCGGCCCTGATCACCATAGCCATGGCGCCACCAATTAAAAACATGGTCAACGAAAATATTAAATATAAACTGCCAATATCTTTATGATTTGTTGTATAAAGCCAGCGCTTAAAGCCTTTAGCTGGATGATGAGCATGATGCGCTTCATTGGCGTTTGGTTGTTCTGCTATGCTACTCATTAGTTAGCCTCCACGTCGGCATCAAGTGCTGCTTGAATCTCACTAGGCTGAATAACATCACCGGTATCGTTACCCCATGCATTTCGCTTGTAAGTAATAACCGCAGCCAATTGTTTTATAGATAACTGCTTGGCAAATGATTGCATTGCCGTACCTGGGCTCCCATGGATAAGTATGTCTATATGACCTTTGATATCGCCAAGTACAATTGGGCTGCCTTTTAGAGCCGGAAATACGCCCGGTAGCCCTAACCCTGTAGGTTGATGACATGCTGCACAACTTGCCATGTATACTTGAGCGCCCAGCTCCATTAGCTCTTCTTTAGGTAATGTTTGATCAAGTAAAGCGGCATCAGCTAAAGCTGCTTGTTGCTTAGCTTGTTTAGCATCGGCCAACCATACTTTAAAGTCAGCCTCAGATTTGGCCTCTACCACAACGGGCATAAACCCGTGATCCTTACCGCACAGCTCGGCACACTGACCCCGGTAAATGCCTTCTTCGTTTATGTTGGTCCATGTTTCGTTAATAAAGCCTGGGTTGGCGTCTTTTTTAACGGCAAAGTCTGGTACCCACCAAGAGTGGATAACATCATCTGAGGTCATTAAAAAACGAATTTTTTGATTAATTGGCAGTACGAGGGGTTTGTCTACCTCAAGTAAATAATTTGGGTTTTTATCAGCTAAATTAGTTATTTCATCCTGAGGAGTTGCAAGCATTGAGTAAAACTCTACATCTTCTCCCATATATTCATAATGCCATTTCCACTGTGAACCTGTAACTTTAATTGTTAAGTCGGCTTTACTGGCATCTTCCATAGCGATTAAGGTTTTTGTAGCTGGCACTGCCATTGCAATTAAAATAACAAATGGAATGGCGGTCCAAAGAATTTCTACTTTGGTGCTTTCGTGGAATTGAGCGGGAACCGCTCCTTTAGATTTGCGATGATGAATGAGTGCCCAAAGCATAATGGCAAACACTATTATCCCAATCACACAACATATAAAAAATATGGTCATGTGTAATTCGTAAACATTTTCACTTATATCTGTAACGCCCTTACGCATATTAAATTGGCTATTTGCCAAGGCTAACTGCGGAAAAACACACAATATAAGCCACAAGGTACAACTAAGTTTACCCATGTGACGACTCCTTTGATGCTGTTGCTAGTGCAAAGCGAAGAGGCATACGGCTTAAACGCCAATTCGTTATTTTTATTTTTTTATTAATGCCGTTTTATTTATAAAAATTGGCATTCACTGCGCTAGCAAAAGTTTATTGTGTGTGCTCAAAACTTAAAAGCGATGAGTATTGCCAGCGTCAGCTTATTAACAATTAGTTAATATTTAACCACCATGCAAGTTTTTTGTATTAAAAACAAACAATAAATATATAAAAAGTAGAGAGTTGACTTAGTTGAACATAGAAGAAAATGGCTCAAATCGAGAGGTGGTAAGGGCTAAGGATGAAATGAAAGAGTGTGAATAAAAAAAAAACAAAATTTTAAAAATAAAAAAAGCGCACCAAAAAAGTGCGCTTTTTATAAAATAAGAAAAACTACATCCAGTCCGCGTTACGAATTACACCCACTGCTAAGCCTTCAATGTTGAACGACTCAGTTTCAAGATCGACCTTAATTGGTGCAAACTCGTCATTTTCGGCATGAAGCAACACCTGACGACCCGCTTTTTCAATGCGTTTTACGGTTACATCGTCATCAACACGGGCAACCACAACTTGACCATTTTCAGCCACTTGTGTTTTATGCACAGCAAGTAAATCGCCATCCATAATGCCTATATCTTTCATACTCATACCATTTACGCGCAGTAAAAAGTCGGCAGCTGGTTTAAACATTAATGGGTCAATTTTACAGTGGCTTTCAACATGTTCTTGCGCCAAAATAGGTGAACCTGCCGCAACTCGGCCAATAAGCGGTAAACCTAATTGTTCTGGCTCCTCTTCTTCAACAAGTTGAATTCCACGGCTTGCGCCAGGTTTCATTTTAATCACCCCTTTTTTGGCAAGGGCTTTTAAATGTTCCTCAGCGGCATTTGCACTTTTAAACCCTAACGTTTGTGCTATTTCGGCACGTGTAGGCGGCATACCAGTGTCTTTAATAAACACTTTAATTAATTCGAGTATTTGAGCTTGGCGTTTAGTTAATGGGCGCATACAACTGGTTTTCCATACAGTACATTTAACTGTGAGTATATACAGTTAAATAAAAATCGCAAATTTAAATTATCCGTTCAAATAGCTAAATTACTTCCTTACGTGTACATTTTAGAGGCTTTATAAAATAGCCTATAAAAATAGTAACTTGCTACAATAAATTTAAAGGAATCTATATGAGTATTTGGCATCAACCCATTACATTAGCATTGTGTAAACAATTGGACGAAGGCATTAATGGCCAAGGGACGCTAATGAAAACCATGGGGATAGAAATAACAGAGATAGGCGACGATTACTTAGTAGCAACTATGCCTGCAATCCCTGCACACCATAACCCTATTGGCATGGTTCATGGCGGCGCAAACGTTGTACTCGCCGAAACCGTAGCGAGCTATGCTGCTAATTTTGTGGTTGATTTCACAAAGTTTTACTGTGTTGGGCAAGAAATAAGTGCAAGCCATTTAAAGGCTTCTCGCAATGGTACATTAACAGCAACAGCACGCGCATTTCATATTGGAAAACGAAGCTCTGTTTGGGAAATAAAAATCACAAACAGCCGCAACGAGCTGTGCTGCGTATCGAAAATGACCGCAGCCGTTGTTGAGCGAAAGACGTAAGTTATTTTTCGAGAGGGTAAATTGTTATTTCCATACCCGCGCCAATAGCAGATATACGCAGTAGTGTATCTGCATGTAAAGCTTGATTAAAACATTTTGGCGACGTGCCTGACTCAAACCCTATATCAAACGTTCTACGTGAGCAGCTTAACCATTGCTTTAATGCATTGCGTGAACATGACTCAATAAGCTCACATATATGGTTTATTGCTTTGTCTGGTGATTTTACATCGCCAGCTACCTCAATACGTGCTAATTGACGGTATTCGTCTTTGTCATAATGTAAAATCGTTGCGACTTTTTTTAGGTCGGCCACCAGCACACTAATATCTTGTTTTGACTCAAGCTCTAGATCTACATTTAAAAATTGAATTTCCGACATTGTCTCGTATTTATCCTCTAATGGTTACCATGCAAACTTTAACGCAGTTTTACCTTTATACCAAATCAACACCCTATAAATAGACGTTTTATATGGTAATACTCTTATTTTAGAGTGCGATTGCTACTTACAATTGGCGCTATTGTGCTGAAACGCTATTTTAATGCACTAGTGCGACATTTTGTCGCACTCACCTTGCTCAACCATCGCGTAAAATGTTTTGTAAAAATAATAAGATAAACACACATGAAAAAAATTTTTAAACCAGCACGTAAACTTCATAAATGGTTGGGCTATTTATTAGGAATACAAATACTAGCTTGGTTGCTTGGCGGTTTGGTTATGAGTGCTATTCCGCTTGAAAAAGTACATGGTAAACACTTAGCAACACGCACCCTGGCTAACCCCTTTAAAAGCAGCGATTACGTCGCATCAATTGATAATATTGTTTCACAAGTAACTAATCCGACTAAGATAACCTTTGCGCATTTTTTATCTACCCCACTTATAACTGTAACCAGTGAAGGCAACCCTCAAAGTTTTAATGGCATGACTGGGCAACCATTCAAAGCCCCCAACAAACAGCAAATAATTGCTAATGCACACGCGCATTTACTTATTGATGCTCAACCAGTAAGTACAACTTTATTAGGTTTAGGGCCAAGAGAAAGCGGTTATAAAAAAGATGTATGGAAAGTACAATTTAACGATACATTGTAATACATTTACCCGCTCAGGCAAAGTAAACAAGCGCGCTTTACGTATTGAATGGGAGCATATTGTATCGGCATGGGAGTTTGGGCATCAACTACAATGTTGGCAAAATGGTGGGCGGAAAAACTGTCGTAAAGTCAGCGAAAAATTTCGAAAAATGGAAGCTGATATAAATAACTTAGCCCCCGCAATTGGCGAAATAAATGCTGACCGCTCTAATTATCGTTTTGGCATGCTAGGTGGAGCCGCGACTCAATACGGCCAATGCGATGTAAAAGTAAACTTTAAGCAACGTGTTGTTGAGCCACCATTTTATGCCCGTAAAAAAATTGCCGACGCCTATGCTTACATGCAAAAAACCTATGGTTTAAAAATTTCAAAACAACAACAAAAACTTTTTAATGCGTGGCAAAAGCAAGACCTAGCACTAAAAAGCACTATACAAAAAATGTAATGATATTCCCGCTAATAAGCGAACTTAAAATACTGCTTTACCAATAAAAAATGACACAATTATTTACATAAAGAAAAAGCAAAACGTTGAATAAATAATCAGGTGTTGTAGTATTTTAAACAACTTATTTACAGGAAGTACCGAATATGTTTAAAAACAACACTCTATCGCTTGCAATTATTAGCGCGCTCTCAGTTTTTGCTTTAACAGGTTGTGGTGGAGGCGGAGGTAGCAACACTACACCAGCGCCTGTCACGCCACCTACAAGTAGCACACCGACATGGACTGCCGGTGTATTTGAACCTTCAGACGAACTCAAAAACTTTTGCGAAAACCCACGTACAGGTAACGACCCGTTTAATAATAATGAGCCTTACCCTGACCAAGCTGGTTCAGCCTTATACGAAAAACTATGGCTTCGCTCATGGAGCGACGAAACATACCTGTGGTATGACGAAATAGCCGATAACGACCCTGAATCGTTCGATACCGTCGCTGACTATTTTGCTCAACTAAAAACCGAAGAGCTAACCGATTCAGGCGCTAAAAAAGATAACTTTCATTTTTCAGAACCCTCTGAAGATTACTTCCAAGAAGCACAATCGGGCGTTACCTCTGGTTATGGTATTAACTGGGCATTTATTGGTGATTCAGCCGATAGAATTTTACGTGTTGCTTACCTTGAAGATGACTCACCAGCAAGCCAAATTGGCTTTCAACGAGGCGATACCGTACTTGAAGTGGATGGCGTAAGTATTAATACCAATACCCAAGCCGGGATTGATACTTTAAACGAAGGCTTATTTAGCCCAACCAACGGTGATTCGCATACAATTGTTGTTCGCAGTAACGACGGCACGGAAAAAACATTTAACGTCACAGCGGGTAACATTGAGCAAACGCCTGTTCAAAATGTAAAAACGATTGTAACAAGCAATAACACGCGCGTTGGTTATATGCAGTTTAATAGCCATATAGGTATTGCCCAAGAGGGCCTAATTGATGCAGTAAATAAATTTAGAACCGATAACGTAGACGAACTCGTTATTGATTTTAGATACAACGGCGGTGGTTTATTAGCGCTGTCTGCGCAGCTAGCGTATATGGTGGCAGGAAGTGCCAATGTACAAAACCGCTTTTACTATCAAACGCAACAAAATGATAAACAGCCTGTCGATTCTCCATTTCCGTTTATTGACGAAGAAATAGATTACTCAACGTTTTTTAGTACTGGCGATAAATTACCTGATTTAAACTTATCTAAAGTGTATGTACTAAGTACATCAGGTACCTGTTCAGCCTCTGAAGCATTTATTAATGGCTTAAAGGGAATAGATGCAGAGGTGGTACTTATTGGCGACACAACCTGTGGTAAACCATACGGATTTACGCCTACACACAACTGTGGAACAACCTACTACACCATTCAATTTAGTGGCGTTAACAGTAAAGGCTTTGGCGAATATGCCGCAGGCTTTACCCCAACACCAACACCACAATTTAATGCCGATGTACAAGGGTGTGTTGTTAGTGATGACTTTGATAATCAACTTGGTGATAGCAACGAAGGGTTACTATCTACAGCACTTTTTCATATAGATAATAACGGCGAGTGCCCAATCACAACAACGGTCGCTAATAGTAAAGTAGATGTACCAAGCTTTGCTGCAACGGGCGAAAAACTGCAGCCTTTAAACGCACCAAATGATCTTACCCGCGGTAACATGGACCTTACATGGCCTACGTTGTCTAAGGAGCAATAATGGTAAAGTTACTGGCGGTACTCACTGTATTAATAAGTATAGGAGGGTGTAATAGTATGAGTAATGCCGTTGCAAAGCCTGCGCTATTAACAGAGGTTAACCCAGGCGTTATAACTGTGCTGCAACAGGCAATAATAAAAGCTAAAGGCGGTACGCTTGTTACACTGGCCGACACCGTTTTTACGAAACGCAGTGAGCTTTTACTAAGCCATGGTACAAGTAAAGATCCCAATGGTATGCCCATTATGGGCGCGCATAATATCAAGTCAGAAAAGTTTGTTTTGCAAATTATTGGCGAGCAATGCGTGCTGTATTACCCTAAAAAAGATCTCACTATTGAGCTTAAAAACGTAAGTTGTAAAGCACAGTAATTTAAAAACTAAAAAGGCGTACAACTTGTTGTTGTACGCCTTTTCATTGTAAAACTGTTTAAATGCTAATTGCCAAAAAATAACTCGATCGGGAGCCCTTCAATTTTTTTACTTAGCAAGTTTATTAAAATGCGCCTTTAATAAGCCTGCAAAAGCTTGTACTTTCGCGGTGCGATGCACTAAATGGTGGGTCACTAACCACACATCGGTGGGCCAATTTAATTCATTATGTAGCACAGGAACCAAATCGCTATATTGCGCTGCTACATCATGTTGTAAACCACCAATCCCTAAGCCTTTAATAATCGCGCGTGTAGCCTCGGCAGTTTCTGATACACGTAATTTGATTTGCGATGCAGGAATGTTTTCGTCTGCCCAAGCAAAATAAGGTACCCGCGCATTATATCCCGCCACTCCGGATACAAAATTATGCTGCAATAAATCACCTAGTGATTTAGGCATGCCATGCTTTGTAATGTAGCGTTTGTTAGCATATAAACCCGATGTAAGCTTTGCTAAGTGCTGAGCTATGTAATCCCCTTCATCAGGTTTAGGCCCTGCACGAAGCGCAATATGTGCTTGCCCGTGATCGAGCCGCAAGCGTTTTTGCTCCAAAATAACTTCAAGCTGCACTTGTGGGTGTAATGCCTGAAATTGCTCACATACATCACCCATAACATCAATAAACCCACTCACCGTAGTAAGTAATAAACTTCCGCGTAAAGTACTGTCGGCAGCGGCAATATCGTTATGTAGCTGTTCGAGCGAGGTATCTATAGTTTGCGCTGTCGCAAATAATTTAGCGCCTATTTCGGTTACCTTGTAACCACGAGCATGGCGATGAAACAAGCGCGTATCTAGGTTTTTTTCAAGGCTATTAATTCGTCTTAGTACTGTACTATGGTGCACATTTAGTGCCTCTGCTGCAGCTGTAAGCGTGCCAAGCCGCGCCACTTCAAAGGCCACTTTTACGTCTTGCCAGTCATCAAATTTTATTGCCATGCGATCTGCCTTTACTTGTGTGCATATACGCACATAAGTGTTGCGTTTATTTGGGTTTTCTACAAGTAAAAGTTTGCTACATTAGGTATGTAACTTAAAACATAAAAAGGCCAAACTCATGTCAGCACCAAAAATTATCGCGCTTGCGGGCAGCTTACGCAAAGAAAGCTTTAATCAAAAACTTATTAATGAAGCAGCACGTTTTGCTCTGCAAACAGGCGCTGAAGTAGAAGTTATTCAGTTAAACGAGTTAGATATTCCACTATTTAACGAGGACATTGAAGCACAAGGCACACCCGCTGATGCACAACGTTTAAAAGACAAACTTCGCTCTGCAGATGGTATTTTACTGGCAAGCCCAGAGTATAACGGCTCGATCACTGCGCCATTGAAAAACGCTATAGATTGGGCGTCACGCACTGAGCAAGGTGCAGTACCGGCGTTTCGTAATAAAGTTGTGGCCTTATTTGCTACTTCACCGGGTGGATTAGGAGGTTTACGCGGTTTAAACCACGTACGTGATATTTTAAGCGGCATTGGTTCGTTAGTGCTTGCCGACCAACTTGCTGTACCGTCTGCGTTTTCTGTTTTTGATGACAATGGCCAAATTAGCGACCCAGAAGTAGCTGATAAAGTATCTTCGCTTGCTCATCAATTAGTCAGTGTTGCAAGCAAATTAAAGTAACCTTATACGCTTTACTTTTGCTTTGTCGCCGCTATTTTTGCGGCGATAAAATCAACATGCGTTACATATAATAGACCCGCTATTTTACGTATTACGTACTCTTCTTGTGGGTCTATTTCACCGTCTGCGTAGGCTAAACGCCACAGCAATTCTATTATCTCTATTCGCTCTGCCGCACTGCAATGCTCATTAATCTGTTTTGAAAACTGAAAGTAATCAATTGCACCATCTAAGCTACTTGCTGCATTGGTAGTGAGTTCTTCAACCTCAGAATCTGTTAAATTAAAATACTTTTTTAAGGTTACAGTCAGGGTGTGTTGTTCATCATGGTCGAGCTTGGTATCTGCACGCATCACTTCAATTAGCAACGCTGCTACCGCTGTTTTTAAATCGTGTGGCTCTATACTTGGCGCTGGATCATCGAATGCTGTAAAAAGCTGTTTTATTTGTTTGAACATCACATTATCTCTTTTGGGTGTTAGACTTAACGTACATAAACCGAACTTGTATGAGTATTTAATGGGTATTAAGTTCGCAAATTAAAGGATACATTTTATGAAAGGGTTATATTCACCGCGCTTTATCATTAGTTGCGTACTGGTGGGCCTTTCGAATACAGGCACTGCACTGGCCGACACCGTCGAAAAAGAAAAATCATACGACTTTGATAACAAAGTTCATTATTATCAAACCAAAATTGACAACAGCAATTATAAAATAGAAATACAATCAGACGATTACAAACACTTTGCTAATCAAAGTATGTTTTTACTGCGCCATGCAGACAGGTTATGCCGTGGCAACACCTTTATGTTAAAAGTGCTTGAAGGCGTGCAAGAGTACGAACGTTTTCCTACTAAACCACGCGCTTATCAACCACCTTTAACGGTTTTATTGCAATGCGAAGAGCCTGAATAATAAGCTTACTCTTCGTATCCCCATGGTGCAGCCGGTGGCGTAATAGGTTTAGTTAAATCAAAGTCCACCTTAAACTCGCGCCCTTGGCGAATTAACCGATACGTAAATACCTCAGGATAAATATACATTTGCCATGTATTACCTGCCGACTGTGCAATACCTTGTGCTACAAATAATTCTTTAGAGTATTGATCGGCCGGGAAAGACTGCATTTGTGCAAAACCCGCATCAAGTGTATGACCGCCATACATAGTAGATACGTCGTCTGTGCCATCTTTATGGCGATGATCATGCTTTAAGCTCAAACCACTGCCCGTTTTAGTAATGATCCACGTACGCGATGCATCATCACCCACATGAAATGGCACTTGCAGCTCGCTATCTGTGCATTTACGAACATGCATAACTAACTTTTTATTATCAAATGAGCTTGGGCCTTTTGCGTTATCTACGCTTACTTTGCCCTCAAACGCTTTCCCACAATACGCTGCTATATTATTAAAAAATTCATCGTGTGTTGGTATAGATACCAAAGGCGCAGGGCGCGCAATAGCGGCTGATGAAGCAAGTAATAACGTTGCTGCCGTTAATAATTTCATAAAGTACTCTTATAATAGTTTTTTAATACCATAGCGGTTTAAGTTAATAATAGGAAGTAGCTGCGACAAGTGGCTAAAAACAGCTGAATATAAGTAATCTCTTTGTTATTAGACTAATGGCTTATATTGTAAAAAGCTGCAATAAATTTACTTTCACCCTATACAGAAAAAACATAACAATCTGATTAACAATGAATTTTATTGATTGTTTTTAACTATACATAAATGATTGTTGGTATATTGACTTCCTTTTTCTTCATACACGACCTTTTGCCTATACATTCCTGAGTAAAAGCTGATCTACCCTGCCCCTTCACTATTCATTTGCTTTAACAAAAGCCGTATTAGTAAATAAGCAACGAGTAACAGGAGGGACTATGTCAGTAACCCCAAAGGGTCACAACTCAGATCACAAAAGTACATTGCACGACAATACCAACAGCTATCAAAACAACCATAAACCCAGTTCAGAGTTTAATACCCGCGACGAATACCTAGAGCACGAGCTACAAATTATGCAGCCTAAGCGCTGGCGGCCTAATTTACCTTTTAGAGACTACCGCTTTGAATTTGAAGACACGATTCCAGCCATGGCGGGCACTATTGGTAAAGTGGTTATGGTGGGTGCTATTGCCGCTACATTTGCAGCGCCACTAGGTTTAAGCGATGCGTTTGTGTTAGAGAACGTACGCTATGAATTACTGATTGTTTCTATTTTTATTATTTTGTTTTCGGGCATTATTTTACCTACCGCTAACTTAGCGGGTACTCATGGCCCACTTATTCCACTTATTCCTATTGTGGTTGCCGCTGGCGGCCATCCTATGGCGTTTGGCTTACTGATTGGTGCCTTTGGCTTTATTTTAGCCATAACCAAAGGAGGGAGCTTGCTGGCACGCTTAACGAGTAAAGGCGTGTGCGGGGGCTTACTTATATATTTAGGCTTTATTGGCACAATTTCGCAGGTTAAAAAACTGTTTGCATGGGCTGAGGCCATTGATATGGCGCACATTGCGTTTATTGTTATTTTGGCGACCATTTTATTGTATGCGTTACTTGAGCACTTTAAAAAGCGCTGGTTAGCTGTGCCGCTTAGCTGCCTTATTGGCGGTGTGGTTGCATTTGCACTCGGTGCGCCGTTTGAATTTAATACCGCGCCGGGCTTACCAAATATGAACCCAGCTTATTGGTGGGGCGAAAACACAGGTTGGATGCTGGGCCTACCAACGCTTGAAAGCTTTGTGGTTGTGCTGCCGTTTGCGGTATTGGCTGTAGCTATGTGGTCACCGGATTTTTTAGGGCATCAAGTTTTTCAAAAAATTAGTTACCCGCAACGCACTGAAAAAGTTCAAATGAACATAGACGACACCATGCTAAGCGCATCGGTTAGACAAACCTTTGGCTCGCTGGCCGGTGGTGCTAACTTTACCTCATCGTGGGGGACTTACATTGTTCCTGCCGCTATTGCTAAACGCCCTATTCCGGCGGGCGCCATTTTAACAGCCGTATTTTGTATTGTTGCGGGTTTATGGGGCTACCCAATGGATTTAGCCATATGGCAACCCGTGCTTTGTGTTGCGCTTATTGTTGGTGTGTTTATTCCGCTGCTTGAGGCCGGTATGGAAATGACGCGCGAAGGTAAAACAACGCAATCGGCCGCTATTGTGGTATTTGCCTCAAGCTTGGTTAACCCTGCTTTTGGTTGGTCTCTAACTATGCTGCTTGATAACTTAGGCTTAATTGGCTGTAAAGAACGCAGTGCTAACTTAACCAAAATGAGCCGCTGGGTTATCCCGCTCATTATGTTTGTAGTTTTAACTACGGTAATGGCTATTGTTGGTATGCTGCCAGGCATACCCGCGCTAATGGCAGATTTTAGACATTAATAATTAGAAAACTTAAACATAAAAAAGCGCGGCTTATATACTCAGCCGCGCTTTGTTTTCATATGTAATTAATTGCTTTTCGTTACTGCCAAGGGCGCTCAGCAGCAAGTTGTTTTTCAAACGCATCAATTTGTGGATTTAGCGTTTCGGTCACACCAATAAAGTCTAAGCCACTTAATAAACGCTCTTTTACGTCTTTACGAATATCAAAACTAATTGGCGCAAATTTATCGCTTGATAGTGTTTGGTTTTCAAGATCGATTTGAATGTTTATATCGTCGTGTTGCTCACTAAGTACAAACAATTGCTCAAGCGTATCAGCCGGAAGCGCAATGGCTAGCATTTGGTTGTTGCCACAGTTATTAAAGAAAATATCGGCAAAGCTTTCCGCTAAAATTACTTCAAAACCATATTGCTTAAGCGCCCACGGTGCATGCTCACGTGATGAGCCACAACCAAAGTTATCACGCGTTAATAATATTTGCGCACCTTGGTAGCATGGGCGGTTTAAAATAAAATCAGGATTTGGTTCGCCGTTTTCTAGGTAACGCCAATCGTAAAATAGTGCTGCATCAAAACCATCACGGCTAGTTGATGTTAAAAACTGCTTTGGGATAATTTGGTCTGTATCTACATTGTTTTTATCAAGTGGGGCCATTAAGCCACTAAAAAATACGCTCATTAGGCTTCTCCTCTTATATCAACAAAGTGACCATGTATTGCAGCGGCTGCCGCCATTGCAGGGCTTACTAAATGTGTACGTCCGCCACGACCTTGGCGACCTTCAAAGTTACGGTTAGACGTAGATGCACAGCGTTTGCCCGCCTCTAAGCGGTCGTCGTTCATTGCTAAACACATTGAACAGCCCGGCTCGCGCCACTCAAAACCTGCCGCTTTAAAAATATCGGCTAAGCCTTCGTCTTCGGCTTGCTTTTTAACAAGACCAGAGCCCGGTACAATTAATGCCTCTATGCCAGCTACTACTTGCTTGCCTTCAACAATTTTTGCCGCGGCACGTAAATCTTCAATACGGCTATTTGTACATGAGCCAATAAAGACGGTATCTACTTTCGCGCTTGATAATTTATCGCCCGCTTTTAAGTCCATGTATCTAAGTGCGCTGCGAATAGCGTCGGCTTTAATTAAATCTGGCTCTTGGTCTGGGTCTGGTATGCATTCATCAACACCAATTACTTGCTCTGGGCTTGTACCCCAGGTAATTTGTGGCTGAATGTCGTCAGCTTCAAGCTCAACAACTAAATCAAAGTGTGCACCTTCATCTGTTTTTAATGTTTCCCAATATTCAACTGCTGCATCAAAATCTGCGCCTTTTGGTGCAAACGGACGACCTTTTAAGTAATCATACGTAATTTGATCTGGTGCTATTAAACCCGCTTTAGCACCCATTTCTATGCTCATGTTACATAGCGTCATACGGGCTTCCATTGAAAGTGCTTCAATGCCTTCACCGCAAAATTCAGCTACATAACCTGTACCACCAGCGGTACCTAACTTGCCTATAACCGCCATAATTAAATCTTTAGAAGTTACCGTTGGGCGAAGCACACCGTTAATTTGAATTTTTAACGATTTTGCCTTTTTTTGCTGTAGTGTTTGCGTAGCTAATACGTGCTCAACCTCAGACGTACCAATACCATGTGCTAATGCGCCAAACGCACCATGCGTAGAAGTATGGCTATCACCACATACAATGGTAGTGCCAGGCAGTGTAATACCTTGCTCTGGGCCCATTACATGCACAATACCTTGGTTAATTGAGTTTAAATCGTAAAGTACAATGCCAAACTCTTTACAGTTCGCATCTAGTGCCATTAACTGGTTTTTAGAGACTTCGCTTGCGGCATCAAGTGATCGGCTTTTAGTCGATACGTTATGATCCATTGTTGCAAAGGTTTTTTCTGGGCAACGTACCGTACGGTTTTTTTCACGTAGGCCAGCAAAAGCCTGTGGTGATGTCACCTCGTGTACTAAATGGCGGTCAATATAAAGTAAATCAGTTTGCTCGTTTATGCTGGCAACGGTATGTGCTTGCCAAATTTTGTCGTATAACGTTTGGGCCACTTGCTAATTCCCTACTTTGTTAAGGCGCAGCATAACGGTGCCGCGGCTTTAATAATTAAATACGTGAAACGATGGCAGCTGCCACATCGCTTGTGCTGTATCCACCTTGTGGGTAGATATCTGGCGTGCCAACGCCTGCTTCTACGGCTTCGGCTACGGCTTTTTCAATGGTGCGTGCTGCTTCGTCTTGCCCTAATGAGTAACGTAGCATCAGTGCGGCACTTAAAATTTGTGCAATCGGGTTTGCAACGCCTTTACCTGCAATATCTGGCGCTGAGCCACCAGCAGGTTCGTACAAACCAAAGCCCGATTGATTTAAGCTTGCCGATGGTAATAAGCCCATTGAGCCTGTGATCATCGCACACTCATCTGACAAAATATCACCAAATAAGTTATCGCAAAGTAGCACGTCAAACTGGCTAGGCTGTTTAACTAATTGCATAGCTGCGTTATCTACGTATATGTAATCTAGGCTGACTTCTGGGTAGTCTTTACTTACTTCAGTGACTACTTCACGCCATAATACGCTTGATGCAAGTACGTTGGCTTTATCAACAGAGGTAACATGGTTACTACGTAATTTTGCTGCTTCAAAAGCAAAGCGGGCAATGCGTTCAATTTCTTTACGCGAGTAGTTTTGCGTATCAAATGCAAACTCTTCTTCGCCTTCGCCACCTCGCCCTTTTTCACCAAAGTAAATGCCGCCGGTAAGCTCGCGTACACATAAAATATCAAAGCCTTTTTCGCTAATATCAGCGCGAAGTGGCGACGCTGCACTTAATGCTGGTAATAACTGTGCTGGGCGTAAATTACAAAACAAACCAAAGTGCTTACGAAGCGGTAAAAGCGATGCACGCTCAGGCTGCTCATTTGGTGGAAGGTTTTCCCACTTAGGGCCACCTACTGAGCCAAATAAAATAGCATCAGCGTTTTCGCACGCGCTCAGTGTTTTTGGTGGTAATGCTTCACCAAATTCATCAATGGCTGCACCACCAATAGCATGATGCTCGCGGTTTAGAGTAAAACCAAACTTATTGCTCACAGCATCAAGTACTTGCTCTGCTGCTGCCATTACTTCTGGGCCAATACCGTCGCCTGCTAATACGGCAACGCTGTAGTTTGTTTTACTCATCCTGCTTTCCTTTGTTGTTTTAAATCAGACACTTTTTGTGCACGATAAATTAAGTTGTAAACACGGATCATGGCGCGTACCGACGCTTCTACCACATCCGCAGCAATACCCGCACCGTGGTAAGGGCGGCCATCGTATTTAGCTATAATATTTACTTGGCCTAGCGAGCTTGCGCCTTGGCCTGTCGCTTCTAAGTTGTATTCAATCATTTCAACGCTCATACCGGTTAAGCGCTCAATAGCTGCAAACGACGCCTCTACTGGGCCATTACCTGTTGCGGCTTCTTGTTTAACTTCGCCATCAATCACCATACCAATAGTAGAGCTGGCTACCGATTGCGAGTTAGACGCTGAGTTAACAAACTCTAACTGGTATTTTTCATCTTTGTCGTTAATTTGATTTAAGTAAATCATGGCTTCAAGGTCGTAGTCGTACACCGTGCCTTTTTGATCAGCTAGGGCTAAAAAGCTTTCGTATAGGCTGTCCATATCGTAGTCCGCTTTTTGATACCCTAACTCTTCTAAGCGGTGCTCAATAACATGACGGCCCGAACGCGAAGTCATATTTAATTGGTTGTTTGGTACGCCTACGCTTTCTGGCGACATTATTTCGTAGGTATTTTGTGCTTTTAATACGCCATCTTGGTGAATGCCCGAGCTATGTGCAAAGGCGTTTTCGCCCACAATGGCTTTATTTGGCTGCACTGGCATATTACAAATTTTTGCCACTTGGCGAGATGCGCGATAAATTTCTTCGCTTTTAATATCGGTGTGAACTTTTAAGTGGTCTTTGCGCATTTTCATGATCATCGCCACTTCTTCAAGCGAGCAGTTACCCGCACGCTCACCAATACCATTTATTGTACATTCAATTTGGCGAGCACCGGCTTGTACCGCGGCGACCGAGTTAGCTACAGCTAAACCTAAATCATTATGACAATGTACACTTAAACGCGCTTTATCTATGTTCGGCACATTATTCATTAAATGGCGGATCATCGCGGCGTATTCATCTGGCGTTACAAAGCCAACGGTGTCGGGTAAATTAATAGTAGAGGCACCTGCGTTAATGGCCTGCTCAACAATTTTACATAAATCCCAGTGCGGCGTGCGCCCTGCATCTTCACACGAAAACTCCACATCGTCTGTGTAGTTGCGCGCTAATTTAATTGATTTAACCGCCATGGCCGTAGCGTCATCTAGGCTCATACGTAATTTATGTTCAAGGTGCAAAGGGCTTGTGGCAATAAAAGTATGAATACGGCTTTGCTGTGCTGTGCGAAGTGCCTCACCACAGGCTTCAATATCTTTTGCTACTGAACGTGCTAAGCCACAAATAATTGGGCCTTTTACTTCAGTTGCAATTCGTTGCACCGAGCGAAAGTCAGCAGGGCTGGATACCGGAAAACCCACTTCCATCACATCAACATTCAAACGGCTAATAGTATGCGCTAACTGAATTTTATCATCTTCAGTAAGGCTTGCCTTAAGTGCCTGCTCGCCATCACGTAAAGTGGTATCAAAAATCCATACTTTATCTTTGTCTTGCATAACTGCCCCTCATTCCTATGTTACCCAAATTTCAATTTATCCCAGCCGCGAGATAAAAAAAACCCCGCAATTGCGGGGTTTTTAATGTTCAACTCAATGCAAACACACTAATCCCCGCTTACTTGCCATAGCAGTAAGAGGTTAAGTTTTAGTGTAATTAAACGAATATTTTGCATCTTGTTTCTTGTGTGTGTGTTCAGTGAGGCCTATTTTTAACATTACAGAGAGATCGAAGCAAGCATAAAAATTTCACAAAACAACTTCGCACCATACAATTTTAGATTTTATTATTCAAAAAACTACTGAAAAAGGGATTTTAAAATCAAAAAAAAGCTAAGTCACGCTTAAATTTATAATCTCAACAAGCTGCTCTGCTTATATTAACTTTTTACTATTTTTTAGGCTAAGTTACTTAATTTGTTTCTCTTACATAATGGGTTGCACCACGCGTTATGTAACGCAGCTGCCAAATAACACGCTCAACAAGTTCGTCAAGTTGTTGGCCTTCTATATCTAGCGCCTCTGCGCCGGCATTAAACACCAGTGTTACCATGGCTTCTGATTGAATGTAGGCGTGCATGGCGTCGCACTTGGTTTCGCTTTCTAAATAGTGGGCAAGCTCTAAAATAAAGTGTTTGATTTCGCGTGCGACTGCGGCTCTAAATGCCTTAGATGTGCCAGAGCGCTCACGCAGTAATAACCTAAATTGGTTGCTTGAGCTGTCTATAAATTCCATAAACGTAACAACCGAGGTGTTGATTACACTGCCACCGTCGTTTGCTATGCGTCTTCGGGCTTGGCGCATTAGCTGGCGAAGGGTTAAACCGGCTTCGTCTACCATGGTTAAACCTAGCTCGTTCATGTCTTTAAAATGGCGATAAAACGAGGTGGGCGCAATGCCGGCTTCGCGGGCTACTTCGCGTAAACTTAAATTCGAAAAGCTGTGATCTGCACTTAGCTGATTAAATGCCGCCTGAATTAAGGCTTGTCGTGTTTTTTGTTTCTGTTGCGCTCTAACACCCGACATCAACAACTCCCTGAATAATTTTATATTAATATTTAGTGATAATAGCTCAATTCCCCAGTCTAATACTTGACGGCGAGAGTTTGAAATACTATTTTAGCTTACAGTTGTACGCTGAGATTGAGAATGATGAATAAACCACCGATTATTTGGACAAACGTCCTATTTTTTAGCCTTACCTTTTTAGCGGCTATCACACTTGTTCCTTGGTATGGCATTAGCTACGGATTTACCAGCGCACATTGGATTGCTTTTGTAGCCTGTATGTTTTTTGCGGGCCTATCTATCACAGCCGGTTACCACCGTTTATGGGCACATAAAACGTATAATGCTCATCCTGCTGTTGAATTTATTTTTGCCCTTGGCGGTGCGTTTGCGTTGCAAAACAGCGCTCTGCACTGGAGTAGCGATCACCGTATACACCATGGCCACGTTGACGACCCAATAAAAGACCCTTACGCCGCAACCAATGGCTTTTGGTACAGCCACATTGGCTGGATGTTACGTGACTACCAAGGCGATAGCTACGGTGATTACAGTAATTGTCGTGATTTACAGCGTAATAAAATCGTTATGTGGCAACACAAGCACTACCTAAAACTAGTTATTGCGATGAATGTTGGCCTACCATTGGTACTTGGTTTATTGGTGGGCGACGTGTGGGGTATGCTTATTTTAGCGGGTTTACTGCGTTTAGTATTAAGCCAACACTTTACCTTTTTTATTAACTCGGTGGCTCACATATGGGGTTCGCGCCCATACACTGAAAAAAATACCGCGCGCGATAATGGCTTTTTAGCGTTATTTACTTATGGCGAGGGTTACCATAACTTTCATCATATTTTTGCAAGTGATTACCGTAATGGGATTAAGTGGTTTCATTATGACCCCACTAAATGGATGATTCGCTCTTTAGCTGCTGTTGGTTTAGCCAGTAAATTAAAGCGTACCCCTGTTGAGCGCATAGAAAAAGCTAAAGCCGATACGCTTATGAGCAAAACGCAAACACGCCTTGCAAAATTGCCTTTAGCGCAAGATAGGCTTACATTATTACAACAAGAATACGATTTATTGCTGAAAAAACTGCAGACTTATTGTTCACTTCAAAAACAAGTTTTAGAAGTTAAAAAAAATAATATGGCAAAGCAGTGTGAACGTTCAGCTTTAATGGCACAATATCACGAGCTGGAAGCCGCCTGGGAAAATCAAAAACAGGCATGGCTAGCACTTAATGCGAGGTTATTAAAAGCCTCTTTTAATTAATTTAGGAGTGGCTGTGGCCAAACAACCAGAACAGAAAAAAGCACCCGTAAGTTTCCAATATGACGCAATAATTATTGGTACGGGCCCTGGCGGTGAAGGCACCGCCATGAACCTTTCGAAAAACAACAAAAAAGTAGCGGTTATAGAGCGCCAAGAAACAGTCGGCGGCGGTTGTGTACATTGGGGAACAATCCCTTCTAAGGCATTGCGTCACTCGGTTAGCCGCTACATTGAATACAAAGCCAACCCGTTGTTTAATATTGGTGAACGCCCGAGTCGTTTAACATTTCCTGATATTTTACGTCACGCAAGTTCGGTTATTTCTAAGCAGTCTAATTTACGTAGCAGCTTTTACGATCGTAATCGTATTCATATGTTTCAAGGTGATGCGAGCTTTGTTGATAAACACACGGTTGAAGTAAAACGTCTTGACGGTTCAACCGAGCGTATTACTGCAAAAACAATTGTTATTGCTACGGGCTCTCGCCCTTACCGCCCACCTGAAGTTGATTTTAGCCATTCTCGTATTTACGAGAGCGATACTATTTTAGGCCTTGAGCACGACCCTCAGCGCGTACTTATATACGGCGCAGGGGTTATTGGCTGTGAGTATGCTTCTATTTTTAAAGGTTTAGGCGCTAAAGTTGATTTAGTGAATACTCGCGACCGTTTACTTGCCTTTATGGATGCTGAAATATCTGATGCACTTAGCTACCACTTTTGGAATAGCGGCATTGTTATTCGTCATAACGAAGAGTTTGACCGTGTAGAAACGCGCGACGATTGCGTTGTTATGCATTTAAAATCGGGCAAGCGTGTGAAAGCTGACTGTATTTTATTTGCGAATGGCCGCACAGGTAACACTGACACACTAAACCTTGAAGCCATTGGCTTAAAAGCCGACGGCCGTGGGCAAATAAAAGTAAACGAAACCTACCAAACTGAGGTTGAAAACGTTTATGCGGTAGGCGATGTAATTGGCTACCCAAGCCTAGCTAGTGCTGCGTTTGACCAAGGCCGTATTGCAGCTGATGCAATAGCCTGTGGTAACTGTGATGATAAGTTAATTATTGATATTCCAGCGGGTATTTATACCATTCCAGAAATGAGTTCAGTGGGCAAAACAGAGCAAGAACTAACCGCTGCTAAAGTACCTTACGAAGTAGGCCGCGCTCAGTTTAAACATCTTGCACGCGCGCAGATTGCAGGTACTGAAGTAGGTAGTTTAAAAATATTATTTCACACCGAAACCAAAGAAGTACTTGGGGTACATTGCTTTGGCGAACGTGCCTCTGAAATTGTTCACATTGGCCAAGCCATTATGGAGCAAAAAAATGGTGGCAATAATATCGACTACTTCGTAAATACCACATTTAACTACCCAACCATGGCAGAAGCCTATCGGGTTGCAGCATTAAATGGTTTAAATCGCTTGTTTAAGTAAGCACTTTAAAGCGTATAAACAAAAAGCCCGCTGTTAAGCGGGCTTTTTAGTATTAATGCATAAAACACATTAATTATTTGTGATACTGGCCGCTAAGCTCGTGCACAGCATTAATAAATACACCGGCATTTTCTGGGTCAACATCTGGCGTAATACCGTGACCTAAGTTAAACACATGGCCATTGCCTGTACCAAAGTCTTCTAAAATAGTGCCTACTTCTTGGCGTATACGATCTGGCGTACCATGTAGCATTGACGGGTCCATGTTACCTTGCAAGGCCACTTTATCGCCTACACGGCGTTTAGCATCGCCAATATTAATGGTCCAATCTAGACCTACTGCATCACAACCTGTGGCTGCAATGGCTTCTATCCACTGGCCACCATTTTTAGTAAATAACGTTACTGGCACCTTGCGGCCATCGTACTCACGAATCAGGCCATCAACAATTTTGTGCATGTATTGCAGTGAAAACTCGTTGTAGTCGCGCGGGCTTAATACACCGCCCCACGAATCAAATACCATTAACGACTGCGCGCCGGCTTTTACTTGTGCGTTTAAGTAGTCGATTACTGAATCAGCAAGTTTATCTAACAGTAAATGCAGTGTTTGCGGCTCTGCAAACGCCATTTTTTTAATTTTACCAAATACTTTGCTGCTCCCGCCTTCAACCATGTATGTAGCAAGTGTCCATGGTGAACCAGAAAAACCAATAAGTGGTACTTCGCCTTTAAGTTCACGGCGGATAGTACTTACTGCATTCATTACATAACCAAGCTCGTCAGTTGGATCGAGCTTAGGTATTTTTTTAACATCTGCAAGCGACGAAATAGGACGTTCAAACTTAGGGCCTTCACCCGTTTCGAAGTACAAACCTAAACCCATTGCATCAGGAATCGTTAAAATATCGCTGAACAAAATGGCCGCGTCTAATGGGTAACGACGCAGTGGCTGAAGTGTTACCTCACAAGCAAGCTCAGCATTACGGCACAGGCTCATAAAATCGCCCGCTTGCGCACGTGTAGCACGGTACTCTGGTAAATAACGTCCAGCTTGACGCATCATCCATACAGGCGTTACATCAACGGGTTGTTTTGCAAGTGCACGTAAATAACGGTCGTTTTTTAATTCGCTCATGGCGTAAATGATCCTAATACTTATAGAAATTGTGCAAGATTGTACCACCATATTCATCGCCTCTCTATTTCTTAAAGACGAAAACACCTTTACATAGAAGTAGAACAATAATATTGATGGTTTTAATCCATTTTGATTATAAATTAGGCAAAAAACACTAACATTTAAAACTTTTTGTTAATATGTTTGCAACATAACAAAAACTTTGGTATTGTCTTTCCCGCGTTAACAAAAACAATAATAAATTATTAAAACAATAAAAATAAAAAGTTTTAAATAATAACAATAAAAATCATTTAATAAAAATAAGAAAGCTTGTTATAACAAGCCACTTGAAGAAATTAGACCACCTTAACCGGTGGTTTTTTCTTGCCTGCAATAAAATGTTTAGCCTTTCAATAAATAATTCTTCTGCACTTTTACAACATCTGCATTACTTGTTGATATACACGCAAATTAAATATATCTTGATGTACATAAAAACGAATGTAACTAAAAACCAACCCAGCTTAGGAGAACAGTTATGCTGACGCGTGTAGAAAAAGCTCAACAGAAATGGGGTGGTAGCCATACAGTAATCGATAACTGGCTTAATGAACGCCAAGAACTTATTGTACTGTATTGCAAGATTGCAGGGTTTGCGCCTTATGATAAAAAAGATCACGCGCTACCAGAGCCTGAACAAATACAGTCTTTTTGCCAACTCCTTATGGATTACCTCTCTGCAGGGCATTTTGAAGTGTACGATGATATTGCTAAAGCCTGTGAAAAAAAGGGCTTAGAGAGCCAAAAGCTTGCAAACTCAATTTATCCGCGTATTTCAGGCACCACCGATGTCGCACTTGATTTTAATGACAAGTACGCTGAAGTAAATAAAGAAGACTTATTAGAAGGGTTTGATAACGACCTTTCAGTTATTGGTGAGTCATTAGAGCTTCGTTTTGAGCTTGAAGATGAACTGATTGATAACCTGTTTTCTAATCATACTGATTAAATTAAGATTTAATTAAGTTACACGAATTAAAAAAGGGACCCTAAGGTCCCTTTTTACGTTTTAAGCTTGGATTATTCTGCAGGTGCTTCTGCATTTTGAATTTCTAGTAATTCAACTTCAAAAACAAGTGTTGAATTAGCTGGAATTTTACCAAGGTCACGATCGCCGTAAGCAAGCTCTGAAGGAATAGTAAACTTGTACTTAGACCCTACAGGCATAAGTTGTAAACCTTCCGTCCAACCAGCAATTACGCGATTAAGTGGGAACGTAGTTGGTTCGTTACGTGCGTATGAGCTATCAAACTCAGTGCCGTCTAATAAAGTACCTTTGTAATGTACTTTAACAACGTCTGTTGCTGCTGGCTTTTCGCCTTCGCCTTCGCTTAATACTTCGTATTGTAGGCCAGACTCAGTTACTGTTACGCCTTCTTTTTTAGCGTTATCAGCTAGGTATTGAACACCTGCCGCTTTGCTTTTTTCAGACTCAACTTTTGCTTTTTCTTCTTGCTTAGTGCGTACTGAGGTATCTAAAGCGGTTAACACTTCACGAATTTTTTCTTCGTCAATTTTTGCATTGCCAGCAAGTGCATCCTCAAAACCACGAATTAATAACGCTTGGTCTAGCTCAATGCCAATTTCAGATTTGTCTGCTAGGTCTTTATTTAAAAAATTACCTACAGAAGCACCAATACCGTATGCTTGTTGTTGCTCTACAGTGTCTAATGTTACTTCAGCTTGCTCTTTTTTTGCTTCTTGATTACAAGCTGTAAGCGCTAAAACCGACGCTGCAATCAATGACAATCTAATCGTCTTTTTCATTTTAAATCTCCGACATACTTTGCAGTTGTCATTTATTGTAATATTACTAGTTAAAGATTAACGCCCTACATGGTAGGCTGTTTGTTTAATAACTAAAGTCTGTATTGTTAGCTAAACTTAGAAATATATATCCAGTGATTAGACAAACAACCTAGGCATTTAACGCACCTAGTCTAACCTCTCAGTCACTAAGAGTTAAGAGGAAATACCTGTAAGATGTCGATATTTCGTACTTTTTTAATCGTTTTTAGCTGTTTTTTAGCCATTGCCTGTACCGATAAAAAAAATCAATCGGTAGAAAGCTTTGAGCACACCGCACAAGGTGCATTTTCGTCAGCTCTCTCTCACGATGGAAAGTACAGTTTAATCTCTTCTATCAACCATGGGGTCGCGCTGTGGGATAATCAACAGCAGGTTTTAAAATACCAATGGTTTCAGCAGCAATCACAAGACAACTTAGTTTACAGCCTTGCTATTGCCTTTGATAACAGCGTGGCGGTTACCGCAGAAAAAACAACTTTCGCAGTGTGGGATATCAGCACTGGCGAAAACAAAGGCTATTACAAAATACAAAAAGCCACGATTCGAGATATTGCCATTAGTAACCAAGGCCGCAGTGTTTTATACGGCCGCAGCGACGGCGTGGTTGTATTTTTAAACCTTGAAACTGGACGTCGCATTGAGTTTTTAGGCCACCAAGACAAAGTAAACACCGTTGATTTATCGCCTAATGGACGCTACGCCTTAAGCGGCTCTAACGACTATGTTGCCTATTTTTGGGATACCAATACAGGCCAAGTTATTCATCGCTTTAGCCACCCAACTCGTGTTACTCAAGTAACCCTTGATCCACAAGGTCGCTTTGCATTTACCGCCGACAGTATGGCACAAGCACATGTATGGAAACTGACTACAGGTGATCTTGTGAGTAAACTGGCGTATATTGCGCGTCAGAAAATTTTTACCGCCGTGCGCTTTAACGAGCAAGGCACATTGCTGGCAACGGGTTCGCCTAATAAGCGAGTTGATTTATGGCAAATATCAAGCGGTGAAAAAATTCAAACGTGGCAAGTTACGCCGCGAGAAGGCAGTAAACCAAAATCGGCCGTTGTGCTTGATGTGGCATTTATAGATAACGATAAGTCGTTGTTAACCGAAAGCTCCAGCGGTATCGCAGAGCGATTTATTATACGAGACACTAATGAACACAATTGAACACCGCGTAATGGAACTTGAAGCCAAAGTAGCTTTTCAAGATGAAACGATTGAAATCTTAAACGATGAGATCAAAGTGCACCAGCAAATGCTAGCTAAAATGAAACGCCAAACAGAGCTGCTGGCAGAAAAAATTAAAGAAGCGCAAACCTCGCCTTCTATGATGTCTAATATGCCAGAGCCGCCGCCTCCGCATTACTAAAAGGTGTGTACTTAGGCAATAAAAACCGGGTTAGTCGCCCGGTTTAAACACACCAATGACTTGCTCAAATTGGCGAGTAGATGCCTGAACAGCGTTCTCTGGTTGTGACATTTTATGCCCACACTCAACACACTCTACTTTTTCAACATCATGTTCTCTGTAAAGCATCATTGTATCCATGGCTTTGCAGTCAGGGCACGATGCACCAGCAATAAATCGCTTCTTTTGTCTCACAACATTTTTCCTGTGGTTTGAACTACAACTATTTTATCGTATAACATCACTTGTTGATACGCTTGATAAGCGCATTAAGTTCTATGGTATGATAGCGCCAACTTAACAAGGGTACAGTAAAGTAACGCATTCATGATCCAAATATCAGAAATAGAACTCCTTCGTGGCGGAACAGCCTTATTAAAAAATGCATCAGCTACGTTATTTCCAGAGCACAAAGTAGGCCTTGTGGGCGCCAATGGCTGTGGAAAATCAACCTTATTTGGTTTACTAAAATCTGAATTGCAACTTGATGCTGGTAATTGCAGTATTCCTAAAGATTGGTCTATTGCCTCGGTTAAACAAGAAACCCCAGCCCTCGAAATAAGCGCGATTGATTATGTATTACAAGGACACCCTGAATACTACGCGCTGCGTATTGCGCTGAGAGAAGCAGAACAAAATAACGATGGCGATACCCAAGCCAAAGTGCATATTCAGCTAGAAAACATGAAAGGCTACAGCATTGAATCGCAAGCTGGCGAGCTGTTGCATGGGTTAGGATTTGCTAATAACCAAATAGAAAACCCTGTTAGTGCGTTTTCGGGGGGGTGGCGCATGCGTTTAAACCTTGCCCAAGCACTTATTCGAAACGCTGATTTACTATTGCTCGATGAGCCGACAAACCACCTTGATTTAGATGCCGTATATTGGCTTGAGCGCTTTTTGCGTGCCTACACAGGCACATTGGTACTTATATCGCACGACCGTGAGTTTTTAGATGCCGTGGTTGATCAAATTTGGCACATAGATAAACAACTTATCAATGTATACAAAGGTAACTACTCGCAGTTCGAACGCCAAAAAGCAGAGCGTTTATTACAACAGCAAGCCATGTTCGAAAAACAGCAAGAGCAAATTGCCCACCTAGAACAGTTTATTACTCGCTTTAAAGCAAAAGCCAGTAAAGCTAAACAGGCGCAAAGCCGTGTTAAAGCTCTTGAACGTATGGAAAAGCTTGCCCCTGCACATGCTGACTCACCATTTAATTTTGAGTTTGCAGAGCCATTAGCGCTACCAAACCCACTCATGACGCTCGACAAAGCTCAAGCCGGGTATGGCGACGTAACTATTTTAAATAGTATTAAGCTGAACTTAGTACCTGGCAGCCGTATTGCACTGCTTGGTAGAAATGGCGCAGGTAAATCCACATTAATTAAATTACTTGCCGGCGACTTAAAACCACAAGCAGGGGATGTATTTCAGCACCAAGGCCTTAATATTGGCTACTTTGCACAGCACCAGCTTGAATCCCTTGACTTAAAAGCCAGCGCAATTACGCATTTACAACGTTTAAACCCAAAAGCTACTGAACAATCACTACGTGACTTTTTAGGCGGCTTTGCCTTTATTGGCGATAAAGCGCTTGAGCCTGTAGCGCCGTTTTCGGGTGGTGAAAAAGCCCGTTTAGTGCTGGCTATGCTGGTATATCAAAAACCAAATTTACTGCTACTCGATGAGCCAACCAACCACCTTGACTTAGAAATGCGCCATGCTCTTGTTATGGCTCTGCAAGGATTTGAAGGCGCTATGGTTACCGTATCGCATGACCGCCACATGCTGAAAAATACCGCCGATGAGTTTTACCTTGTAGACAGCGGCGAAGTAACCCAATTTGGCTACGAACTTGACGATTATTACCAATGGCTTCTTAATGCGAATAAAGCGGCTACTAAATCGGAGCAAGCCGATGAGCCAAAAGCAAACTCAGGGGTTAATAGAAAAGAGCAAAAGCGCCTAGAGGCTGAATTTAGAAAAGCCATTCAACCGCTTAAAAAGCAAATTGAGAAACTTGAAAAGCAGCTCGACAAACACGCCGCAGAGCTCAGCGAAGTGGAAGTTGCACTTGGCGATAACGAACTCTATAACGATGACAACAAAGCCCAGTTAAAAGAGTTAATTGCTAAGCAAGCCACGCTTACGCCTAAACTTAACGATATTGAAGAAGAGTTACTTATGGCGCTTGAAGAAATGGAAGAAAAAGAACAGGCCTTTGCCGATGAACTTGCTCAATAAAGACGACTTTTGGCAGTTTGCGTGCACCTTGTACGCAAAACCTGGGCAACAAAATTTCTTGCTGGCATTACAGAACCAACAGGATAAAAATGTAAATTTATGCTTATTACTTTATTATTTAGATTCGTTAAATTTGAGCATTAATACTGCGCAATTAAGTCACTTACAAAAAGTGGTTAGTGAGTTTGACACTCTGGCATTACAACCTCTGCGCGCCACACGCAGCTATTTAAAAGCTAACCAGAATACAATAAGTGATTACGCCACAATACGCGCAGAGTTACTAAGCACTGAGCTGAAACTTGAAAAACAACAGCAACATATGTTGATTGAAGCAGTAAATGAGTTTGAATTAGTCAAACATACAGAGCCAAACAATATTGAGCTATATGTGAAAGCCACCTAAGCTATGAGTTTTTATACCCTATTTCACTGCTCATTTTCTTCTCTTTGTGCAAAAGGTCTTTAAATGATTTATTCACAAAGAGATTAGGAGACGCTTCGCTTTTGAGGAAAACAAACTAAATTACTTAAATATAATTATTGAGCGGTTGTTTGGCTCAGTAGTTTATTACCCTGCCCTCATTTACTTCTCTTTTTTCTCTTTGTTCAAAAGATATTTAAGCCAATAAATCACAAAGAGGTCTAGAGGCGCTTTGCTTTTGGAGAAAATAGCTCCTGCTTAAGATTTCACTATCTAATACCTTTAACCTGACCCCCTTCTCTCTTCAAGTTCCGCTCAAAATATGATCCAAATCAACTTCTAGTTTGCTGCTAGGTAACTATAGGAAATAGCTTGATCTGGATCATATATGTCAATACAACCCCGGACTATGATTAACCCATAAACATCAGGAGGCAATTATGGACGTATTCTTTAGAGATTTTTTTAGCGACCCAGTGTTATTTTTATCATTTGGCTTTTTAGGCGTCGTTATTAGTTTATGCCTATTTTTTGTGTATTTTTTCATGAAAAAAGTACACGACGCTGATCTGAAAGAACAACATTAAAAAATTAAGCACGACGCACAAAGCGCCTAATTAGTTATTAATTAGGCGCTTTTTATTCTTTTTGATACACTAACGCTTCGTTTTTGCAAAGTGTGTAGTATAAACATGACTCATAAGTTTAAACCCGCATGGTGGATGACAAATCGTCACGTTCAAACCATAATGCCGCGTTTTTTCCGCCCTTTTCATAATACTCGCTACGAATTAGAACAGCTTGATACACCCGACGGTGATTTTATTGAGCTTGCATGGTCACTTCCGCATAACGAAAACGCTCCACTCGCCATTGTATTGCATGGCCTTGAAGGCAATATTAATAGCTTTTATGCCAAAGGCATGATGAAAGCGCTAAAAAAGCAAGGGTATGCCGTTGTACTCATGCACTTTAGAAACTGCTCAACAGAGGTAAACCGTCTTCCCCGTGCGTACCACAGTGGTGACACAGACGACTTAGCCTTTTTTATTAATCACTTAAAACTACAATTTCCAAACAGGCCTTTATTTGCGGTTGGCTTTTCGTTAGGTGGTAATGTATTAGCAAAATATTTAGGTGAGCAAGCCCAGCGATGCCCATTAAATGCAGCAGCCGTTATATCAGCACCGTATGATTTATCATCATCAAGTGATGTAATACGCAAAAGCTTGGGTAAAATTTATCAAAAGTATTTGCTCGATCGTATGAAAAAATCGATGCAGCGCAAGTTGCCTCAAATTAAGCAGCAAATACCCATTACAACTGATGAATTAATGGACATTAATGATTTATTAGAATTTGATAATCATATAACAGCCCCTTTGCATGGCTTTGAGAATGCACATGATTATTATCGTCAAGCCAGTGCTATGCCCTACTTAAAACATATTGCTGTACCTACCTTAATCATTCATGCGAAAGACGACCCAATGCTGTCGATTAAAGCAGTGCCTAGCAAGCAAGATGTGAGTGAAGATGTTACCCTGTGCGTCTCTGAAAAAGGTGGGCACGTTGGATTTATTAGCGGTAGTAATCCGTTTAAACCCATTTTTTGGTTAGAAAAAGCCGTACCTAGCTATTTTGGCCAACACATAATAAACAAAACGAGTAACAAGCAGTAATGATTATCCCTTTTGAACAACTTGATAAAGACACACTATACAATTTAATAGAAAGCTATGTACTGCGTGAAGGCACTGATTATGGCGAGCAAGAGTTCAGTATTGGAAGTAAAGTTGCGCAGGTAAATCAACAATTAAAAAGCGGCGAAGCCATGGTGTTTTTTTCAGAGCTGCACGAATCGGTCACTATCATCTCAAAGAGTGAATTTAAAGCACTGCAAAGTGAAGAGCACCAACAAGCGTCGTATGATTAGAGTGTAATACTTGTAACTTTTTAGCTGAGCGTACACAATGGCTTTTTACCCAAAGAGCCAAAACATGATAAAACTCAGCACTCTAGTGGTAGCCGTATCACTAGCTTTAACAAACCAAGCCTTTGCAGAGCAACCTGTTAGCGCGTCAGACAAAGCGGTTAAACTTGCCAAAGACACTATTTTAATCGACACCCACATTGATGTACCTTACCGTATTCACGATACGTGGGCTGATGTAACTAAAGCGACTCAGGATGGCGATTTTGATTACCCTCGCGCAGTAAAAGGTGGCTTAAACGCGCCATTTATGTCGATATATATTCCTGCCCATTTAGAGTTTGAAGGTAAAGGCAAAAGCTATCAATTAGCAAACCAGTTAATTGATGGGATGGAAGCGATTGCACAACGTGCGCCCGCTAAATTTGCAATGGCAAGCTCTACAAGCGACATAGAACAACAATTTAAAAATGGCAAATTGTCTATTGCTATGGGAATGGAAAACGGCTCCCCTATTGAAGGTGACTTAAAAAACCTTCAGCACTTTTTTGACCGTGGCGTACGTTATATCACCCTTGCTCACTCACAAAGTAATCATATTTCTGACTCATCTTACGATATTCGCCGTAAATGGAAAGGCTTAAGCCCCTTTGGTAAAGAGCTGGTCACTGCAATGAATAATATGGGCATGTTAATAGATGTATCGCATATTTCTGATGATGCGTTTTATCAGGTAATGGAATTGTCTAAAACTCCTGTTATTGCCTCACATTCATCGCTTCGTAAATACACTCCGGGTTTTGAGCGTAATATGAATGACGATATGCTATTAGCCCTTAAAAAGAACGGTGGTGTGATTCAAATTAACTTTGGTTCAAGCTTTGTTACAGCAAAAGCAGGTGCATGGGGTAAGCAACTAAAAAGTACAAAAGAGTCTGCTAAAGAACAAGGCACTAAGTTAAGTAATGATTTTGATGCGGCTTATCGTGCTAAAAATCCGTACCCTTTTGCCAGCCTTGAACAAGTGCTTGATCATATTGATCACGTTGTAGAGTTGATTGGCATTGATTATGTTGGCATTGGCTCTGATTACGACGGTGTTGGCGATTCGTTACCGATTGGCTTGAAGGATGTATCTAGTTATCCAAACTTAGTACAAGGCCTTATGGATAGAGGCTACAGCGATGGCGACATAAAAAAAATACTAAGTGGCAATACACTAAGAGTATGGAAGCAAGCTGAAGCATATGCCAAAAAACACTAAGCTGTGAAATTTGTCAGTTGTCAGTTGTCAGTTGTCAGTTGTCAGTTGTCAGTTGTCAGTTGTCAAAAAGTTTAATTAATAGCACGGCTTAAAGTCGTGCTTTTTTATGTGTTAAGTATAATTTAACACCAAGCTACTAATAGCTGAAAACGAAACACTTTTCTTTAGGCATTAAAAAAGGCCACCTAAGTGACCTTTTTCTAACAATTAACTAAAACGTTAATTATTACTCATTGAGCGTTGCTACGAAGCACCTACGCCTAAGGTAAGAGCGCCACCTTCGCATGACGTAAATTGCAGGCATTAAAAAACCCGAGACTAAGCTCGGGTTTTTTTTAGTATTAATTAACTTAAACGTTAATTATTACTCTACGATAGTTG
>NZ_JWGY01000012.1:0-128275 GCF_000813065.1 Pseudoalteromonas sp. ECSMB14103 | reverse complement strand
TGTACCAACGTTTACGTGCGGTTTTACGCGTTCAAACTTTTCTTTTGCCATCTTAAAAAATTCCTAATTAAGAAATTAAAGCCTGACTCACTATTGAGCCAGACAAGCTAAAATCATATTACAGCGCGAGCTGAAATTATTGTATCTGCAACCTGCTTTGAGGCTTCAGCGTACTTCAAAAACTCCATAGAGTAAGAAGCACGACCCTGAGTTGCAGAACGTAAAGCAGTCGCATAACCGAACATTTCAGACAGTGGAACCTGCGCATTTATTTGCTTAAGTCCACCAAGTGCATCTTCCATGCCCTCGATCATGCCGCGACGACGGTTTAAGTCGCCAACTACATCACCCATGTTTGAGTCAGGAGTGATTACCTCAACCTTCATTAGTGGTTCTAAAAGAACTGGGTTTGCTTTAAGCGCACCGTCTCTCATAGCTAATGAACCTGCAATTTTAAATGCCATTTCATTCGAATCTACATCATGGAACGAACCATCATATAAAGTCGCTTTAACGCCAAGTAAAGGATAGCCTGCCAGTACACCTTGAGACATTTGCTCTTGGATACCTTTGTCTACCGCTGGGATGTATTCTTTAGGAACTGATCCACCTACGGTTTCGTTAACGAATTCGTAAATTGGAGAATCATCATCCGAAATATCCATCGGTTCAAGCTTCAACCAAACGTGACCATATTGACCACGACCACCTGATTGACGAATGAACTTTCCTTCAACTTCTACAGTTGAACGAATAGCTTCACGATATGAAACCTGCGGCTTACCAACGTTACATTCAACACTGAATTCACGTTTCATACGGTCGACGATAATATCTAGGTGAAGTTCACCCATACCAGAAATAATTGTCTGGCCTGATTCTTCGTCAGTTTGTACGCGGAAAGACGGATCTTCGGCAGCTAGTTTACCTAGCGCGATACCCATCTTGTCCTGGTCAGCGATTGTGCGAGGCTCAACCGCAACAGAGATAACTGGTTCTGGGAATTCCATACGCTCAAGCGTAATAATTGAATTCGGAGCACACAGTGTCTCACCTGTTGTAACGTCTTTAAGACCAATAGCCGCCGCGATGTCGCCTGCGTAGACTTCTTTGATCTCTTCACGAGAGTTTGAATGCATCTGTACGATACGGCCAAGTCGCTCACGCTTACTTTTAACTGGGTTGTATACCGCGTCACCCTGTTTAACAGTACCAGAGTAAACACGGAAAAAGGTTAAAGTGCCAACAAACGGGTCTGTTGCAATTTTAAATGCAAGTGCAGCAAACGGCGCTTTATCATCAGCTGGACGTTCCTCTTCGGTACCATCTTCTAAGATACCTTGGATTTGTTTAACTTGTTCTGGTGAAGGCATGTATTCTACAACGCCGTCAAGCACCGCTTGAACACCTTTGTTTTTAAATGCGCTTCCACAAGTTACTGGAACAATCTCATTGGCTAATGTGCGTTGACGTAAAGCATTTTTAATTTCTGCTTCACTTAACTCTTCACCTTCTAAGTATTTGTCCATTAGTTCTTCTGAGGCTTCAGCAGCGCTTTCAACTAAATGAGAGCGCCATTCTTCAGCTGACTCAAGAAGGTCTGCCGGTATTGCCTCATATGTGAAAGTCATACCCTGGTCCGCTTCGTTCCAGTTAATCACTTTCATTTTTATAAGGTCAATAACACCTTTAAAGTCGTCCTCAGCGCCTACTGGCAACTGAATTGGAACAGGCGTTGCTCCAAGACGAGATTTCACCTGGCTAACAACAGCTAAAAAGTCAGCGCCCGTGCGATCCATTTTATTTACGAAGATCATTCTTGGAACTTCGTATTTGTTCGCTTGACGCCAAACTGTTTCAGTTTGCGGCTGTACACCAGAAGAAGCACAAAGCACAACTACCGCACCATCAAGTACGCGTAAAGAACGCTCTACTTCGATAGTGAAATCTACGTGTCCTGGAGTATCAATAATATTGATACGATGGGCGTCAAATTGAGCGTCCATCCCTTTCCAAAAACACGTTGTTGCAGCAGAAGTGATTGTGATACCACGCTCTTGTTCCTGCTCCATCCAGTCCATAGTTGCAGCGCCATCATGTACTTCACCGATCTTATGAGAAAGACCAGTGTAGAACAGAACACGTTCTGTTGTGGTGGTTTTGCCTGCATCTACGTGAGCTACTATGCCGATATTACGGTAGCGCTCAAGTGGAGTTGTACGTGCCATATGATCCTCTTAAAGGTTAAGGACAGATTACCAACGGTAATGAGCGAATGCTTTATTCGCTTCAGCCATACGGTGAACGTCTTCACGTTTCTTAACCGCAGTGCCTTTATTATCAGCAGCGTCAACGATTTCTTGAGCTAAACGTAAGCCCATAGATTTTTCGCCACGCTTACGTGCAGCGTCTACTAACCAACGCATACCTAATGCGTTGCGACGAACTGGACGTACTTCAACTGGTACTTGATAAGTTGAACCACCAACACGGCGAGATTTAACCTCTACCTGTGGACGGATGTTATCAAGTGCAGATTCAAAGATTTCTAGGTGCGACTTGCCTGATTTCTCAGCAGCCACGTCTAGCGCACCATAAACAATTTTTTCAGCAGTAGATTTCTTGCCGTCTAACATTACGATGTTAACGAATTTAGCAAGAAGTTCCGATCCGAACTTAGGATCTGGAAGAATTTTACGTTGACCTATTACGCGTCTTCTAGGCATTTTGTATCTCCGGTTTATTCAGGTTTGCTCTTTCGAGTCAATCACCCAAAACAATAATTAATAATATTTAGTGCTTGGCCTTACTAACGGAATACAATTACCCTTTAGGGCGTTTTGCACCGTATTTAGAACGAGCTTGACGACGGTCGCTAACGCCTGCACAGTCAAGTGCACCACGTACAGTGTGAAAACGCACACCTGGTAAATCTTTAACACGACCACCACGGATTAGGATTACACTGTGCTCTTGAAGGTTATGACCTTCACCACCGATGTAAGATGTTACTTCGAAACCGTTAGTTAAACGTACACGAGCTACTTTACGTAACGCTGAGTTTGGTTTCTTAGGTGTAGTTGTATATACACGAGTACATACACCGCGCTTTTGCGGACACGCTTTTAGTGCAGCTGAGTTACTTTTCGTAACCTTGCTACGGCGTGGCTTACGCACTAGCTGGTTAATAGTTGCCATTTAAATAGCTCCTGAAATTAAAATTACTACTGAAAAAAATAAAAAAATCCGCCCTTTATTACCTGCCTACGATAAGCACACAAGTAAATGGGTGGCGGAATTTTAATGAGCAAAGTTTAACCTGTCAACCTAAACTAACCGTAAGACAGCACTTAACTGCCTTACGTTCTCTTAATCTATTGATTAAGAACAGTTTATTGATTTCCAGACAAATCAGCATTTAGTGCATCAGTTAGTGCTTGAGTTGCCTCTTCAGCGCTTACTGTTTGCTCTTCTACTACTTCTTTGCTTTGTTTACGGCGAGCCATACGATCTTGATGATACGCAAAACCGGTACCGGCTGGGATCAAACGACCCACAATTACGTTTTCTTTCAGACCGCGAAGCTCATCGCTCTTACCATTCACTGCTGCATCTGTAAGAACACGTGTTGTTTCTTGGAAAGACGCTGCAGAGATGAAAGATTCTGTCGCTAGTGATGCTTTAGTAATACCCATTAACTGGATTTCAAACTTCGCTGGGATCTTACCTTGTTTTTCAAGGTCACGGTTTGCGATATTAACGCGCGCCACTTCGATTTGTTCACCAGCTAAGAAGTCAGTATCACCACCGTGTAAAATGGTACATTTACGTAACATTTGACGGATAATTGTTTCAATGTGCTTGTCATTGATCTTAACGCCTTGCAAACGGTAAACCTCTTGCACTTCGTTAACAATGTAGTTAGCAACATGAGTAACACCACGAAGGCGTAAGATGTCATGTGGTGATTCAGGACCATCGGCAATTACCTCACCTTTAGACACTTGCTCACCTTCAAACACGTTAAGTTGACGCCACTTAGGAATCATTTCTTCGTAATGATCGCCTTCAGCTGGAGTAATAACTAAACGCTTCTTACCTTTAGTCTCTTTACCGAAGCTAATAGTACCGGTGATTTCAGCTAAGATAGCTGGATCTTTTGGCTTACGCGCTTCAAATAAGTCGGCTACGCGTGGTAGACCACCCGTGATATCACGAGTTTTAGAGCCTTCTTGCGGGATACGTGCTAACACGTCACCTGGGTTTGCAGTCGCACCGTCTGTTACTTCAATCGTTGTGAATGAAGGAAGACGTGTTTCTTGCAGACCACGCTCATCACTTTCGATGATAAGTTTAGGCTCTTTAGCATTCGCTTTAGCAAGGTCTTTAACTACGATACGAGTCAAACCAGTTAGTTCATCGGTTTGTGTCTCTGTATTCGAGTCATCGATATCGCTAAACGATACTTTTGATTTGTGCTCAAGAACGATTGGGTGACTATGCGGGTCCCAAGTAGCAACAATGTCGTTACCTTGAACTTCTGCATTGTCTTGAACTGTTAATACTGCACCATAAGGTACTTTATAACGCTCTTTTTCACGGCCATGACTATCGATGATAGTGATTTCCGTTGAACGAGACGTAATAACAATTTTACCGTCTGTATTTAATACATACTTAGCATTGTGAAGTTTTAATGTACCGTTAGTTTTAACTTGTACATTATTTTCAGCTGACGCTCGAGATGCCGCACCACCGATGTGGAATGTACGCATCGTAAGCTGTGTACCCGGCTCACCAATTGACTGTGCCGCGATAACACCTACTGATTCACCTGCGTTGATGATATGACCACGTGCAAGGTCACGACCATAACAGTTAGCACATACACCAAAGTCATTATCACATGTGATAACTGAGCGTACGCGTACTTCATCAACCGAGTGCTCTTCTAAAAGGTCACACAGTTTTTCATCAAGCATGATATTACGTTCTACAAGTACAGTATTAGTACCTGGAATAACAACATCTTCAGCTACAACACGACCTAGTACACGTTCGCGAAGCGCTTCTACAACATCACCACCTTCAATAAGCGGTTTCATTGTTAAGCCATCTTCTGTGCCACAGTCGTCTTCGTTGATTACCAAATCTTGTGCTACGTCTACTAGACGACGCGTTAAGTAACCCGAGTTCGCTGTTTTCAGTGCTGTATCGGCAAGACCTTTACGCGCACCGTGAGTTGAGATGAAGTACTGAAGTACGTTTAGACCTTCACGGAAGTTAGCCGTGATTGGTGTCTCGATGATTGAACCATCTGGACGTGCCATTAGACCACGCATACCTGCTAGCTGACGGATCTGAGCGGCACTACCACGAGCACCTGAGTCGGCCATCATAAACACTGAGTTAAATGACGGTTGCTCTACTTCTTCACCTTTCGCGTTGGTTACTGTGTCTTTCGACAAGTTAGCCATCATCTCACGTGATAAGTTTTCATTTACACGTGACCAGATATCGATAACTTTGTTGTACTTCTCACCAGCCGTTACAAGACCTGATTGGAATTGTTGGTTGATTTCAGTTACTTCAGCTTCTGCTGATTCAATGATCTGCGCTTTAACCGGTGGGATAACTAAGTCATCGATACCGATAGAAACACCAGACTTCATTGCGTAATGGAAACCGGTGTACATAACTTGGTCAGCAAACACAACGGTGTCTTTAAGGCCTAAGCGACGGTAACACTCATTCAACAAGCTAGAAATCTGCTTTTTACCTAGTGGCTGGTTGATTGACTCAAACGGCATACCAGTTGGTAAAATTAGAGACAGAATTGCACGACCTACCGTTGTTTCGATAACCGTTGTAGTATCTTCTACTACACCGTGCTCGTTAGCAACTGACTGGCTAATACGTACTTTCACAATAGCGTGAAGGTCTGCATTACCGCTACGGTATGCTTTTTCTGCTTCTTTAGGATCTTTAAATATTGCGCCTTCGCCTTTTGCGTTGATGCAATCACGGGTCATGTAGTAAAGACCCAATACAACATCCTGTGAAGGAACGATGATTGGCTCACCATTCGCAGGAGATAGAATGTTGTTTGTTGACATCATCAATGCACGTGCTTCAAGCTGTGCTTCAATTGTTAACGGTACGTGTACCGCCATTTGGTCACCATCGAAATCGGCGTTGTAAGCCGCACATACTAATGGATGCAAATGAATCGCTTTACCTTCGATAAGCACAGGCTCAAACGCTTGGATACCCAAACGGTGAAGTGTTGGTGCACGGTTTAGTAATACCGGATGTTCACGAATTACTTCGTCTAATACATCCCATACTTCCGCTACTTCACGCTCTACCATTTTCTTAGCAGCTTTGATTGTCGTAGCCATGCCGCGACGCTCTAGTTTGCCGTAGATAAACGGTTTGAATAGCTCAAGTGCCATCTTCTTAGGAAGACCACATTGGTGAAGCTTAAGTGTAGGACCTACTGTGATTACAGAACGGCCTGAGTAATCTACACGCTTACCAAGTAAGTTCTGACGGAAACGACCTTGCTTACCCTTGATCATATCAGCAAGAGATTTGAGCGGACGCTTGTTAGAACCTGTAATAGCACGACCACGACGACCGTTATCAAGTAGCGCATCTACCGCTTCTTGTAACATACGTTTTTCGTTTCGTACGATAATGTCTGGTGCAGCTAAATCTAATAGACGCTTAAGACGGTTATTACGGTTAATAACACGACGGTAAAGGTCATTTAGATCAGATGTCGCAAAACGACCACCGTCTAGTGGTACTAATGGACGTAGATCAGGTGGCAATACTGGAAGTACTGTCATGATCATCCACTCAGGGTTATTACCTGATTGGTGGAATGATTCCATTAACTTAAGACGTTTAGTGATTTTTTTACGCTTAGTTTCAGAGTTAATTGTTGGTAACTCTTCACGCATCTCAGCAATTAATTGGCCAAGATCAAGTTCACGAAGCAAGTCTAAAACTGCTTCAGCACCCATCTTCGCTTCAAACTCATCACCGTGCTCTTCTAATGCATCTAGGTACTCTTCTTCACCTAGTAACTGACCACGCTCAAGCGTTGTCATACCAGGCTCAGTTACTACGAATGATTCGAAGTAAAGAACACGTTCAATATCACGAAGCGTCATATCTAGCATTAAGCCGATACGTGACGGTAATGATTTTAAAAACCATATATGTGCTACTGGGCTCGCAAGGTCAATATGACCCATACGATCACGACGCACTTTGGTCAGTGTAACTTCAACGCCACACTTCTCACAGATCACACCACGGTGTTTAAGGCGTTTATATTTACCACATAAACACTCATAATCTTTCACTGGGCCGAAAATACGGGCACAGAATAAGCCATCGCGCTCAGGCTTGAAAGTACGGTAGTTAATAGTCTCAGGTTTCTTTACTTCACCGTATGACCATGAACGAACCATGTCTGGTGAAGCAAGACCAATGCGAATTGCATCGAATTCTTCGGTCTTATTTTGTTGCTTCAGAAACTTAAGTAAGTCTTTCACCTTAGCTCTCCTGTCGGAGTTAATCTCGAGGACGGGTAATCTCGTCCCTACATTCTATTCAGCCGTAACAGATGCTGCAGCGTCAACTGCAGCATCTAATTGGCTTAATTTTCTTCCAACTCGATGTTGATACCCAGTGAGCGGATTTCTTTCAACAATACGTTGAACGATTCTGGCATACCTGGTTCCATCTTGTGGTTACCATCAACGATGTTTTTATACATCTTAGTACGACCATTCACGTCATCCGATTTCACTGTTAGCATTTCTTGTAGAGTGTAAGCAGCACCGTAAGCTTCAAGTGCCCATACTTCCATCTCACCAAAACGCTGGCCACCGAACTGTGCTTTACCACCCAGCGGCTGCTGAGTAACAAGGCTGTAAGAACCAGTAGAACGTGCGTGCATCTTATCATCAACCAAGTGGTTAAGTTTAAGCATGTACATGTAACCAACAGTTACTTGACGTTCAAACTGATCGCCAGTACGGCCATCATAAAGTGTAACCTGACCACTTCTAGGGTATCCACCAAGCTCTAGCATGTCTTTGATTTCGTCTTCTTTAGCGCCATCAAATGCAGGAGTAGCGATTGGTAAACCACCTTTTAAGTTTTCAGCTAGGCGACGAATTTCGTCATCAGAGAAACTTGCAATGTCTACAACTTGGCGAGATTCACCAATTTCGTAAGCTTGCTTGATGAATTCACGTAGCTCATGAAGCTCACGTTGCTCTTTCATCATTTCTTCTAAACGTTCACCGATACCACGTGCAGCAAGACCCATATGTGTTTCAAGGATCTGACCGATGTTCATACGCGATGGTACACCTAGTGGATTTAGTACGATATCTACCGTACGACCTTTATCATCGTATGGCATATCTTCTACTGGTACGATAGTCGAGATAACACCTTTGTTACCGTGACGACCCGCCATTTTATCACCCGGTTGGATACGACGTTTAACAGCTAGGTATACTTTAACAATTTTAAGTACGCCTGGTGCTAAGTCATCACCTTGAGTAATTTTACGACGTTTGTTTTCAAACTTCTTATCGTATTCAGCTTTAAGTTCATCGTACTGTGCAGCTAGTTGCTCAAGTTCAGCTTGCTTATCTTCTTCAGCAAGGCTTTGAGTTAATAGTTTTTCAGCATTTAATGACACTAAGTTGTTTTCATCAAAGCCTGCAGCTACGAGTAGCTTACGAGCGCGTTCTAAAACGCCAGCTTCAAGAATACGGAACTCTTCATTGAAGTCTTTCTTCGCTTCGCGAAGCTGCATGTCTTCAACCTCTAACGCACGCTTATCTTTTTCAACACCATCACGGGTGAAAACTTGCACGTCAATTACGGTACCAGTTACAGAATTTGGTACACGTAAAGAGCTGTCTTTAACGTCAGATGCTTTTTCGCCGAAGATAGCACGCAGTAGCTTCTCTTCAGGTGTAAGCTGTGTTTCGCCTTTCGGAGTCACTTTACCTACTAGAATATCGCCGCCTTTAACTTCAGCACCAATATAAACAACGCCTGATTCATCAAGCTTGCCTAGTGCAGATTCACCCACGTTAGGGATATCTGCAGTGATCTCTTCTGGACCTAATTTAGTATCACGGGCAACACACTGTAGTTCTTGAATATGGATAGTCGTTAAACGATCTTCTTCAACTACGCGCTCTGATAGTAAGATTGAATCCTCGAAGTTATAACCGTTCCATGGCATGAATGCCACGCGAAGGTTTTGACCAAGGGCTAAGTCACCTAAGTCAGTCGAAGGACCATCTGCTAACACGTCACCACGAGTAACCGGTTCACCAACCATGCACGTTGGTTTTTGGTTAATACATGTATTTTGGTTAGAACGTGTGTACTTGGTTAAGTTGTAGATGTCGATACCCGCTTCGCCAGGGATGCGTTCTTCTTCATGTACGTTTACAACGATGCGACTTGCGTCGGCATACATCACTTCACCACCACGTTTTGCAACAATCGTTACACCAGAATCTTTCGCTAGTGTTAACTCAATACCTGTACCTACTAACGGCTTATCCGCTTTCAATGTTGGTACTGCTTGACGTTGCATGTTTGAACCCATCAATGCGCGGTTAGCATCATCGTGTTCTAGGAACGGGATAAGTGCTGCTGCTACAGAGATCACCTGCTGTGGTGATACATCCATATATTGCTGGTCCATGCGACCCATAAAGGTTGATTCACCTTTGTGACGACATGGAATAAGTTCATCTACAAACTCATTGGTTTCAGTTAAGTTTGAGTTCGCCTGTGCGATAACAAACTGACCTTCTTCAATGGCTGATAAGTAATCAACTTCATCAGTTACTACACCGTCTACCACTTTGCGGTAAGGTGTTTCTAAGAAACCGTAGTCATTTGTACGTGCGTACGTAGACAATGAGTTAATTAGACCGATGTTTGGACCCTCAGGCGTCTCGATTGGACATACGCGACCGTAGTGAGTTACGTGAACGTCACGTACTTCAAAGCCAGCGCGCTCACGTGTTAGACCGCCCGGACCTAATGCAGAAATACGACGCTTATGCGTTACTTCTGATAGCGGGTTATTTTGGTCCATAAACTGTGATAACTGAGACGAGCCGAAGAACTCTTTAACCGCTGCCGAAATAGGCTTAGCGTTAATAAGATCTTGTGGCATTATCGCGTCAAGGTCACCTAAGCTTAAACGCTCACGTACAGCACGTTCTACACGTACTAGACCAACACGGAATTGGTTCTCAGCCATTTCGCCAACACTACGTATACGACGGTTGCCTAAGTGGTCGATATCATCAACATCGCCTTGACCGTTACGAATAGCAATTAATACTTTCATAACAGACACGATGTCTTCTTTGCTTAATGTGCCAGGGCCTGTGTCAGAATCGTAACCAACACGGCTATTAAACTTCATACGACCAACAGTTGATAGATCGTAACGTTCTTCAGAGAAGAACAAGTTTTGGAATAAGGCTTCAGCCGCGTCTTTCGTCGGTGGCTCGCCTGGGCGCATCATGCGATAAATTTCTACTAGTGCTTCTAAACGGTTGCTCGAAGAGTCAATGTTCAATGTATTTGACATGTAAGCACCGCTGTCCACTTCATTGATGTACAACGTATCAATGGTAGTGTGACCGGCTTTAACTAATTCAGCCATAAGCTCAAGAGTTAATTCATCATTCGCATTTGCAATAACTTCACCCGTTGATTCATCAACGTAGTTTTTAGAAATAATACGGCCAATGATGTACTCATGAGGTACTTCTAACTGAGTAATGCCTTTTTTCTCGATACTCTTGATGTGACGAGCCGTAACACGACGCCCGCTTTCAACAAGTACTTCACCGTCTTCGCCTTTGATATCAAAAGCGGCAGTTTCACCACGTAAACGTGAAGGTACAAGTTCCATAAGAACTTTACCGTCAGCTACTTCAAACGCAGTAGTATCGAAGAAGATATCTAGGATTTCTTCACTAGAGTACTCAAGTGCACGTAAGATGATAGACGCCGGTAATTTACGACGGCGGTCAATACGTACATATAAGTTATCTTTTGCATCAAATTCGAAGTCTAACCATGAACCACGGTAAGGAATAACGCGTGCGTTATATAATACTTTACCTGATGAATGAGTTTTACCGCGGTCGTTATCAAAGAATACACCAGGGCTACGGTGTAGCTGAGAAACGATAACACGCTCTGTACCATTGATTACAAAGGTACCGGTATCGGTCATGAGCGGAATTTCGCCCATGTAAACTTCTTGCTCTTTAATGTCTTTAACTGTGCCTGGAGCTTCTTTGTCCATAACAACAAGACGCAGTTTCACGCGAAGTGGAGCAGAATAAGTCACACCGCGAATTTGACATTCTTTTACATCGAAAACTGGCTCACCAATACGGTAACTTACGTATTGAAGCTCAGAATTTCCCGAGTAGCTTTTTATAGGGAACACAGAACGGAAGGCAGCTTCCAAACCATGATCGCCATCAGCGTCCGGCACTAAGAATTTTTTAAACGATTCTAACTGTGTAGACAGTAAAAAAGGTATATCCAAAACTTGTGGACGTTTACCAAAATCCTTACGGATACGTTTCTTTTCAGAATAAGAGTAAGCCATGGGGTTCCTCAGCTTGCTGATCTTTGACCCGACCTGTTCTTGTAAGAACAGACTTAACTGGCAGCTATGCCAAGATTTACAACATTTTATTGTTGTTCTAATTAAATCCCTTTTCAACACTAGCAAACTATAAAGCGTTGAAAGTAAAGAAATAATTAGATTTTATTTGCGCTATAAGAGTGCATCACTCCATAGCGCAAAAAGGCCGGTGATTAAATAATCACCAGCCCTTGCCTGATTTCTCAGGCAGCGAACTTAGCGTAAGCTAAATTACTTAACCTCAACTTCAGCACCAGCTTCAGTAAGATCTTTTGCAAGTGCTTCAGCTTCTTCTTTAGATACACCTTCTTTAACAGGTGTAGGAGCAGCTTCAACAAGAGCTTTAGCTTCTTTAAGGCCAAGGCCTGTAGCGCTACGAACAGCTTTGATTGCAGCAACCTTGTTAGCGCCAGCGCCAGTAAGGATTACGTCAAATTCTGTTTTCTCTTCAGCAGCTTCAGCAGCTGGACCAGCTACCATTGCAGCTGCAGCAGTTACGCCGAATTTTTCTTCCATTGCTTCAACAAGAGCAACAACGTCCATTACTGACATTTCAGCAATTGCGTCAAGGATTTGGTCTTTAGATACAGACATTACAAATTTCCTAATAATTAACGGACTCTAGGTCCAAATAAATTTTACACCGAAAGGATTAAACAACTTAAAATTAAGCAGCTTGCTCTTCTTTCTGTACACGTACTGCTTCAATTGTTTTACACAATTTGCCAGCAGACGCTTCTTTCATAGCACTCATTAAGCGTGCAACAGCTTCGTCGTATGTAGGTAGAGTTGCAAGCATAGCTGCATCTACTACGTTACCTTCAAAAGCGGCCGTTTTAACTTCGAATTTCTCATTCTTTTTCGCGAAATCTGAAAAGATACGCGCAGCAGCACCTGGGTGCTCTGATGAGAAAGCGATTAAGCTTGGACCAACAAATGAATCAGAAAGACACTCAAAATCTGTTCCTTCAAGAGCACGTTTTGCTAAAGTGTTACGAACAACTTTCATCCATACACCAGCTTCACGAGCTTCTTTACGAAGGGCAGTGATTGCGCCAACTGTTACACCACGAGAATCTGCAACAACTGCAGATAGAGCACCATTGGCTGCTTCGTTGACTTCAGCAACTATTGCTTTTTTGCCTTGAAGATTTAAAGCCATGGGTGTTACTCCTGGTTTAATGGGGTTACCGACAATCGGTTTCCCCTGTTCTACTCTTCCCTACCAAAAAGGTAGAGATGCTTTTTACGGCGAGAGCCAGAAGGATTAGGAAAAATCTATCTGGGGTCTACACCGTCTACGTAGGTAAAATTAAGGCCTAAGCCGCCTACGGTCTTGGACGGAAGCCCAATTTATCGCTTTGCCAGAGGCGCACCGAAATTATGGACTTCAACCCGAATTCTTTATTTTGCTAATTAATAAATTAATCAACAAAATGGCGCGAAATTATAGTACAAATTTCGTGCCATGTAAACACTAAATTAAGCAACTACTGTGTTTAAAGTAGCTTGGTCAACAGAAACACCTGCGCCCATTGTTGTAGAGATAGTTACTTTTTTCAAGTAAACACCTTTAGCTTGAGAAGGTTTAGCCTTCTTAAGTGCAACAATTAGAGCTTCAAGGTTTTGTTGAAGTTGCTCAGCTGTGAAATCAACCTTACCAATAGTAGTATGGATGATGCCGTTTTTGTCATTGCGGTAACGCACTTGACCAGCTTTAGCATTTTTAACTGCTTCTGCAACGTTAGGTGTTACAGTACCAGTTTTAGGGTTTGGCATTAGACCACGTGGACCTAAGATTTGACCTAGTTGACCAACAACACGCATAGCGTCTGGAGATGCAACAACAACGTCAAAATCCATCTCGCCTTTTTTAACTAGCTCAGCAAGATCTTCCATACCTACTAATTCAGCACCGGCTTCTTTCGCAGCTTCTGCGTTAGCGCCTTGTGTGAATACTGCAACGCGAACGTCACGACCAGTACCGTTAGGTAGTACAGTTGCACCACGAACGTTTTGGTCAGATTTACGAGCATCGATACCAAGGTTAACAGCAACGTCAACACTTTCTACGAATTTAGCTGTCGCTAACTCTTTTAAAAGAGCAACTGCTTCATTGATTTCGTAATCTTTAGTTACTTCCACTTTTTCGCGGATAGTACGCATACGTTTAGTTAATTTAGCCATTTCTTAGTCCTCTACGTTCAAGCCCATCGCACGCGCAGAACCTGCGATAGTGCGAACCGCTGCGTCCATATCGGCAGCTGTAAGGTCAGTTCGTTTTGTCTCAACAATCTCTTCAAGTTGAGCACGAGTTACTGTGCCTACTTTATCAGTGTTAGGACGGCCTGAGCCTGACTTGATACCAGCAGCTTTCTTAAGTAAGTAAGCAGCAGGTGGCGTTTTCATGTCGAACGTAAATGAACGGTCACCGTAAACAGAGATCACTACAGGAACTGGAGCGCCTTTTTCGATAGACTCTGTACGTGCGTTAAACGCTTTACAGAATTCCATGATGTTTACACCGTGTTGACCTAGTGCAGGACCTACTGGAGGACTAGGATTAGCCATACCAGCGGCAACTTGTAGCTTGATTAGAGCTTCAACTTTTTTAGCCATTATAAATACCTCATTTGGTGGGTCTTAGCCTTGTGCGCGCGAGGACGCGTACTCTAACGGCTTCCCAGTTTAAAAATTGGTTTCGTACTTTTTGTACTGTAAAAATAAATTTTTACCTTTATACAAAAAGGCCGCTGATTATAAGATAATCAGCGGCCTTTTTCAAGCTTCGTGCCAAAATTTAAAATTTCAGCATTGAAGCTTTTTTAATCAATTACTTATCTTGCTCAACTTGACCAAATTCAAGCTCAACTGGCGTAGAACGACCAAAAATAAGTACAGATACTTTTACGCGGCTTTTTTCGTAGTCAACTTCTTCAACTACACCACTGAAGTCTGCAAATGGACCGTCAGTTACGCGTACTACTTCACCTGGTTCGAATAATGTAGCAGGCTTAGGTGCTTCAGCATTTTCTTGTAAACGGTTAAGAATACGATCAGCTTCTTTAGAGCTAATTGGCGCTGGACGGTCAGATGTACCGCCAATGAAGCCCATTACACGCTCTGTGCTATTTACTAAGTGCCAGCTAGCGTCATTCATATCCATTTGTACTAGTACGTAGCCTGGAAAGAATTTACGCTCAGATTTACGCTTTTGACCTGCGCGCATCTCAACCACTTCTTCAGTTGGTACTAATATTTCACCAAAGCTCTCTTCAAGACCTTCGATTTTAATGTGTTCAGTTAACGTTTGAGCTACACGCTTTTCATAACCAGAAAATGCTTGTACTACGTACCAACGTAATTTAATTTCTTTGTTCTCATCCGACATGGGATCAGATCTCCAATCCAGTTAAAAAGCCAACAGCGCGGAATAAAATGCCATCTAATCCCCAAAGGATAAGTGCCATAATCACGGTTGCAACCATTACAATTAATGTCGTGTGGGTAGTTTCTTGACGCGTAGGCCAAATAACTTTGCGTACTTCAATTCGAGCTTCTTTAGCGAAAGCAAGAAAGGTACGTCCCTTAAAAGTTTGTGAGGCAATGGCTAATCCGGCCGCTATTGCAACAACAACGCCGATAGCACGTAGTAATACAGACTGATCTGCATACATATGATTACCAACAACTGCGCCTGCAAGTAGCGCGATTGCTACTAACCACTTCACTGACTCCATCCCGCTTGATGGTGTTTCTACATTCGTGCTCATAATATTATTACCTTAACTACAGACACAACAACCCTACACAATGGCAGGGTTAATCCATTAAAATCTAAACTTAAAAACAGACTTATTTAAACCGATTTTTAACCCCAGACTTACTCATATTAATGAGTAAATTGGCAGGGGCGGAGAGATTCGAACTCCCAACCGTCGGTTTTGGAGACCGCTGTTCTACCAATTGGAACTACGCCCCTGCAAAGTGGATGCCTATTATACTTACGCAAATCATTTACACAAGCCTAAAAGATACCCGTAATGCAAAATCTCTATAAACAATTAAGTACTTAATATTAAAAAGGCTTAATTCGCCCCTTTAACAAGTGGCACGCCATTATTACCCACAGGAATATAAACCGTTGTATGGTTTGGCGACTCGGCCATTTTTATTTGCGCATTTATGGCTTCATGTTGTAAATAATTAGCTGTAAGCGTGGCGTTAATAATTTTTTGTGCCTGCGCTATGCCTTTTGCTTCTTCAACACGTATTTCTGCATCTTTACGCGCAATTTCTTTTTGTGTTTCTTTTTCAGCAAGTAACTGCTGCGCAGCTAGTTTTTTCTCTACCGCATTAGCAACAATATCGGGGTAGTTAATATTACCTACAACCACATTGGCAAGCTTAAAGGGGGTGGTTGATAAATAGTTTTGCAAACGTTGGGTGACCTCTTGGGCTATTTTTTCGCGGTTTGTTTTAAGTTCACCACTGTCGTATTTCTGCACAGTATCTCTTACGTAAGTTCTGAACGTTTCACGCACAAAACGTTTGTACCAGTTCTCTGCTCCGTATTGTTCAACAACGGTTTGCACTGAACCACTTTGAATGGCAATCACAGCATGAAAATCAAATTTTATGTTTAAATCATCATTAGCTAATATTCTAAATGTTTCGGTATACGTATTGGGCCGCATATCTATGTTTACCACTTCATTACGCAGTAACGACATACCATAATTAGCAGGCCCTATCATGGTGCCTTGGTAACCACCTTCACCAAATACTCGTGGTTTTTCGTAAACATAGCCCTCTTCACCTGCCGGAGTACTTGGGTTAGTGCACGCGGTTAATCCAAACCCAATTACGCCAACAACAAAAGCACCTTTAACTAAATTATTAACCAAACTTTGCATCCCTGAATTTCTTGCTCTCATTATTTGTCCTTTATTTCTCTAATACTTTATATACATCGCTTAATAGGCTTGAAGCACCAAACCTAAATGTGGTGGCTTGTAGGTAGTCATCGCTCATTATTGAACGGGCTAGTGCTAAATATTCACTGGCATCAGCCACCGTTTTAACACCGCCGGCAGCTTTAAAACCAACACGTTTACCTGAATTTTTAATGGTTGTTAACATTACCTTAGTTGACTCAATCGTCGCATTTATAGCGACTTTGCCTGTACTCGTTTTTACAAAATCAGCGCCGCCTTTAATAGCCAGTTCGGTCGCTTGAGCAATCAACGACTCTGTTTTTAGCTCGCCGCTTTCTATAATTACTTTTAGCTGAGCTTGAGTGCCGCACGCTTTTTTACTTTCACTTACGTACTTAAGCGTGGCTTGCGTGTCACCTGCTGCTAGTTTTTTATAAGGAATAACGAGGTCTATTTCATCTGCGCCGCGTTCAATGGCTATGAGAGTTTCGTTAATTACATCGCTTAACGGGGCATCACCTGTTGGAAAGTTAGTCACCGTTGCTACTTTAATGTGGCTAAGCTCTCGTGCAGCAAGCGCTATTTTTGCATCGTCTACAAAATCACTATACACACACACCGCAGCTGGCGTGCCTAGTGCAGGCCTAATACTATTGATCAGAGCTTGAATGTCTTTTGTAGTGTCGCTTGTGTTTAAGCTAGTTAAATCCATAAGCTCTACTGCGAGTAATGCGTCTTGTTGTTTTGTCATACGGACTCCCTTGCCCTGCTTGGGTAAAATTAATATGCCTCATATTAACAAATTAAAAAAAACTCGCTATAGCTCATAACCAAACACTCTAAGCTTATTATTTTACTTGTAACTAGCCGCAATCCCTTGTTAACTCAGTCTTAGGCTTAAAACTGCCACCCAATATAACTTTTGGTTATATCAACTTGGTTTTAATTATTTTTTACTTACACATAGCCGCTATATTCTGCGCAACAGATTAAAGTGTTTTATAAAATTGTTTAGGGGTGTTACCAACGTGCAATATTTACCTATCTTTACCAAACTCGACAACAAACCTGTATTGGTTGTTGGCGGTGGAGAGGTCGCATTACGCAAGTGTCGCGCGTTTTTAAAAGCCCGTGCAGCAGTAACCTTAGTGGCACCTTGGTTTTGTGACGAATTAAAAGAACACGCACAACACAACGAAGTGACCCTAATAGACGCTTACTTTGACGAGTCACATCTAGACGGAAAAATGCTAGTTATTGCAGCAACCGATCGAGACGAAGTTAACAACACGGTGTTTGAGCTTGCCAATGCTCGCAATGTGTTTGTAAACGTGGTTGATGATCAACCTAAATGTACGTTTATATTTCCTTCTATTGTTGACCGTAACCCTATTACAATTGCTATTTCGAGTGCGGGAACAGCCCCTGTACTTGCGCGCCGTCTACGCGAAAAGTTAGAGACATTAATACCACAACACATTGGCCCACTTGCTACATTGGTGGGTGGCTTTAGAGATAAAGTAAAACAGCGCTTTAAGCACTTTTCTGACCGCCGCCAATTTTGGGAAGGCGTGTTCGACTCATCAGTTGTAAGTAAAGTACAAACCGGCGACACCCAAGGTGCTGAGCAACAACTTGAACAAATGCTAGACGCTAAAGCCGAGCCCGAGGGCGAAGTTTATGTGGTAGGGGCAGGTCCTGGCGACCCAGAACTTTTAACACTTAAAGCACTACAACTTATGCAACAGGCTGATGTTGTTGTTTATGACTTTTTAGTGTCTGACGAAATTATGGAGCTTGTTCGTCGTGATGCAGACCTAATTTGTGTTGGTAAACGCTTAGGCGACCATAGTGTTGTTCAAGAAGACACTAACCAAATGTTGGTTGACCTAGCTAAGCAAGGTAAAAAAGTATGCCGAATTAAAGGCGGTGACCCCTTTATTTATGGCCGAGGCGGTGAAGAAGTACAAGTATTGGCTGCCAACAAGGTAAATTACCAAATAGTACCGGGTATTACAGCTGCCGCAGGGTGTAGTGCGTATGCAGGTATTCCGCTTACGCATCGCGATCATGCCCAAGCTATTCAGTTTGTAACAGGGCATTGTAAAAAAGACGGCCAAGAACTTGATTGGCAATCACTGGCTAAACCAAACCAAACACTTGCTATATACATGGGCGTAATTAAGTCACCGCACATTCAAGCAGAACTATTACAGCATGGCCGTAAAAACGACACGCCAGTTGCCGTGATCGAAAATGGCACGCGCAAAAATCAACGTGTAGTAACAGGCCAATTAGGCGAGCTTGCCGATTTAATTGAACGCAACAGCATTGTATCGCCAGCATTACTTATTATTGGTGAAGTAGCCGCCCTACACTCGCAGCTTGCGTGGTTTGGGCAAAACAACCAAACAAGTAGCTATGCGCAACCGTTAACCGATATAGCACATTAGTAACCAAATTTAATTTTATAACTTTTAATCATTTTAGTAGGACGACTAACAATGGCTTTAACTCATCTTCAGCAACTTGAAGCTGAAAGTATCAAAATCATGCGCGAAGTCGCCGCTGAGTTTGAGAACCCAGTAATGCTTTACTCAATTGGTAAAGACTCGTCGGTACTTCTGCACTTAGCGCGTAAAGCGTTTTACCCTGCAAAAATTCCGTTTCCGTTATTACACGTAGACACCGACTGGAAGTTTCGTGAAATGATTGAATTTCGCGACCGCATAGCAAAAGAGTACGACTTTGACCTACTGGTACACAAAAACCCAGAAGGCTTAGCAATGGGCGTTGGCCCCTTTACGCATGGCTCGGGTAAGCATACCGATATAATGAAAACCCAAGGGTTAAAGCAAGCTCTTAACAAATACGGTTTTGATGCAGCCTTTGGTGGCGCTCGCCGCGACGAAGAAAAATCACGTGCAAAAGAACGTGTGTACTCGTTCCGCGACAAACACCATCGTTGGGATCCAAAAAACCAACGTCCAGAGCTTTGGAATACTTATAACAGCCAAGTAAACCCAGGCGAAAGCATTCGTGTATTCCCGTTATCTAACTGGACTGAGCTTGATATTTGGCAATACATTTATCAAGAAAACATCGAAATGGTTCCACTTTACCTAGCTAAAGAGCGCCCTGTAGTTGAACGTGACGGCACACTTATCATGGTTGATGACGAACGTATGCCACTTGAGGAAGGCGAAGTACCACAAATGAAATCGGTCCGTTTTCGTACATTAGGCTGTTACCCACTAACCGGCGCCGTTGAATCTACAGCCAGTACACTAACCGAAATTATTGAAGAAATGCTGCTATCTACATCATCAGAACGCGAAGGCCGCGTTATTGACCATGACTCAGCAGGCTCAATGGAGAAGAAAAAACGTGAGGGGTATTTCTAATGTCTAGCCAAAATAACGATACATTTAACGAAGTAAAAGAAATAGGCATAGACGCCTACCTAGCACGCCAACAAGACAAAAGCTTATTACGTATGCTTACCTGTGGCAGCGTAGACGATGGTAAATCAACACTGATTGGCCGCCTATTACACGACAGCCACCAAATTTATGAACATCAGCTAGCAGCGCTTCACAAAGACAACGAAAAAGTAGGTAATGCAGGCGAAGATCTTGACCTTGCATTACTAGTAGATGGCCTACAAGCTGAACGCGAACAAGGTATTACCATTGACGTAGCGTACCGATACTTTTCAACAGCTAAGCGTAAATTTATTATTGCCGACACACCAGGGCACGAGCAATATACACGCAACATGGTAACGGGTGCATCAACAAGCGATGTCGCCATTATTTTGGTTGATGCGCGTTACGGCGTGCAAGTACAAACTAAACGCCATAGCTTTATTTGTGACTCGCTAGGTATTAAACAGTTTGTTGTAGCCATTAATAAAATGGATATTGTTGATTTTGACGAAACCGTTTATGAAAAAATCAAAGCCGATTACCTTAAATTTGCTGAGCAACTAAATGTAACAAACATCAAGTTTGTGCCTATGTCGGCGCTTAAAGGCGACAACGTAGTAACGCGCTCTGCACATACACCGTATTACACCGACAAACCACTGCTTGAGCTTTTAGAAGACTCGCCAGCAGCTGAAACCGATACCGGTTTTGAAGCACGTTTACCCGTGCAATATGTAATACGCCCTAACTTAAACTTTCGTGGTTTTCAGGGCACATTAGCATCGGGCAAGCTACAAGTAGGCGACGCTGTAAAAGTATTACCGTCGGGTAAAACATCAAGCATTAAAGAAATTGTCACTTTTAATGGCAACCTAGACACAGCAGAAGCAGGCCAAGCAATTACTATTACGCTAAACAGTGAAATAGACATTAGCCGCGGCGACGTAATCGTACCGGCAAGTTCAACTGCGGCAGTTACTAATCAGCTTCAGGCTAAAATTGTATGGATGCACGAATCGCCATTAGTGCTAGGTAAAAACTACAACCTAAAACTGGGCAGCAAAAACACATCGGCTGTGGTTAAAAAGATTGACCACACTATTGATGTAAACACGCTTGAACACGGCTCTGCCGATTCATTACAGCTAAACGAAATTGCTATTGTAACGCTTGAACTAACCGAAACTATTTTGGCCGACGAGTACCACAATAACCACGAAACAGGCTCTTTCATTCTAATTGACCGTTTATCTAACTTAACGGTAGCAGCCGGTATGATTGAACACGTACTACAAAGCGAGAAAAGCAAAAGCGATTTCAGTGAGTTTGAAGTTGAGTTTAATAGCTTAGTACGCAAGCACTTCCCGCATTGGCAAGCGCTTGATATTTCGAAACTGTAAGTTTATTAATGTCTGTTAGGAATAATAAAGCATGGTAGAGCAGCTAGTTTTAACAGGCATAATGCTTACCTTAGTCGGGTGCCTTTTTGGCACCCGCATTAATCCAGCATGGTTATTTGTAAGCGCTATTGGCACCAGCTACTTAGCCGGGCTAATTGACCTTGAAAACATGCTAGTTAACTACGCCAATCCGTCACTTATTACCTTAGTACTCCTCGTATTAGTGTCGATTGCAATCGAAAAAACCACGTTAATTCAAAAGCTATCCATGTCGTTATCTAAAGGTAGCTTAGTTAAGTCGGTAACAAAGCTGGGGATTTCTACTGCATTTTTATCGTCGTTTACTAATAATACGGCGGTGGTTGCCTCACTCATTACCGCAATAAAAGATAACCCAAACCATTCACCCTCAAAGCTATTATTACCGCTGTCGTACACTGCTATTTTAGGTGGCACCATTACACTCATAGGTACTTCAACAAACCTCATTGTTAACGGCTTTGCGGTCGATGCAGGTATGCAGCCACTGGGCTTTTTCGACTTTACCTTAGTGGGTTTAGGCGCGCTTAGCGTTGGCCTTATTACTATTTTGGTAATGCTTAAATACTTGCCTGACAACGGCAAAAGCGATCAAGAAGTTGTTCCTTTTTACCTTGAAGGTAAAGTACAAACAGGCTCAAAATTAATAGGTCGCACAGTAGAAGAAAACGGCCTACGCGATTTAAAAGACTTGTTCCTAGCTGAAATAATTCGTAATAACGAACGCATATGCGCAGTAACGCCTCAGCAAATTATTCAACAAAACGACATTTTATTATTTGTAGGCGACATTAAATCAGTCCCCCTGTTAACCCGCTTTGATGGTTTAAAAGTAGTACACGATAACCACGAAAAAGACATAGAACACTTAGTTGAAGTGGTCGTAAGTCAGTCGTCTAAATTTATAGGCAAAACCGTAAAAGAAATACGTTTTCGCGAGCAGTTTCACGCTGCTGTTATTGCTATTCGCCGTGGGCACGACCGCCTTCAAGGCGGCCTTGGCCAAGTACAATTACAAGCGGGCGATTCACTTATTTTGGCACCCGGCAAAAACTTTTACAGCCTACCTAATTTAAAGCGTGAGTTTGTATATATTTCAGGCCTTGATTTACAAACCCACCTTGCGCCCAAACAATCTAATATTGTATTACTCAGCTTTGCGGGTGTATTGGGTTTAAGTATTTTTGGGGTAGTGCCGTTAGTAAAAGGCTTATTGGTATTACTTATTGGCTTAATGCTCAGCGGCACCATAAAGCTAAACGAAATAAAACGCCGATTTCCGCTTGAGTTACTTGTTGTAGTAGGTAGCGCTATTGGGCTTGCAAAATTAATGATAGGCACGGGGCTTGCTGGGCAAATATCAAGTGCGCTATTTATGGTGCTTGGCGACTTTGGCCCTTACGGCGCATTTATAGCCATATTTTTAATGACCGTACTATTTACCGAACTTATTACAAATAATGCGGCAGCGGCACTTTCGTTTCCGGTTGCTTACTCATTAGCTGTTGGCTTTAATGTAGACCCGCTACCCTTTATTATGGCGGTTGCTTTTGGCGCATCGGCAAGTTTTATATCGCCATTTGGGTATCAAACAAATTTAATGGTGTATAGCGCGGGTAATTATCGCTTAAAAGATTACATTGTTATGGGCTTGCCCCTTTCTATTATTTATTCAATCACGGTATTAACCCTGATCCCGCTGGTATTTCCTTTTTAATACTGGCGCAAACAGCATAAGAGACACATCACTATGGATGAAAATATAATTTGGCATAACTACGCAACGACTAAAGCACAACGTAGTGAGCAAAAAAAACATAAGCCGGCTATTTTATGGTTTACCGGTTTTTCAGGCTCCGGTAAAAGCACCGTAGCCAACGCACTCGAAGCGGCACTTAATCAGCAAGGTGTACACACTTACCTGCTTGATGGCGACAACGTACGCCACGGTTTATGTAAAGACCTAGGCTTTAGCGATGAAGACCGCATAGAAAACATTCGCCGTGTAGGCGAAACCGCAAAACTAATGACCGACGCAGGCTTGTTAGTACTTACTGCGTTTATATCTCCCTTTAGAGCTGAACGCAACATGGTGCGCAATTTAGTAGACGACGGAGAGTTTATTGAAGTATTTATAGATACTCCGCTTGATGTATGCGAAAGCCGCGATCCAAAAGGGCTATACAAAAAAGCACGCGCAGGAGAGATAAAACACTTTACTGGCATCGACTCAAACTACGAAGTACCCACAAAGCCTGAAATAATTTTAGATACAAGTAAAAACACCCTAGACCAATCGGTTGCCCAACTGATAACGTATCTAAAACAAACGCATATAATAGGTTAACCCCAATGAACCAAACCGAACTGCTAGAAGAAACCCTCATCCTTGCCCGCACCGCAGGCAAAGCCATTATGGGGATTTACGAAAAGGACTTTAACGTTGAATACAAAGCCGATGAAAGCCCAGTAACCGACGCCGACTTAGCAGCTCATAAGGTCATTGTAGCGGGGCTACTTCAGCTTACGCCCGACATCCCCATCCTTAGCGAAGAAAACGCCGACATAAGCTGGGCTATCCGCCAAACGTGGAAAAGCTACTGGTTAGTCGATCCAATCGACGGTACCAAAGAGTTCATTAAAAAGAACGGCGAATTTACCGTAAACATTGCCCTAATAGAAAACGGAAAACCGGTACTCGCGGTTGTTGATGCCCCTGCACTTGGCGTATCGTACCTAGCAAGCGACGCCATTGGCGCGTTTAAAGACACGGGCGATGAGCGTATAGAACTTAAAGTAACCACTAAGCCTAACAAAGGGTTAATACGTGTTGTAGGCAGCCGCTCGCACCCATCACCCGATTTAGCTGAATTTGTAAAACGCTTTGACGATGTAGAAATGGTCTCAAAAGGCAGCTCACTAAAACTGTGTTTAGTGGCTGAGGGCAGCGCCGATATTTACCCGCGTTTAGGCCCAACCTGTGAATGGGATACCGGCGCAGGCCATGCAATCGCCGAAATAGCCGGTGCAAAAGTCACTAAGCTTGATGGCAGCCCGCTTATTTATAACACCAAAGATGAGTACTTAAATCCGTATTTTGTAGTGAGTGCGATAGAAGAATAAAAGTTAAGAGCTATCAGTTGTCAGCAAGATAAGTGATAGCTTTTTCTATAAGAGTTGCTCAGTGAGCATAAAGTAAAATACCTAGTAACGCTTAAGCTATTTATTATGTAAAAGCTAACTTAATAAGCGCACTAAAGCACAGCATAGTTATCAACAAACCAAGCGATAAAATAACCTTTTCCTTCAGGGTTTGCTCAGGCTTTTGGGCAAATACAAAAACAGTTCGGTAAAGTGTACTAGGCACTATTAAAACCAAGCCAATAAACGCAGGGAACATACACAATATGAAGCTATATGCAAAACCTGAATTTTCCATTTGGCCGAACATAGCGCTAAACCCAAACCAAATAATAGCAACTGCAAAAAACGCAACGCCTACTGAAATTGATAAAATTGCCATATATTGATCTCCCAAACATAAAGGCTATGGGTAAATATATTTTTTTTAAGAAATAAAGAAAGTAAAATAGCTACACGCACCGATAGCTATAATCAGCATAAAAAGCCGCTTTACTAAATTACCTTCAGTAGGAGGTATTTCCTCACCGGTATATGGTGCATAAAGACTCCTTTTTAAAATAAATGCATATATATATCTATAACAAAAAGAAAATACAAACACGCAGAACAACAGCTTTTTTAATGACTCAAAACCTATAAAAAAAGCGGCTCCAAACACAAACCATATTATGCCGAAAAATATAACAATCACCTTCTTTTTATCCATGCGAACTCTCTTTACTGCCTTTGTTTTTATTTAAGTTCTGTACTTATAAACTTTAAATGCGTTTTAGTTAACTGATTTGGCGCTATTGTAGCCGGTGAAAATATAAGTAACGTTTTAGTCTTTATTAAATTGCAGTCTTAACGCTGGAATTCGTAGTCGGTAACCCTAACTTTTTGGCTATCGCCGCAAATTGAGCTTTTGTGTATGGCCCATAAACAAACTCATTGTGCTCAGCAAACTTGTTATCTTTGGTTTTATCAATATAGTAAAAAGCACAAATTTTATGCGGACAAGCATAAACCGAAATATATTGTTCGTTAGACTTAATATTTATTGGTTCATTGAGTCGCCCAATATATGTGCCCTGACCAAGGCTATAACCTAACCTTTTGGTACCGTCGATGTAATACACTTTATAAGGTTGCTCCTCCCAAACTGGAGAACACCCATTAAGAAGTAATAATATTAAAACTAAACATGTTCTCACACATTTCCCTGCATTCTTGTAACTTGCTCAAATTACACCCTTATAGTTAACATGAGTGCGTTCTTATTTTTGGAACATCTATTAGTAACAAACTGTGTAAGTGATTGCCAATTATAAAATTATATTTAATCTAGGTATTTTACTATGTGTAAAAGGGTGTGGCGTGAAACAAGGCAGTGCTTTTAACTTAAGGAGAGAGACAAAAGAATGACCGCTTCCAATCAACAAGTAATGGTTGTTATAAATTTTTGAGACTTGCCATTAATTGAACGCTTTTTAAAAGCGATATCCCTTAACGATTTTGCTGGGCGATAAAAGCAAGCGAGTGCTGGTTGAATAAGTCTGGGCGTTCCACATTACAAACATGGCCGCAATGGTGAATAGTTTGCAGTACGCTATTTTTATGGCGTTTAACCATTTCTTTAACAGGGCCAAGGAACATATGATCTTCTTTACCCATAATGTAAAGAATGGGAATATCGATGTCTTTTTCTTTGAAATACTGCATTAAGGGGTTTACATCCATGGCTAATTTAAACCATTTTATAAACTCCTTTTGGCACAAACGTTTTGCTTCACGAACAAACAAAAGCCGAGATTCTTTATGGCGCTTTTTGGGCATCATAATAAAAGCAAATAAACGGTATAGCCACATATACGGCAAGAAGTGCTTAAACGTATTACCTAAATAAACCAAGGTATTGCTGCGAGTATTAAAGCGGGTTACCGCGCCACCTAGCACCATGCTAGAAACATATTGCGGCGCAATTTCTGCAATATTGCGAATGAGTATTGTGCCCAATGAAATACCAACAAAGTGTGCGCTGGTGATATTGTTATGGTCTAACACATCAATAATATCTTTAGAGACGTTATTAAACGAATAATTATTATCAACAAAATTTTGTACTAAGTTATTTGATTTACCGTGACCACGAAGATCTAGCAACAATACATTGTATTCTTTTTTATAAGCTTTGAGCTGACGAAACCAAATTGCCGAACTTCCCCCAGCGCCATGGACAAATACAACCCATGTTTGACTGGTTTCGTGCGGAAAAATAGTATGAAAAAGAATGTCTGTGCTCATTGCTGTTAGCGGCCTATTTACTTCATTTGGCATATTCAATTGTAAGAAGTATAACGGAGTTTAATAAAAATCTCTCATTAAGTTCAGAACAATAGCGCCTACTTAACAACTTTTCGGAACATGTTTTAATTTTTAAATAAAAACAAATAAGAACAACCTTTACCAATACTCAACGTATTTGAGGCGCTTGCCCATGAAAATTTAAGTACAGCTTTTTTAATTTATCGGGAACAAGTGGCCAACCCATTTCAATTCCGATGGGAGTCGCTTTCCAAAACAAGTGCTCAACATAATAGGTATCTATGTATTCAAACTCGGCAGGGCTTGCAGTCTCAAGTTTTAGATTCATATATGACAAATACTTTAGGGCGTCGGCGTTTTTATTTTCGCTGAATGCAAACGTTGTTAAATTTGCGAACTCTTCCATACGAAAAGCGAATTCACATTCTTCGTGTTTATCCATTAGCGGTATGACATCTGGAAACTTAGATTGTATATCCTCAATAAATTGTCTTATTTCTTGGTCTGCCATATATTGCCTGTTAATACGTAGTCATTCACATGCCGGTGTAAAACTATAGACTTATTGTTTATCCTAATTCTAAATAAAAATAAAATCCGAGCTTATTATTTTACTTTTCTACTTCCTCTGCCCTTAAAGAATAAAACTGCTTCAAGTGCAAAAATACAGGCCATACCAATGGCTAATACTTTACCAATGTAAACAAACCCAGGAGCACCACAGGAGCCTGAATAAGGTGATACACCTGCTATTTCCAGCATATACAGATACATTGGAAAATACCCAAAAATAACCTGCAACAAAATTGGAATCCAAATTTTTTGTATATTATATGAAGCCCTAATAAATAAAGCTGCAGTCATTAGAACACCAGCATAAATTAAGTAATTAATTAATTGAGTTTCATGTTGTTCTGTTAAACCTTCTGGTTGAACAAAACAAGCGAAGGAATTAAAAGAGGTTATTAAACATATTAATACAATAATAATTTTCAAATTTGATTCCAACTTAAGTCTAGCCAACCAGTTAGTGAAGCACCGCATTGATGATTGTTGCCTATAAACATTATAAAACCTCTAAATAAATTGCACAGCTGCCCTTCATGTATGCACAAAAGTGAGTTAATTTATTAAGTTGTTAGGTTTATGCCTTATCGCAAAAAGAAAGTACAATTTCGTTGTGCCCACTCGATTTAAGCTTTTTTAGTTGGTCCCTAGCATTCGGTGCTAAATTTGAATATTCAAAATTTAGATAATCAAAAACCTCACACTCTGTCCAAGGACCAAGTGACGCTTTGAAGTCACAAAAATCATTTTGTATTTCCCTGAATGATTTATATTCGACCTTCGTTAATATTACTGCTGTTTCAGTAAAAACTATATGAATTAACACGATGAAAAACCTGACAATTTAACAAAAGAACAATTTCACCATTTTTGTATGAAACATCCTTATTTTATGAACGCCTATTAATAACAAACCGTGTAAGTGTTTGCCAATTATAAATATTATATTTTAGCGAGTTACTTTACTGTGTAGAGAATAGTAAAGCGTGTCATTACTACATTTTTAAACACCTTGTGATGGCTTTGTTTACTTTTACACCGCTGTTTCGTATTCATGACACTTGGGGACTATTTTAACGCAGTTAATTGCGGCTCTAAGGCGCTAAAAACATGAAAAAGTGGGTCAAAAACTATATCCTTCGGCGCGGTTATTATTATAAATAATGGACGGCACACACACATGACAACACCTTTAGATGCAACGCATTCAAATGCATCAACACACACGCATTCAAGTGCAAATTCAAACGCAAAATCTAAATGGAACCTGCACGATACGCAGTGGACCTTAAGCCTTTTTGGTACCGCCGTTGGTGCGGGTATTTTATTTTTACCTATTAACATTGGTATTGGCGGTTTTTGGCCGCTGATTATTATGGCGTGTTTAGCGTTTCCGATGACCTTTTTAGCCCACCGTGGTTTAGCACGCTTTGTATTATCGTCTAAAAATAAGCATGCCGATTTTACCGATGTAGTTGAAGAACACTTTGGCGTTAATGCTGGGCGATTAATTTCGTTGTTGTACTTTTTATCTATATTCCCTATTTTGCTTATTTACGGTGTGGGCTTAACCAACACGGTAGACAGCTTTATGGTAAACCAGCTGGGTATGGAGTCGCCGCCTCGCGTAGTGCTTTCGGGTGTTTTGGTAGCCGGTATGATAAGCCTAATGATGGGTGGCGAGCGCCTAATGCTGCGCGCGTTTTCTATTTTGGTGTATCCGCTTGTGGGTATTTTGTTTTTTTTATCCTTGTATTTAATCCCTAGCTGGCAAATGCCCAACATGAGCCTACCTGAAGTGGGCAGCTTTGGTAAAACGCTGTGGTTATCTATTCCTATTATTGTGTTTTCGTTTAGCCATGCAGCGGCTATTTCAAGCTTTGTGCATGTACAACGCGAACACTATGACGACCTTGCTACACGCAAATCAGAAGCCATTTTAAAGCGCACAAGCTTACTGTTAATTGTGTTTGTATTGCTGTTTGTATTTTCGTGCGTGCTGTCGCTTACAGGTGAGCAGATGGCACAAGCAAAAGCCGATAATGTCTCGGTTTTATCGTACCTTGCTAACATTACCCATAACTCGTTTATTGCGACGCTTGGACCTTTAGTTGCCTTTATTGCCATTACGTCGTCGTTTTTAGGTCACTTTTTAGGAGCCCGCGAAAGCTTTACAGGTTTGGTGACTAAGCAAACACAGCTTGGTGCTAAAACGGTAGATAAAATTGGCGTAGTTATTATGTTTTTTGCAATTTGGTTTTGTGCAGTTAAAAACCCAAGCATACTCGATATGATGGATCAGCTGTCGGGCCCTATTATTGCAATGATATTATTTATCATGCCTATGATTGCAGTTTATAAAGTACCGGCTCTGCATAAGTATCGTAACCGTTTAAGTACTTTGTTTGTGTTAGCGGTAGGTGCGCTTGCGGTATTTGCACTTATTTACAGCATGATTAAATAATATCCCTATTCATGCTAAAGCCCAGCGAGTTAGCTGGGCTTTTTTGTGTGCTGTTTATCTCAAAATGTTTTTTTATGGCTGCCATTAAGGCATGTTATAAATTAACTAGCCTAAAAATAAAACAATTATGCACCTTACAAAACAACTCCTACTTTGCGTAAGCTTACTTACTACGCTTGTTTTAAGTCCCTTAGCTAAAGCCGATGGCGTGCCTGCTATTTTATCGATGAAAGAACGCGCTGCGTTTATAGATAATATAACCGAGCTTAGGGTAAACACATTAATGCCCAGCTTAATGAAGCAACACAACATTGATATGTGGCTGCTTATTAGCCGCGAATACAACGAAGATCCCATATTAAAAACAATGCTGCCAGCAACCTGGTTATCGGCAAGGCGTACCACCATTTTGCTCTTTGCCTTAAATGAACAAGGCAATGTGGATGCTTACGCTATTGCGCCCTATAAAATAGGTAACGTATTTACAAAAGGCTGGGACAAAAAGGCGCAGCCAAACCAGTGGCAAGCACTGAACGATATTATTGAACGCTACAACCCAGATAACATTGCACTCAATACGTCTACCGATTGGGGTCATGCCGACGGCTTAGTGCTAGGCGATTACAATACCTTAATGGCCAACTTACCTAGCGCTTATAAAAATAAAATAATATCGGCCGAGCCGCTGGCAGTTGCCTGGTTAGAACAGCGTATTCCCCAAGAAATAGACATGTATAAACACATTGTTGCTATTGCGCACGCTATTATTGCCGAGGGTTTTTCAAGCAAAGTAATAACGGTGGGCAAAACAACCAGCGACGATTTAGTGTGGTGGTTTAGAGAGCGCGTAAAAGAGCTAAAACTGCAAACATGGTTTCACCCAAGTATTGCAATACAACGCGCCGACAGCCAATCGTTCGATCACGAAGACAGCTTTACGAATGGTTACGCCGATAACGTTATTCAAGCGGGTGACTTACTGCATGTCGATTTTGGTATTACGTACTTACGCTTAAATACAGACACCCAACAACATGCCTATGTTTTAAAGCCTGGCGAAACCAATGCGCCCGCTTACCTTGTTGATGCGCTTAAAAAAGGTAATAAACTACAAGACATTTTTACCGCTGAATTTAGCGAAGGTAAAACGGGTAATCAGGTATTAAAAGCCGCTCGCGAAAAAGCCATTGCTCAAGGTTTAAAACCCACTATTTATACGCACCCGCTTGGCTATCATGGTCATGCTGCGGGTACCACACTGGGTATGTGGGATTCACAACAGGGTGTACCCGGCGATGGCGACTACCCACTGCATTTAAATACCGCTTACTCTATTGAGCTTAACAATGCGGTGTTTATAAAACCATGGAATAAAGAAATACGCATAATGCTAGAAGAAGACGCTATTTTTGATAAAACCGGCGTGTGGTACTTAAACGGCCGACAAACCGAGTTGTTACTTGTTAAATAACCTAAACTCTGATGTAAGTGATTTATAGGTATATTTATTAACGCATACAAAAACGGCGCTCAATGAGCGCCGTTTTTATTTAACTAACGTGATTATTATTCTGTTTCTGGCAGGTTACGACCATAGAATATTTCTTGCATTTCACGGTTTAGCTTAGAGCGAATTTCTTCTTCTTCATCATCCGATAAATCAGTTGTAGAAAGACCAAACAAGTATGTGTTCAGGTCGGTTTCTTTTAACATCATTTTGGTATGGAACAGGTTTTCTTGATACACGTTTACGTCCATCATTTGGTACGCTTCTTTGGTATCGTCTGTCATGAAGTTTTGAATTGAGTTAATAGCGTGGTCAATATAATGCTTAACGCCGTTTACGTCGCGAGTAAAACCACGTACACGGTAGTCAATTGTTACCACGTCAGACTCTAAACTATGAATTAAAAAGTTTAATGCTTTAAGCGGCGAAATAATACCACACGTAGATACTTCAATATCAGCACGGAATGTACAAATACCATCATCAGGGTGAGCTTCTGGGTATGTGTGTACACAAATATGGCTTTTATCTAGGTGCGCAACCACTGAGTCAGGTAGTGGGCCTGGTGCTTCGTCAGCATCGTAATTTTGCTGCTCTTCTACTGGCTCTTCCGAAACCAAAATAGTTACACTGGCGCCCTGTGGTTCATAATCTTGGCGTGCAACATTTAAAATATTGGCACCAATAATATCAACAACTTCACCTAAAATGTCGGTTAGTCTATCTGCACTGTACTGCTCATCGATATATTCAATATATTCTTTACGTTGTTGCTCGGTTTTTGCGTAGCAAATATCGTAAATACTAAAGCTTAAACTTTTGGTTAAATTGTTAAAGCCATGAAGTTTAAGTTTATCGAAGGGTTTGTTCATAATAAACCAACCTATAAATTAGTGAAATCTGCACCTGCAGAATGAAAAGTTCGCGGATTTTATACGAATTTTCCTTATGGAAAAAGCGTTATTTTACCTGTTCTTGCACAACTTCATGGCTATGAGTAATTTCTACTGTTTTATCAAGCATTAATGCTACTGAGCAATACTTTTCAGCAGACAAAGAAACAGCGCGTGCAAGGTGCTTTTCAGACACATTTTTGCCTGTAACAACAAAATGTAAATTGATTTTAGTAAATACGCGAGGAGCAGTTTCGGCGCGTTCGGCACTTAATTGTACTTGAACGTCTGAAAAGTCTTGTTTGGCTTTTTTTAAAATACCCACAACATCAACCGATGAACAACAGCCAACCGACATCAATACCATTTCCATTGGGCTAGGTGCAGCACTGTCGCTACCGGTATCAAATACAACGTTGTGATTAGAATTAGAACGACCTACGAATGTGTCGCCATCAACCCATTTTACATTTGCTTGCATGTTTTTATCTCAAAAATATTTTTCTTGATTGTAAGCAAGTTGGCCGCAGTTGCAAACGAAATGCGATACGCGGCGCTATAAATTGGGGATTAATACTGCTGCGAAACAGCGCTGTCGAAGAGGTTTTTAATTAAGCTTGCAAATTCGTCAATAAACTCATGTTGTTCAACCGTAACTGGCTGTGACGTAATGCTGCTAAGCACCTCTTGTAAGTCGTAAACAATGCCATCAACCTCACGCACAATTAAGCTGCGTTGCTCTGTGTTAAGGTTTGTGTGCTGTTCACAAATTAGCATGACGTTTTCGGCAATAACATCTTCTATGAGTTCCATTACCGTTGGAGCGCCTGGTTTTATCACACCTGGCTTCTCAAACAATGCTAAATTTTGAGTTAGATACATGATTAAATCATCGTACCCTTGCCTATCTAAAACCATGATATTTACCACCTAATAATATTACTTACGCTGATTTAAGCAGAAAGCGCGGTTGATTGCTAGCTTTGTGATTTAAGCATACAAAAAAAGCAGCCGAAGCTGCTTTTATACTAATTAAGTATTATTAACTTAATCTATTTTTAAGCCTGGGCTTAATGTTGCTGGCATGGCTACTTTTTCAAGCTCTACTGAAGCTACAGGGTATGCACAGTAGTCAGCTGCGTAGTACGCGCTTGCTCTGTGATTGCCTGATGCGCCAATACCACCAAATGGTGCAGCGCTAGATGCCCCCGTAATTGGGCGGTTCCAATTAACAATTCCGGCACGAATACGACGTAAAAAGTGGTCGTAATCGGCTTCATTATCGCTAAGTAAACCGGCAGATAAACCAAAGCTTGTGTCGTTTGCTTTATCAATTGCGCTGTCAAAGTCGTCAAAGCGGAACACTTTTAAAAGTGGGCCAAAATGCTCTTCGTCTGGGAAGTCGCCAATTGCTGAACATTCAATAATACCTGGTGTTACAAAGCCTGTATTTGCTGTGTGCTCTAGTTCTACAAGGACCTTACCGCCAAGCTCAACAAGCTCGCTTTGTGCTTTAACCATACCTGCTGCTGCCGCTGATGAGATCATAGAGCCCATAAATGGCTGATCTTCATCGTCGTAGTTGCCTACTTTAATGGCTTTAGTTGCAGTAATTAGGCGCTCTAATATTGCATCGCCTTTACTACCTGTTGGTAAAAATAACTTACGAGCACAGGTACAACGCTGACCGCTAGAGATAAATGCTGATTGCACAATATCGTGTACAACGGCTTTAGTATCTTCAACGTCAGTAATAATAAGCGGATTATTACCGCCCATTTCGAGAGCTAAAATTTTACCCGGCTGGCCTGCAAACTGTTCATGTAAAATATGACCTGTGCGCGATGAACCAGTAAAGAACAAGCCATCAATGCCTTTATGAGCAGCAAGGGCTTTACCCGTTTCAACTTCACCTTGAACAAGGTTAATAACGCCTGCTGGTAAACCCGCTTTTTCCCACAATTTAAGGGTAAGCTCAGCCACTTTTGGTGTTAGTTCAGACGGTTTAAATACAACCGTATTACCCGCTAGTAATGCTGGCACAATATGGCCGTTTGGTAAGTGGCCCGGAAAATTATACGGGCCAAATACTGCTACAACACCGTGTGGCTTGTGGCGAATCATCGCGCGGCCCAATGGCATTGCATTTTCAACATCGCCCGTGCGCTCTAAAAATGCTTTTTCTGAAATGGCAATTTTACCAACCATCGCACCCGCTTCAGTGCGTGTTTCCCATAGTGGCTTACCTGTTTCTTGTGCAATAGTGATTGCAAGCTCTTCACTGTTTTCTTTTAATTGTGCTGCGAATGCTTTTACTATTTCTAAACGCTCAGTAAAGCTTTTATCAGCCCATGCGTAAAACGCTTCACGCGCAGCGCCAACAGCTGCATCAACTTGCTCTGCAGTGGCTGATGATGCTTGCCAAATAACATCGTTATTTGCTGGGTTTACTGAATTAAATTCTGAGCCTTGGCCTTGTGACCATTGACCATTAATAAATTGTGCAGGATGAGTCATATACTTTCTCCTAAATTAAACTGGGGTTGCGCTAACAGTATCGCCCGTTTGTAATTGCAGGGCGTCGGCTACTTGCTGTGATAACACAACGGTTTTAGCGCGTTCGTCGAAACTCATTGATGCAACGGTCGCTCTAAAGTTTTCGAGCTTGTCGTTTGCTAATAACACCATGGTGTCGCCCGTTTGCTCACCAATCTCAACAATAAAGTCGTGTGAGTTACGTACTGTAGCAATATTATCTACTTTTGCTTCAACTGTTGGACCTGCGTCAAAAATATCAACGTAGCCGTTAAACGTGAAGCCTTCGCTTTTTAATAATTCAATCGCTGGACGAGTATTGTTGTGAACTTGACCGATTACCGCTTGCGCATCTTTACTCAATAAATTGACGTAAATTGGGTATTTAGGCATCAGTTCAGCAATAAATACTTTTTGGCCAATACCAGTTAAGTAATCTGCTGTTGGGAAGTCCATTGAGAAAAAGTGTTCTTCTAACCACTTCCAAAACGGGCTATTGCCGTTTTCATCAGACACACCGCGCATTTCTGCAATAACGGTTTCTGCAAAGCGTGCTTGGTGTTGTTTAATAAACATAAAGCGTGCTTTAGACAGCAGTTTGCCGTTACAGTTTTTGCGATAGCCGTCTTTCAAAAACAAGGTGCACAGCTCTGTTGCGCCAGTGTAGTCGTTACATAGCGTTAAAATATCAACCGCTTTGTAAACATCTAGTGTGCGCGAAGAGTGAATCACTTTACTTAAATGGTAATGATAAAACGCATCATCTAGGCCCACAGCTGCTTCTATAGCCGAGGTACCTACTACTTCACCTGTTTCGCTATCTTCAAGAACAAACAAGTAGCCTTCGTCACCGGGTTGTGACGTTTGTTTAGCAAATGAGCTTACTGAATGGTCAATCTTCTTTTGTAATAGCTCTTCGTTTAAAGGCAAAGATGTAAAACCATGGCCCGATTCGTGGGCGATTGTCAGTAATGCTGAATAATCATTTTGCTGGATTGGGCGAAGGATCATCATGAGTCCGCTTGCTCCCTTATAAATAACGGTAAATAAAATTCGTAGGGCAAACAATGTTTGCCCTCGGTAGATTGGCTAAAACAGTTTATGCGTTTACTACGCTTGCAACTGCTTTTTCAAAACGTGCCATACCTTCGCGAATATCCGCTTCTGGGATAACAAGAGACGGTGTAAAACGAACAACGTCAGCACCTGCCACTAATGACATTAGACCTTGTTCAGTACCGGCTACTAAAAATTCTTTAGCGCGGCCTTTGTATTGCTCATTCACAACAGCACCAATTAACAAACCTTTACCGCGAATTTCGCTAAATACGTTGTATTTTTCGTTTACCGCTGCAAGAAGTTCGTTAAATAAAGCTGCTTTTTCTTTTACGCCGGCAAGTACGTCGGGTGTGTTAACAGTATCAAATGCGGCTTCGGCAACAGCACATGCAAGCGGGTTACCGCCGTAAGTAGAACCATGAGTACCTACTTTTAGATGCTGTGCAATATCTGTTGTAGTCAACATTGCGCCAATTGGGAAACCGCCGCCTAATGCTTTTGCTGAAGTTAAAATATCAGGTACTACATTTAAACCTTGGTATGCGTACAAGTCACCTGTACGGCCAACACCTGTTTGCACTTCATCAAAAATAAGTAGCGCATTGTGTTTAGTACATAAATCGCGAACTTGCTGAGCAAACTCGTCAGTTGGTGAAACAATACCGCCCTCGCCTTGCAGTGGTTCCATCATTACGGCACATGTTTGGTCGCTAATTAGCGCTTCAAATGCGGCTAGATCGTTGTAATCACAATGTACGATGTCACCCGGCTTAGGACCAAAACCATCTGAGTATGCCGCTTGGCCACCAACAGTTACAGTAAAGAATGTGCGACCGTGGAAACCTTTGTTGAATGCGATGATTTGTGATTTTTCTGGGCCAAACTTATCAAGTGCAAAACGACGCGCTAATTTAAGTGCGGCTTCGTTTGCTTCTGCGCCAGAGTTAGCAAAGTAAACTTTTTCACCAAAAGTGGCATCAACCATTTTTTTAGCTAGGCGAAGCGCCGGCTCATTAGTCATAACATTTGATAAATGCCAAATTTTTTCGCCCTGTTCTTTTAATGCACCTACTAAAGCAGGGTGACAGTGGCCAAGACAGTTAACAGCAATACCACCAGCAAAGTCGATAAACTCTTTGCCTTGTTGATCCCATACGCGAGAGCCTTCGCCTCGAACAGGAATTACGCTTGAAGGTGCGTAGTTAGGAACCATTACGTGATCAAATAATTCGCGATTGACTGTCATTTTATTTCCTCTTAATTGTGATCTACACAAAGCATAAATAAGTGTTTGATTAAAAATATTAACCAAGCTTTTAAGTACGTTCAGGTGTCTGTTGGGTACAAAAAATTGCTTTGTGGTTCAATTTTCAGACGCCCATTATTTCAGAATTAGTGGTAGCTGTCTCGTTAAAAACTTTCATGTAACCCTTGAAAATAAAGGGCTTAAGATATTATTTCATAGATAGTGAATAACTATTTGCATACCTAAACACACTTATTTTTTATCAACTAACCGCATCAGTAGTGACCTGCATAGGCTTTTACCACTAAATAACTTTACGGATGAATCAGTAGGAATGAATGAATAGTCGTAAAAAAATTAACAAAAAATTTAATTTTTTAGTCAATTTGAATAGCAAGATTGGTAAAATTGCTTGTTTGAAGGGTTTTTAGTTCCGTTTTAGTGAACTGAAAATACGAAAACCACGCTGCGGTTTCGTCGGGCTCAATTAGTTGGTGTTCTTTTAAAATTAAGTACTGGGAGTAACACCGCGCTTTTAACATGACCTGCGTTAACGGTAAGGCACTATCGCCTTTATTTACGCCATTTTGTAGCTGTTCCATCACGCCTTTAAATGGCAAATATTTAAAGGCCATTTTGTCGATGACTCGCGCACTGACCTGAATTGACTTATTGCACAGCAGTGTAGTTAAAAATAAAGGGTCGGGCTTTAGCTCTAATAATGCGGTGTGGAGGTCTTTTTGGTTTTCTTGACGTGCTATTTGTACTTTTCGTTGCCAAACCTGCTCAAAGGTTTTTAAGTACAAACGTACTAACGTAATACGCCCTACATCTAATAACATACCCAAGGTAAATGCGTGTATCTCGTTTACGTCGTTTATTTCTGCAATTTTTTGCGCGGCAATGGCGTTGGCCATTGCGCTGTCTCTTAGCCTACGTTTTAGTAACGAAAAAGGCTCGGTACTATGGGGCATCCAATGGCGAACTGCAAATGTGGGAATCACTAACTGTAAGTTATCAAGCCCTATGTAACGCAGAGCAAGTGCGGGGCTGTCTACTTTTACCGCAGTATTTTTTTTACTACGCTGGTTTCGGTAATAAGGGAGGTTAACCAACGTGACCAATTCGCGCCCTAGCCAGCTTAAATCGTTTACTAACGGCTCTAAACGGCCAACTGAGGCCGACTTTACAGCTAATATATCTAAAATAGTGGCAACGCTGTCTTCAATCCCTATTGTTGTTTGAATCACTGCGTCCATATCTTCGAGCTGTTTAAATATAGCTGTTTCAATTACTTTATGAAGCTGTTCGCTGGCTTGTGCACGGTACTTATGATGAGCGGTACTTGTTTGCTTACGCTTTTGTTGCGCTGACACTTCAACCTGCAACAAGGTACGCTGCTTCATAGGCTCGCCGTAATCAATATCTAAGGTATGAATAAACCCAATTTGCTGATGCGCAAAACTATGACCCAACAGCAAATCGTGTGCCCGTTGATCAAGTATTTTTGCTGTACGCTGTTGTTGTGCAAGTTCAGTCATAGTGCTCGTTAAATAGTAAGTATTGAATACGTTCAGTGTTATTAGACTAGAAGCGAGTTAAAAAGTTATCAAGCAGCGTTAATCCCTGCTCGGTTAAAATAGCTTCCGGGTGAAACTGCACCCCTTCAATTGCTAACTCTTTGTGCTGCATGCCCATTATTTCGTCAAACTCACCTTGCGGTGTTTGTGTCCACGCTGTTATTTCAAGTTCGTTGGGCAACGACTGCGCTTTAACCACCAGCGAGTGGTAACGACAAACCGTTAACGGATTAGCTAATCCTTTAAAAACACCTTTATTGATGTGTGTTATGGGAGATGTTTTACCATGCATTACTTTTTTAGCGCGCACTACATCCCCGCCTAAAGCTTGGGCAATCGTTTGATGTCCCAAGCAAATCCCTAATATAGGAAATTGGCCTTTTAAGTGTTCAACTACACTTAACGATATACCAGCTTCATTCGGTGAGCAAGGACCCGGAGAGATAACTATATGCTCCGGATTAAGTTGTTTAATTTGCGCAATGCTCAACTCGTCATTACGTTTTACTAATACGTCTTGATCCAATCGCTGAAAGTACTGCACTAAGTTATAGGTAAACGAATCGTAGTTATCGATCATTAATAGCATGTAAATAAGTACTCAATAAAGATAGTTATCGGGAGTATTTAGGCGTGCTGCATTCTAACCCAAGCCGTTATGAGTGTCAGTGATTTGCAGCTAGATAAATAGTAATTCCCTCTTTAGCATGACGTAACACTTACTTACCCTATTAAATTTTTGGTGCGAGTGGTTGAATTCCCCTTATTTAAACCCAAGCTCATTAAGTGACAGCTTATTTTGTGTAAGCTTATTTTTTACTAAGGAGCGACTATGTTAGGCGAAGACCATTCATTAACAAACGACTTTCCTGAGCACATAAACACGATAAATACGTTGAACAAAAGTGATGCTGACTTTGCAGAAAAAGCAGAGCAGTACAATAAACTAGATAAAGAAATAAGAATATTAGAATTGGACGGTGCGCCTATTAGCGATGAGCAAATGCACCAACTAAAACACGACCGTTCTGAATTAAAAGATTCGTTGTATCAGCGTTTAATAAGCGCACAATAAATATAAAATTCCAAAAACAAAAAAGAGTTCGCCATTTTAAAGTGGTGAACTCTTTGTTTGTCTTCAATGAAACTTTATACGGTGTATAACTAGGTAATACACTCTATAACCAGCGCTCAAATTGCGTTAGCTATATTGCTAGCTGTAATAACTTTAAATCGAGTGCATCTATTAGCTGTTGATTTTTAGCGTCATTCAATGCATCTGCATGAGGGGCTGAAAAGCACTCAGCGTCATTATCAAAGTAAAGCCCTGTTGAATTACTAAACTCATCGCTTAGTGCAGCGCGGCAAAATATATCGGCACCTAACTTTAAATCGCCGCCATTAAGGCCATATGCGTCTTTAACCATTTTGCTGCCTAGTAGCGACTTAGGGTTAACCGATACCACCAATGGACCATTACCCTTAAGTTTTAAACCCATATGACGCGACCACATTGTAATTGCCAATTTGCTTTGTGCGTATGCTGCGTTATCTGACAAAAAGCTTTGCCCAATCAGTGCATCTAGGTTGACTGTTGCTTGCGCCGCTGACGACACATTTACAATTCGCCCTTGGGTATCAAAAAGCGGTAATAGTAAAGTTGTTAATAAATAAGGCGCTAATGTGTTTACTGCAAATCGTGCATCAAGACCATCTGCAGTTTCAGGGTTGTCGAGCTTAAACACACCTGCATTATTAATAAGTACATCTAGGTGTTTATGCTCGGCTGTAATTTGTTTAGCCAGATTACGCACCTGCGCCATTTCACTCAAATCGGCCACGTAAGTTTGTGTGCTTGCTTGCGGATAATCGTTACTGAGTAAAGTGTGTACTTTATTGAGCTTTTGCGCATTACGCCCGTGAAGAAGAACGGTATGACCTTGTGCTAGCAGCATTTTAGCTGTTTCAAACCCAATGCCGTCTGTTGCACCTGTGATTAAAATTTTTTTGTTCATACCTAGCTCCATGTTATGTAATACAGCACTTACACATTTAACGAATTACGATTGTGAAATAATAGCATTGCCATCTTTGAATGATAATTAGACCGTTGTTGAATCAGTTTATAGAAAATATTAATAAAGTGACGGCGATAGCAGTGAATGTTTTTTAATCATTTATTTGAATTTTGAACAATTCATAACTATTGTTTTTAAACTTCCTTAATAGTAGTATTTATCATATAAATATATTTTCGAGAAAACACATGAAAGTTTTAGTGACTGGCGGCATGGGTTACATAGGTAGCCACACATGTATTGCATTACATGAAGCAGGCATTACACCTGTAATTTACGATAACTTATCTAATGCGAGCCCTCGTGTACTTGATCAACTCGAAAAAATTACAGGTACACGTTTTGAATTTATTTTAGGTGATATTCAAGACGAGCAGCAGTTTAAACTTGCGCTTAAGCATACTCAGGCTGAGGCTGTATTTCATTTTGCAGCGTTAAAAGCAGTAGGTGAATCGACCGAGCAACCACTACGTTACTACCAAAACAATGTATCGGGCACATTAAGCATGCTACAAAACATGCAAGATGAAGGTGTTAATCATATAATTTTCAGCTCATCGGCCACTGTTTATGGCGAGCCAGACTACCTGCCTATTGATGAAAAGCACCCAATACGCGCAACCAATCCTTATGGTTGGACTAAAGTCATGGTAGAACAAGCCATGCAAGATGTATGTAATGCCAACAGCAACTTTATGGGCATAGCACTGCGTTACTTTAACCCAGTAGGCGCACACCCAAGTGGTTTATTGGGCGAAAGCCCAAATGGTATTCCAAATAATTTAATGCCATTTATTGCTCAAACTGCGGTAGGTAAACGTGAGGTCGTTAATATTTTTGGTGACGACTACGACACCGAAGATGGTACTGGCGTGCGCGATTACATTCACGTTTTAGATTTAGCTAAAGGCCATGTAGCGGCATTTATGCAACATAAATCAGACACCGCCTTTCATGCATACAACTTAGGCACAGGCCAAGGTTATTCAGTGCTTGATATGATCAACGCATTTAGCGCATCAGCAGGTAAAGCTATTCCGTATAAAAGTGCACCGCGCCGTGCAGGCGATATTGCCTGTAATTACGCTGATGCCACAAAAGCGCAAACTACCCTTAACTGGCACGCAGAACTAACACTGAGCGACATGACCACCGATACATGGCGCTGGCAAACTAATTACCCAAGTGGGTTGGAGAGTTAATATGGCTTTATTAGAAAGTACTCACAGACGTAAAAACCCGCTAACGGGGCGCTGGGTATTAGTTTCACCGCATCGTAATAACCGCCCATGGTTAGGCGCAACCGAAGCCGTTAACGAAACAGTATTGCCAAAGCATGACGAAAGCTGCCCACTTTGCCCAGGTAACACCCGTGCAAATGGCGACAGCAACCCTGATTACAAATACACCCATGTTTTTAAAAATGACTTTGGCGCACTAACGCCCAATGCCAGCGAACAATCACAAAGCGTAGAGTCAGATAGCGATTTATTTATTGCTGATGAAGCAAGCGGCGAATGCCGCGTGATTTGCTTTTCGCCAGAACATAACAAAACATTACCAGAGCTTGAGCACGATGCCCTGCATGCCGTAGTAAAAACGTGGAAAGACAACTATACCGAGCTTGCACAGCAATACGAGTGTGTTCAGGTATTTGAAAATAAAGGCGAGATCATGGGGTGCTCGCAGCCCCATCCGCATGGCCAAGTATGGGCGCATTCGCACCTATCTACCGAAATAGAAGCCGAAGATACTCAGCAGCGTGCTTATTTTGATAAACACGGCACTGCTATGCTTGCCGACTATGTAAAAAAAGAACAAGTCGATAAAACCCGTGTCGTATTTGAGAATGAACACTGGCTTGTTGTGGTGCCTTTTTGGGCAGCATGGCCGTTTGAAACACTGCTTGTAACTAAAGACAACATTCAAAACTTTAGTCAGCTTAGTGATGTACAAACCGATTCACTCGCTCAGGCATTAAAAGTATTAACCACTAAATACGACAACGTATTTAACTGCAGCTTCCCTTACTCTATGGGGTGGCATAATGCTCCAGCAAATCGTGGCTCTGATGAGCAACACTGGCGCCTACATGCACACTTTTACCCGCCACTACTTCGCTCTGCCACCGTTAAAAAACACATGGTTGGCTACGAAATGTTAGGCGAAAGTCAGCGCGATTTAAGCGCAGAAACAGCCGCGTCTATTTTAAAAGCAGCAAGCACTACACACTATAAAAATACAGCAGGACACACAGATGAAGCTTAATGAATTTCAACACCACTTTTTATCACTGTACGGTGCCCCTGCTCAGGGTATTGCAGCTGCACCAGGACGTGTAAATCTAATCGGTGAGTTTACTGACTACAACGACGGCTTTGTATTTCCGTGCTCATTAGAATTTCGTACCCAAGTGATGTTTAAAGAGCGCGACGATAATACGATTACCGTGCAGTCACTCAATTACCCAGGCGAGCAAGACAGCTTTAACGTTGACGAACCGATTAGCGAAGGTCAATCGCAATGGGGAAATTATATTCGCGCCGTTGCATTCGTATTAAAACGCGCAGGCCACACCTTACGCGGTGCTGATTTACTTATTGATAGTAACTTACCGCAAGGTAGTGGTTTATCATCATCGGCAGCATTAGAAGTGGCTGTGGGTGGTATGTTTAACCATATTGCACAGCTTGGTTTAAGCGAAGAAAAAATTGCACTACTAGGCCAAGAAGCTGAAAACGACTTTATGCATTGCCAGTGTGGCATTATGGATCAGCTCATTTCGGCAAAAGGCGAAAACGGCCACGCATTACTAATAGATTGCGAAAATTTGGCAACTAAGTCTGTGAAAGTGCCTGATGACTTAAACATTGTTATTGTAAACTCTAACTACCCACGTAAATTAGTAGACAGCGAATACAATCAACGCCGTATTGATTGCGAACAAGCGGCTGAAAAAATGGGAGTTAAAACACTTCGCCAAGCAACTATGGCTAAGCTAGATGCTGTTAAAGCACAACTTAGCAATAACGAGTACAAACGTGCGCACCATGTAATTAGCGAAAACGACCGCGTTATCGCCGCAACTACAGCATTGCAAGCCAATGATATGGAACAACTTCGTGAATTGATGGCTGCATCGCACCAATCACTTAAACACGACTTTGAAGTAACGGTACCCGCAACGGATGGCTTAGTAGAAATATGTAAAGAAGCGATGGGTGAGCGTGGCGCAGTGCGCATGACCGGTGGTGGTTTTGGGGGAGCAATAGTGTGTTTATGCCGCGATGCAGAAGTACCGCTAATTAAAGCCGCCGTTGAAAAACATTACTTTGAACGCTTTAACTTATACGCAGATATTTATGTGTGCTCAGCAGGCTCAGGGTTACAAATAACGTCTTTTTAAAAGTAGGTATTAATATGGCAAAGGTTAACTGGGGTATTATTGGGTGTGGCAATATTGCTCACACCTTTGCTAAAAGCATTGCGCATTGCGCTGATGCTCAGCTTATTGGCGCAGCCTCAACTAGTGAGCAGCGCGCAAGCGAGTTTGCCACACATTATTCAATTAAAGGCTATGAGAGCTACCAAGCCCTTATGCAATGCCCAAAAATTGATGCTATTTACATTGCAAACACTCACGACCAACACTTTCAAAGCATCGCCCAATGCTTGATGCATAATAAGCACGTACTAAGTGAAAAACCTATTACCGTTAATGCACAGCAATTAAAAAACTTAACCGCACTGGCCAAGCAAAAAAATTGTTTTTTAATGGAAGGAGTGTGGATGCGCTTTTTACCCGCCATTATAAAATTAGAGCAGCTACTAAGCAAAGCAGCTATTGGTAAAGTACATACCGTGCAGGCCAACTTTAGTTTACCCGGCACCTTTGCCAACACCCACCGCTTAATGAACCCAAATACAGCCGGTGGCGCTTTGCTTGATTTAGGGATTTACCCGCTATCGATTGCTGATGTGGTTTTTAATAAAGCCCCAGAAAAAATCAGCTCATTTGTACATAAGGCAGATACAGGTGTAGATGCGCGAAATATTACCATGCTCGATTATGGCAATGGTCAGTTCGCACAACTTAGCAGCGCACTTGAGCAAAGCGGTCCAACCGAAGCATGTATTACCGGTGAACATGGTTTTATACGCATACCTTGGTTTGTAGGTGCAAAAGGTCTTGAGCTTCATATTAATGGGCAAGCTATTCAACATTTTGACTACCCATTTAGTGATGATGAAAACTTTAAATTTGAAATTGATCACGTTACTGAGTGCATACTAAATAAACAAATACAAAGCTCTGTATTACCACTGAACACAAGCTTACGGGTTATGGCGATGATGGATACCCTAAGAGCCCAATGGCAGATTGAATATAGCGCGACTGTCGAATCTCATGACATAAATTAATAAAAATACACGCAACAAGGATACACAATGACAACGACACACCGTTTAAAAACGCTTTCAAAAGCAATGTTATTAGCCACGGCCAGTTTAACTACCGGTGCGGTATTTGCCGAATCAAATAAGCCTGAGCAACTTTATCCGCCAATAACTAGCGAAGTGCTCCCTGAATTAGCAGCTAAAGGCACCTATAAAGTAGGTGTAAAAACCCTAGACTTAGTTAATCCAGCGCAGTTTGATCCCGCAACGCAAAGCCAAAAAGATCGCCCTTTAAAAGTTGAAGTGTGGTATCCAGCAGATAGTAAAGCAAGCAAACCACTAACCAGCTACACAGACATAACACGCTCAGGCAAACAATTTACCTTACAAGCCGATGCACAGCGTGATGTTGATATAAGTAACGCCGATAACTACCCAGTTGTAGTGCTTTCGCACGGTTATACCGGCTACCGCACAATTATGTACTACCTTGGCGAGCACTTAGCCTCGCATGGCTACATAGTTGTTGCACTTGATCACACAGACTCCACAAACGCTCATGTAGATTTTAAAAACGCGCCCTTTGCGGGCTTTTTTAGCACCTTGATTAATCGCTCACGCGATCAGCAATTTGTGATTAATTACTTTAACGAGCAAAGCAACTTTGCAAGCGAGCAAGTAGATCAAACTAGCGCAGGTGTTATTGGTTACTCTATGGGTGGATTTGGTGCAGTTAATACAATTGGTGGTTGTTATGCCTTTAACGAGCAAACTACAGCCATGTTTACGGGAATGACTGACCCTGCTCAAATTAAACAAATACAGCAACTACTTAATAGCTGTGCAGGCGGGCAATATCAAAACCCGCAAGTAGACCCTCGTATAAAAACAATGGTGGCTATCGCACCTTGGGGTGGACAACATAACTTATTTGACGCTAAAGCAATGAAAAACATTAAAGTGCCTTCACTTTATATTGCAGGTGACTTAGATGATATTTCTGGTTTTGAAGGCATTAAAAATCTTTACAACCAAACTGGCAGTGCCGACAAGTACATGCTTACTTATAAAAATGCCCGCCATAATATTGCGCCGCACCCAGCCCCTGCTATTGCTCAAAGCAGTAGTGAATTAGATTTAGGTCATTACTACGAGCCATCGTGGTCATTGCGTACCATTAACGAAATAAATAAACACTTTGTACTTGCCATGATGGATTGCCATGTGAAAGACATAAGCAGCCAGTGTAAGTACTTAGATTTACCTCAAAATGGCGACCAAGCCATATTTGATGGTAAACCACTACCACAATGGTATGGCTTTGATAACCGATTCTCTTCAGGTATGGATTGGCAACAAAGTAAACCACGCGGTAAGTAATACTTAATTTAAGCGGCTATAAAACTTGATAGCCGCCTTCGCCTTAAAACCAGACTGAAATAAAAAACCTTTTATATAAATGAGTTAACACACAATATAAAAATGTTTGTTTTTTAATCGGCTATTTTAAGAAAAAACCATTGCCATTAACCTTTGTTAAAGGCAATCTAGTCATATATAAGATAAGATAAATAACACAAATATCATGTCAAAATACATACTCTCAATTGATCAAGGAACCACAAGCTCTCGGGCCATCTTGTTTACAAAAGATGCAGACGTTTTTGGGTCAGCACAACAAGAATTTTCACAGCATTTTCCAAAAAACGGTTGGGTTGAACATGACCCAAACGATATTTGGCAAACCGTGCTTAGCACAAGCCGTGAAGTGTTATCTAAAAACGACGTAAAGCCTGATGAAATTATTGCTATTGGTATCACCAACCAACGCGAAACAACCTTGGTATGGAACAAAAAAACCGGTAAGCCAGTGTATAACGCCATTGTTTGGCAAGACCGCCGTACCAGTGATTATTGCGAAAGCCTAAGCACTGACGAACTTTGCCAAACTATTAGCGACAAAACAGGCTTATTGCTCGACCCTTATTTTTCTGCCACTAAAGTACGCTGGATTTTAGACAACGTAGAGGGCGCACGTGCACAAGCCGATGCTGGCGAACTGGCCTTTGGTACCGTTGATACTTATTTATTATGGCACCTAACAGGTGGACAAGAGCATCGCACCGATGCCACTAATGCCTCGCGCACCATGTTATTTAATATTCATACACAGCAATGGGATCAAGAGTTACTCGACTTATTTGGTATTCCTGAATCTATGCTTCCACAAGTAATGGATTCAGCAGACGAGTTTGGCTCAACCAGCGAAGATATTTTTGGCGCGCCAATACGCGTATGTGGTATTGCAGGCGATCAGCAAGCTGCGCTTGTTGGTCATGCTTGCTTTGAACAAGGTATGGCTAAAAGCACCTATGGTACGGGCTGTTTTTTAATGCTGAATACGGGCGAAAAAGCCCTTACATCTGAGAACCGCTTACTGACTACGGTTGCTTATAGATTAAATGGCAAACCCACTTACGCCATTGAAGGCAGCATTTTTATGGCGGGTGCCACTATGCAGTGGATTGTTGAAGGCTTAAAACTGTTGAGTCATGCAGGCGAAAGTGAATCGCTAGTAAAAGATGTACCACTTGATCATGGGGTATTTTTAGTGCCTTCGTTTACAGGTTTAGGCGCACCCTATTGGGACCCTAACGCACGTGGTGCAATTTTAGGCTTAACCCGCGACTCTGGTATTAGCACTATTGTTGCCGCAGCTTTGCAATCGGTGGGTTATCAAACCAAAGATTTACAAAAAGCAATGGAACGTGATGGACTTCGCCCAAGTGTACTGCGCGTAGATGGCGGTATGGTTAAAAATAACTGGGTACTGACCTTTTTATCTAACATTTTAGGTGCAACCGTAGAGCGCCCAACAGTCACCGAAACCACCTCATTAGGCGTTGCTTATTTAGCCGGCTTACAAGCAGGTATTTACGAATCAACTGAGCAACTCGCTAAAATGTGGACCTGTGACCGACGTTTTGAGCCAACAATGAGTGCTGATGAACGTAATGATTTATACGCAAAATGGCAGCACTGTGTAGCGCAAGTTCGCCTATCTAGCGACGATTGCCAACAACAGTAATGTATGCAGTCGCTAATAAAATTTAGCGGCTTTTAAACCAGCTCAAACGCTATTTAAAGACGCGTTTTACGCAGTTTGATTTTAAAAAGATCAGGCTAAAAAATTTAAAATCAAAAAGCACGGTTAGCTATTGTCAAACACTGACGGTCGCTTTATGATGGCATATGTCTTATTTATATTACAAATAAAAAGGTTAGCTCACAGTGGAATTAGCAGATAACGAATACGACCTACTCGTCGTCGGTGGTGGTGTAAACGGCACTGGAATAGCAGCTGATGCAGCTGGCAGAGGTTTAAAAGTACTTTTGTGCGAACAATCGGACCTAGCTTGTGCGACATCATCAAATAGTTCTAAGTTAATCCACGGTGGTTTACGTTACCTTGAGCATTATGAATTTAGATTAGTAAAAGAAGCTTTAGCTGAACGAGAAGTGCTGCTTAAAAATGCCCCTCATATTATGTGGCCACTTACTTTTAGATTACCGCATCAGTCGCATTTACGCCCTGCATGGATGATCCGCATTGGCTTGTTTATGTACGACAACCTAGCCAAGCGCGAAACACTGGCCGGTTCTCGAGGTATAAAATTTGGCGAAAATAGCGTGCTAGAGCCGTCTATTGTGAAAGGTTTTGAATACTCAGATGGATGGGTTGATGACTCTCGTTTAGTTATTTTAAATGCCCTTTCTGCACAAGAAAAAGGCGCTACCATTGCTACACAAACCAAATGTGTAAACGCTAAACGTGAGCAAAATAAATGGCAGGTAACGCTTGAGCAACAAAATACTAAAAGTAAATACACTGTATCGGCTAAAGGCATTGTTAATGCAGCAGGTCCGTGGGTTGCAAAATTATTTGATGAAGCGCTAATTGAAAAATCACCACAAAATATTCGCCTTGTAAAAGGCAGCCACATTGTAGTGCCTCGCATTCACAATGAAAAAGAAGCCTATATTTTACAAAATAAAGATCAAAGAATTGTATTTGTTATTCCATTTGAAGATGACTATTCGTTAGTTGGCACCACCGATGTAGAGCATAACGGCGCAGCACAAGATGTTAAAATTAGTGATGAAGAAATCGATTACTTAATCGATATTACTAACAGCTACTTTAAAAACCACATTAAACGCGAAGACATAGTTCATACTTTTTCGGGTGTACGCCCGCTATTAGATGACGAATCTATTAATGCGCAAGCCGTAACACGAGACTACAAGCTAGAGCTTTCAAGTGAGAGTAAACACACTCCATTATTAAGCGTATTTGGTGGAAAAATTACCACTTACCGTAAACTGGCAGAAGCCGCTGTTGATAAGTTAGAAGACTTTTATCCGCAAATGGGTAAAGCATGGACTAAACACAGCGCATTACCTGGTGGCGACTTTGATAATGTTGAAGTACTGACTCAAGAGCTTAAATCTTTATACAACTGGCTACCAGAAGTGACGTTGAAGCGTTTTGTGCGTACGTATGGCACACGTACAAAAATTATTTTAGGTAATGCCACACAACTCAGTGATTTAGGACATGACTTTGGCCATGGCTTATTTGCTGCTGAAGTTGATTACCTACTAAAACAAGAGTGGGCTGGTAATGCTTACAACATTTTATGGCGTCGCAGTAAACTGGGTTTACGTTTTAGCGATGAGCAGATTACAGTTTTAAATAATTATATTGAAACACGCTGATTAATAAGCTGTTTCATTATCACTATTTCCCGTTTTCCCCTTTATAGTTAACAAGCTATAAAGGGGTTTTTATTATTAGCTATTCAGCCGATTGGTATAAATAGTTAAACCCACTAAGCGTTGCCGATCTAATATCAAACTCACTACACTGTACCCCTATTTTTGTAAGCGCCTTGGTAAAACACGTGTTAAGTTGCTTAGTACCAATAACCACAACCTGTGTGTTGCTAAGTAGTTGCCATTCACTTGCATAACGTGCTGCGCGTACATCACTGCCTATTAGCACGCCCGATAGGTATGCTTTAGCTTGAACTGGGGTTAGTTCTTTGGACAATTGGCGTGTTCTTACACTAAAAATGCCATGCGCTAAGTTACCGCTATCACTGCCCAAAGTTAAATCGCAGCCTTGCTCAAACGCTTGCCAATCAAATTCACCTTCAGCGCAATCATCAGGAATTAATACGCTTTGATGACATAACAGGTCGTATAACTCACCGGTCATAGCGGTTTTAAAACATATTATTTTACCATTGTTAATTAGTACCCACTTGGTATGTGTGCCAGGTAAACACAGTAAAATTTTGCCCGTTTGATACTGCTCGTTTTGTTTTAAAAAACCCAGTATTTGTAATTCTTCACCACGCATAACATCTATTAACGTGTTTTGTAACGTGCATTTTGTGCCTGGTAAGGCATTAATGGTGTGCCCTTCACATTCAAAGCTAACAGCAGCATCAAGCAAGCCTTCAGGGTTAATTGGGCACTCTAGATAAGGGGTTTCATGCCAACCAATCGTTGACGTAATTTGGCCTGCAATATAAATAGGTAGTGCACCATATTGCGCTGTCCAAGGTGTAATTGCGTGAATGAGTGTTTGTTGAAAATGTTGATTTACTTTTACAACACCAGGACCGTCACATTGATCAATTAACGTTAACTCACTGCCCTCACCTACTTTACACAAGTAAGCACGTAAATGACTTGTGCCCCAGTCAACGGCTATAAACAAAGTTGAAGTAGTCAAACTTTAAAGTCTCCCACCGTCAATTTTAATGCCTTGCCCGGTGATCATACTGCTTTCATCGGCGGCTAAAAAAAGCGCTAAATTAGCGACGTCGTCTGGCGTTACTAATTTTTTAAGCGCCATAGCTTCCATCCATTTTACTTGCTCTTCTTCAGTGAACCAGCTTGCTAATTGACGCTCGGTTGCAACCCAGCCTGGTAATATGGCATTAACGCGAATACCAAATTCACCATAGTCACGAGCGAGTGCTTTGGTCATACCTATTAAACCCGCTTTGGCGGTTACATAACCTGCCATTTGCGGTTGACCCATAATGGCATTAATAGAACTAAAATTAATAATACTGCCAGCACCTTCTTGTTGCATAAACGACATAGCCACTTGAGAGGCAAAAAAAGCAGGATTTAAATTAATTTGTAAACACTGGTCCCAATCTTTAACCGTCACGTCTTCACTGGCTTGACGACGGTCGTTTGCCACATTATTTACAAGTACATTTACGCTACCAAGGGCAGCACACGCATCGACCAGTGACTTTTGCAAAGCGTTCGAATCAGTGACATCAACTTGCCTGTACCATAAATTAGCATCGGGTAAATCGCTAATGAGTGCTTGCGCCGCTTCATCATCTATATCAATAAATGCTACTTTGGCTTGCTGTTTAACAAACGACTCAACCATGGCTCTGCCAATGCCTGACGCACCACCAGTGATAAAAATAACCTTGCCAGAAAGACTGTGATATTGAGCTTGAGTGTTCAAAATTAAATTTCCTTGCAGCATGTTTTCAGTTCAACTTAAACCCTTTAAAAACGATTACTTAGAGAAAAAGAGCCAAACCAAGTTGTTATTGCTGTGTTAAAATAATTAGCGATTTAAAAGTTTATACCATATCCTTACGTACATTAATATGATATATGATATATAATTAAGCAATAATGAACTCGGAAATTCGCACGATGAAAACTCAACCTCGCCAAAACTTAACTCACCAACTAACCCATGATTTAGGGTTTGCAATAGTGCGGGGCGTGTATCCTGTAAGCGAAGGGTTACCATCGGAAGCTGATTTATGCGTTAAGTACGATGTAAGCCGCAGTGCAACGCGCGAGGCAGTAAAAATGCTCTCTGCTAAAGGGCTTATCTCATCGCGCCCAAAGCAAGGTATTCGTGTATTACCAGAAAGCAGTTGGAATATGTTTGATACCGACGTGCTTCGTTGGATTTTAAGCAGCAAACCGTCACTATCATTATTAAAAGAATTTACCCAAGTACGTGTTGCACTTGAACCACAAGCAGCCGCGTTAGCCGCAATAAGCGCTACGCCAGAGCAGCTTGCAGAAATTGATAACGCACTTGCGCGCATGGCTGATGCCGATGAAGGGTTAGACGATCCGTTAGAAGCCGACATCGCCTTCCATACCAGTATTTTAGTAGCCAGTAACAACCGATTTTTTGTACAGCTGACTGAATTTATTAGTACGGCTCTCAGAGTGAGTATTCGTTACACTAACCATATTAAAGGTGTACCAGGCGCTGACGTAACTAAACACGCTGATATTTTAGACACAATTAAATCTGGTAATCCCGAGCGCGCTAAAAAAGCAGTCGAAACAATTCTAGAAGAAGCGCTAGAGCTCATCGAATCTAAACTCGATTGATGACTAAAAAAATACCATTAAAAAAGGGAGCTACTTAGCTCCCTTTTTACTGCTTAATATTTTAAGCTTTAGTAAGCTCAAAAATAAGTGATGTTTGCGGGAATGAAATTGGCATTTGTAGGCCAAATTCCATTAACGCTTCACCGGTAAATGTTTGCCCGTTGACGGCGGCAATAGACGAAGGGCGGTATTCTTCAAACTTAACAGGCCACACTAAATTAAGTGTGTACTGTGTATCTGCATCCAAACCAACAAAACGAAGCTTATTAGGCGCAGTACGCGGTGTTTCGTGCACGCTGTTATACGCAAATAACGCTTTTGATTTTTGCTCGTCGATTAAACCAAAGTTAATTGATAAATCGTCGCTATCGAGGCGGTACAAATCGGCAGCATGAATAAATTCACGGTGCTCTTTATGCAGCGCAATAGCCGCTTTAAGCGCATTGTATTCGTGATCGGTCAGCTCACGTGGATCCATCTCAATTCCCATGTGGCCAAACATAGATACCGCAGCACGCATTTCAATGCTCACATTACGCCCTGTAATATGACAATCACGTGGGCCTACGTGTGCACCCATAACCGACGATGGGAAGAAGAACGAACAACCACGTTGAATTTCAAGACGGTCAAGCGCATCGTTAGAATCTGATGTCCATACACGGTCTGTGTGTGCAAGCACACCATAATCTACACGTGCACCACCTGACGAACAGCTTTCTATTTCAAGGCCTGGATGCGCCGCTTTAATGCGATCGATTAAGCGATACAGCGCCAGTGTTTGCTGATGTACCGCAGGCTTACCATCAAAATTACCCGCATGGTTAATATCGCGGTTCATATCCCATTTAATATACTTAATTGTTGGGTACTCAACCAAAATATCGTCAATGGCTTTGTATAAATATTCAACCACCTCAGTGCGCGTTAAATCAAGCACAAGTTGGTTTCTAAAGCTCAGTTGCTCGTTATTTTCTGAGCCTAAGACCCAATCAGGGTGAGCGCGGTATAAGTCGCTATCTGGGTTAACCATTTCTGGTTCAAACCAAATACCAAATTCCATACCTAAGCTATTTACATGATCGATGACTGGCGATAGACCATCTGGGTAAATTTCGTAATCAACTGTCCAATCACCTAAGCCTGCAAAATCACCGCGGCGACCTTTAAACCAACCATCGTCCAGAACAAAACGCTCAATACCTAATGGTGCGACTTTATCGGCTAACTGCTTAAGCGTATCTACATCGTGGTCAAAATAAATACCTTCCCACGTGTTGTAATGCACCGGGCGTGTTTTTTTGCGCTGTGCTTGGCTAAGTAAATTAGCCTTAACAAACTGATGAAAATTACGCGAAAGCGCGCTAAAGCCGTCGCTCGAAAACGAGCCATAAATACGTGGGCTTTGATACGTTTGGCCTTTAGCAAGGGTTAGCTCGCCCGGTAATAATAACTCACCCATTTGCACATAACGGCGCCCTTCTGGTAGTAGCTCAGCGCGTAGCTTGTTGTTACCACTCCAGCCTAAATGAAAGCCATAACACTCGCCTTGTTGCTCGCCTGCGCCTTCGCTATGAACTAATAAACCAGGGAATACATCGTGCGATGTTTTACCTTTACGGTTTTCACGTACAAAGCTGCCTAGTATTAAATCGACAGATTGACGTTGAAACTCGTTTGACCAACGTCCTTCAAAACTTATAATTTTGTTCACGCTATCGGGTAGCTGGAATGTGGGTGCTGCACAAAAATTAACGCTGAGTGGTGAATCACTTAAATTAGTTAATACCGTATGCGCGCTTAAGACATTAGTGTTGTTATCAAGCGTAATACTATGAACGACTTCAATTCCACGTAATGTATCTTCACTTACAAACTCAAGCGTTGATGATGATAGCTGACGAACGTCTTTTAACTTTGGCCCTACAGACCAAGCAATAGAGTCGTTTACAAGCTCAAGCCCAGGCGCACCTGTAAAGCCCTCACCTAATAATGGAGAAAGAGAAATAGGTGCTTCTTCAACTACGGCACATTTTACTTCTTGACGAGTAGCAAGCTGAGTAAGCATTAGCTCAGTTGTTTGCTCTGATAGGCGTTTCCCAAAATAAAGTAACGCAGGTGTTTTACTTTGACAGTTGAAAATAACGGTGCTGTTTACACTGTCTAATCGATAAAATGATTTAGTGTTGGCCATGATTTTCCTATCCTCTTATTCATTGTGTGAGTGATTAATATACCGAGATGATGTTAGCGATAGGCGTTAACGCGATCTCTAAAGTGTTCAGGCACAATCTATCAGACAGCGACCATCAATAATAGTATATATCATATAAATTGAGTTTTAATAGTTTTTCTATCGCAAATACTGAGATAAAACTACTGGATATACCACTTAGGTTTCACTTAATGATTAACTATAGTGGTAATCACATTGTTTAAAATAAAAAATCGGCCAAAGCTATACTTTGGCCGATTGTATTAACGTCGGTTAGTTAACGTTTATTCTTTAACTGCGTTATCAATCGCTGGTGATTTACCCGCCCATTGTGCGGTTAACCCAAACACAACTTTATTCACTATTAACGCAAAGGCTACACATACAATAAGTGTAATTGGCATTAGGTGAATGTAATGAATGGTTGTATGCAGCGGTGAATTTTCGAATGTCAGCATGCCATACATAACAACACCTAAAATAACCGCAGCGATACCTGCGCGCGCATCCACATTTTTAAATAATAAGCCCACTACAAAAATTGAGAATATAGGCATACTCAACAAGCCGTTTAACTGTTGTAGTAAGTTAATAATGCTGTCGGCTTGCTGATAAATTGGGACAAGCACAAGCGTTAAACTGGTAAGTAATAACGTAACATAGCCACTTAGCTTTACTACACTTGGCTCTTTATTAAAGTACGCTTCGTGAATATCACAGACATAAAGTGCAGTGGCAGAATTTAATAAGCTGTTGTAAGTAGAGAGTACTGCCGCTGCCATTGCTGCGGCAAACACACCTGTTAACCATGCTGGCATTACATCGCCAACAATACGGCCGTATGCAGCATCACCAATATCGCCATATAACTTGTAAGAAATAATACCTGGTAGTACAACAATTGCCGGTACGATTAAAAAACGAATACCCGCTGCTGCAAATATACCTTTTTGCGCTTCTTTAACATTAGGTGCCGCCATAGCACGTTGTGTAATAGTTTGGTTAGTACCCCAATAGTACATTTGAATAAATAACATACCTGTTAATAAGGTTGGCCAAGGTATAGGTGAATCAGGCCCGCCAATTAGTGTTAAACGCTCCTGTGGAATACCGCTAAAGTCGTAATCAATTGCGTTAAGCGCTAAGAACACGACAAGTATTGCCATACCTAACACCAGTAGCCCGTTGTATGTATCTGACACCGCAACTGCGCGTAACCCACCAAAAAAGGCATAAATAGCGCCTACAATGGCAAAAGCGGTTGCTATATACATTAATGGAATATCAACTTTAAACATGGTTTGCATAAATAGCGCACCGGAATAAATGACCGCTGGCATATAAATTAATGCATTTCCTAAAAAGAACAAGCCACCAATAACGGCGCGAATATGCTTATTGTTGTAGCGCTTTTCTAATAACTCAGTGGTTGTTGTGCAGTTATATTTGTAATAAACAGGAATAAATACTTTAGCTAAAATAATCAGGCCAATAATGGCCGCTAATTCCCACCAAACCAATAAAGCCATTTGGTTACCATTCATTCCAACAAGTTGGTCGGTACTTAAATTAGTGAGGGTGATTGAACCTGCGACAAACATCCACGTTAAGCCCCCACCTGCTAAAAAGTATTCTTTAGTTTGGCTTTCCCCATTATTTCTGTTTTGTCCACGGCACTTCCAATAGGTAAGCCCGCCAATTAAGGCGGTTACAAATATAAAAACCACCAGCTGCAAAATGTTGTCTGACATGTGTGTCTCCTGCGTGCTATACGCAATGTCTTAATAATATAAATGTGCACTTTATAGCGCGTGTGTGTCGCGACTAAGCTCTAATTTTACTTGTGCTAGCGCCATTAAATCTTCGCGCTGATTATGTAGCTTAACGAGTGCATTTAATTGAAACAAAGAAATAAGCATGCTGTTAATAGCACTTAAATACCCTTGTTTTTGTAGCTGTGCGATTGTTGTACTATCTAGAGCTTGTAACTTGTCTTCATCAATCGTGCTTAAACCCTGAATTGTTTGGGTTTCACCCTGTTTAAACTGCAAAACAATATTAATGTCTTTTATTAGCCCTAAACGCACTAACTCTTGAGTAAACTGATAAGTTAAATAATCATTTTTTAAATCATTTTCTAACAGCTTTTGCTGCGAGCTTAGGTATAAACTTGGGTTACCCTTTGCATCAAATAATGCTTCACCGGAGTCTGTACTGATCGCAGTGTTTTGCTCGTCAATAGCAACAAAGTATTCGCTACTGTTTGCTTCTCGGGTCATTAAATATAATGGCTGAGTTTGCATACATACAGGCGTATAAAGTGCTAGCCATTGATCATTGTTTACTAACAAACTTTGCTGAGCGCTAAAGCTCGTTAGAGCCGATATGGTATAACTACCGTTTTGTGTATTACGCGCTAAAAAAACAGGTAAATCACAGGCGGCTTTTGCTACTTCACTGGCTCTTAAATTAATCAAATGCTGTGTTTTAGCGTATTCAAGCCCTGCGTTTGGGCAAATTTTTACTGCTTGGTGCTTTGTATTTAATAGCTCGCTAATGGCCATAATTACACATCCTTAAACTGGGTTAGCTGCTAACCACTGCTCTATGTAAGCACGGTGTGGCGGCAAAGTTTGCAACATCTGCTGTGTAAGCTGGCTGTTACGTTCAATTATTTGTTTAGCTTGTGCATCTTGTGAGTACAAATATGCTTGCTTGGTAAAATCTGGCTTAAAGCCCATGCCGTATAAAACATACTGGTAGCTCGCTGCTGGAAAAAGCTCAAGCGCCCCATGAAAATCTTGGATAAGCGGGCCTCGGCTTTCCCATAACAGTAAATCATCTTTAAGACTTTGCGGTATAGTGTCTGGGTCAACATGTGCCTGCCAATATGGCTCAGGACGCTTGGTCAGCATGTAATGCAATTTTAAAAAGTCGATAATACGCTGCCAACGATAATCCATTTGTTCGTTGAATCGTTTAGCAACAATCGGCATTACTTTTGTGTCTGCTGGCATATGTTCTGCAACAAAGCGTGATGAAATTTCAACAAGCATAATAGCGGTTGCTTCCAGTGGCTCGACAAACCCAGCTGACATACCCACAGCAACACAGTTTTTATGCCAAAACTTTTCTCGGTAACCTGATTCAAAACTAATTTTACGCGCGGTTAGGCCTTCAGCAGCATCACCTAAATAATTGCGTAGGTTTTGCTCGGCTTCATCGTCTGATAAGAACTTGCTTGAATATACATGCCCTACGCCTCGTCGATGCGTTAGACCAATATCCCAAATCCAGCCTGCGTTTTGTGCAGTGGCAATCGTATGACTCGCAAGTGACTCATCCCCCTCTGCGTAAGGGACTTGCATTGCAAGTGCACTGTCGTTAAATAACACATGGTCCATTTTTTTAAATGGGATATTAAGCGCTTGACCTAATAATAATGAAGAAAAGCCAGTGCAATCGACATATAAATCGGCGTTTATAGTGCGGGTTTGATCTTTTAAGGTCAGGGTATCTATTGCCCCGTCATTATCTAGTTTTACTTCATTGACAGTGCCAATAACATGCTCAACGCCTAACTTGCTTTTACTATGCTGTTTAAGCATTTCAGCAAAGGCGCCCGCATCTAAATGGTAGGCGTAATTGCAATTACCTTGATATTCACCTTGCGCAATGCCACGAGGTGCTAAACTAGCCTCACAAATATCGTGTTGAAAATTAGTTTGCTGTGCATAGTCAACAACATTATCTAAATAGGGCGCTAAATCAATGCGGCCATAACCCAGTGGCACTGTAAATGGGTGATAGTAAAAGTCATTATTACCATGCGTCCAATTTACAAATTTTCCACCTTGTTTAAAGGTTGCGTTACACGTTTTAAATACATCGACTTCGCGTAAACCAATTTGTTGAAGTGTGTTTTTCATGGTGGGCCATGTACCCTCGCCGACACCAATGGTTGGAATATCTGATGATTCCACCAACATTACTTTTAAGCCGTCTCCATTTTGGCTTTGATGATACGACGCAATAAGTGCAGCACTGAGCCACCCGGCTGTGCCACCACCAATTACCGCTACTGTTTTTACTGCTTTATTCATAATGGACTACTCTTTGAGTATTTTTGATAACGTTTTAGACAACAAATGCCCGTTAGGGCATTTGTATTTAACGTGGTCTCATTTTAATCAATGTGGTTATCTAATATACATTACCGATAAAATAACCCAATTGGTATTAGTGCCTTTAGCACTGCAATGAAAACAAAGAGGCGATTAATCGCCCCTTTATCAATTAAAACGATCCGCGAATACCAAACGCGTAACGTGAACCATTGTCTTCAACTGAGTAAACCTGGTTAGCAAAACGACCTGTTTGTACTAACTCTTCCTCAGTAATATTGATACCTTCAGCAAATATAGTGAAGTTTTCGTTAATATCGTAGCTTGCACTGATATCCCACTGACCGTAAGTTTCTACGTTCACTGGCTCACCATTGAAGCCATTATCAACTAAGCGTAAAAAGCCTTCACGGTTGTTGTACGCAACACGTGCTTGCCAGTTATCTTGCTCATAAAACAATACTAAGTTTTGTGAGTCACCTAAACCTTCAAGTGCAAATGTTTGTGATGTATCAGAACCAATGCTGATATCGCTATCTACTACTGTAGCATTAGCAATAAAGCCAAAGCCATTCTCAAACATATGAGTTACACCAATTTCGTAACCCGTAACTGTTGCTGACTCACCATTTTGTGGACGCGTTACAGTGTAAACTTCTGAGCTACCAACAAGTTCTTCATCTGTTTGGTCTGTACATGTAGTACACGCAAAATCAGGGCCGTTACGGTCAGACATGGTATAAGTTTCTGCACCTGTTAACGTAACAATAAAGTCGTCAACTTCTTTACTGAATACCGCAAAGCTAAATAAGTTAGCATCGTTGTAGTACCACTCGTAAGAAATATCCCAGTTTTCAGATTGGAATGGCTTAAGTGCTGGGTTACCGCCACTTGCCGTTAAGTTTTGACGACGAGGTTCGTTAAACGTTGTTGCAGGCGATAACTGCGACATTGTTGGACGAGTAATACTGTCGTACGCTGCAAAACGTAATACCATATTTTCTTGAAGCTCAAGCTTCACATTCAAAGAAGGTAATAAGTTTGAGTAACTTGTACCTTGTGTAATGTTTGTTGCAGGACCAAATACGTTAGCAAATAACGTTGCATCAGATGTAGGTACTACGTCTGTTACAAAACTTTGAACTGCAGACACATCAATATCTGTCTCTGAGTAACGCGCACCCATGTTAACCGTTACAGGCATATCAGCTAGGTCAAAACCTATAGTGAAGTCCATGTATAAGCTAGTGATATCTTCGTTAATTGTGTAACGGTTATTTTGCAGTGTAGGTGTAACAGGGAAACCCTGATCCGCTAGGTAATCAAGCATTTTATCACCGTCGTAGGTGTAGAATGTGTCAATTAAGCCAGGGAAGTAGTTATTTGCTTGGTATGCTTCAAAATCAATTACGTCAGTAGGCGCTTCAGTGCCGTAACCACAAAACTGACATTGGCTACCAAAAATTTGGAAGCTAGATTTTTCGCGCTCTTGACGATAAGCCCCAAAGTTAATGCGCTCTACCGGCCCTTTATCTGGTACATATTCAAAATCGGCTTTCGCTTCTGTAATTTCGTCTTCGTTGGTAAACTGGTTACCCATTTCGTTGTAATGAAGGCGAGCAAGGCTTGGATCTGGAAGAGAGCCATTATCAAAACCATCATGCTGAACAGTTGGAACACTGCCTGTGCCATCAAAGCTGTAGCTGTTAATAATACCCACTACGTTAAAACGATCTCGACCAGCACGATCATTTTCAGCTGTTGAGCGAGATACATCAAATTTCGCTTTTAATGACTCGTTTACTTGCCAATCAACATTAATACCAAATGCTTTGTTAGTTACATCACGAGAGTTACGTGTATGAGATACAAAGTCACTTGCAGGGTTACCACTTGGCGCACCTAAACCTACATCTTGGCTAAACGTTAATAGTGTACCTGTTGCTTCATCAATTGTTGCACTGCCTACACGATCTGGTTCAAACCAAGATGCAAGGTCGCGAACTGTTGAATCAACTTCAAATTTCGAAATTAAACCATCAACCGTTACTGTAATGTCATCCGATGGTGCATATTGAAGCACTAGACTTGCGTTAGTACGCTCACGGTCTTGCTCATCAACAACTTGGTCCCAGTTACGTGGAATGTATGCATTATCAAATAACACACCGTCTTGTGGGTTAGAAATTGTTTGGCCACCGCGCCAACCGGCTGTCAAAATTTGGTTATTTTGAAGTTTACGCTGCTGATTAGTAATAGCGAAAAGTACACCCAACTTATCGTCGTTAAATGTATTACTTACTAAAAATGATGCCGAAGGAGATACTTCTTCAGATAGGCTTTCGTACATGCCTTTAACTGAACCAATTACATGCAAGCCGCCAAAGTCAAAAGGACGTGCAGTTGTTACGTTAACCGTACCACCAATACCGCCTTCCTGAAGTAAAGCGCTATTACTTTTATAAATATCAGCACCTGTAATTTGGTCAGCCGCTAACACATCAAAGTTGAATTCTCGCCCTGCACTATCAGTCGCAATTTGGCGACCGTTTACAAGAACCGTATTAAACTGTGGACCGAAACCACGAATTGTTACGGCTTGACCTTCACCGCCACTTCGGTCGATAGCTACACCTGTAATACGTTGCAGAGACTCTGCCACGTTTAAATCAGGGAATTTACCAAGATCTTCTGCTTTAATTCCGTCTGTAACAACATTAGATGCTTTTTTATCTAACATTGATGAACGTAAGCTGCTGCGTATACCCGTTACTGCGATAACTTCAACATCTTCATTTACTTTAGGTGTATCACCTTCCGCGCCTTGAGCTGCAACGCTACCGCTTGCCAAGATGCCTGTTATAGCAATACTAAGCGCGGTTTTCTTGTTGAACGATAACTTATTGTTAATTATCATTTTTTAAAAACTCCTGATTGTGTGTAGTCATTTTGTCGTTGTGATGGTTGAATAGCTTTAAAATTATTTCAAATACTATTTATATTATAAATACTTTAAACTAAGTAAAAGTGCAACCCTTTCCTTAGTTGTAGGCATTATTTTATTACTATGGGTTTTCTTTTTATTTTCTTTTTTTTAACATAAAACATCATGTTAACGTATTGAGTTTACTTACGAAAACGCGTAAATAATAACCTGACTATATTCTTCATCAGGCAATAAATTAGCTTTAGGATAATTTTCGCGATTTGGCGCATCAGGCCAATTTTGCGCTTCAAGGCACAGTGCTTGTCGTGCCTTAAAAGGAGCACCAACAAAGTTTGCTGTGTATAACTGCATGCCTGGCTGAGTGCTTTTGAGTGTTAAATTAATACCGGTTTGCTGCGACGTTAAAGTAGCCATGGTATGAAGGCTGTCGTCGTTTTCAAATACATAGCAGTGATCTAAACCATTAGCTGCATCTAATTGGGTGTGACTTTGCGTTAATGCATCTTTAACTAATTTTGGCTTAATGAAATCAAAGCAACTATTTGCAACGGGGGCAGGCTCGCCCAATGGGATGCTGTGCTCATCAATGGGTAAATAGTGGGTCGCATTTACCTGAAGTAAATGGTTCTCAATAGTATCACTGCCCTCAAGATTAAAATAGCAATGGTTAGTGAAGTTAACGAGAGTTTCTTTATTGCAAGTCGCTTTAAACTTAAGTAGAAGCTGTCCATTTTCTGCCGTAATAGTCTGCCATACTTTTAACTCTCCAGGAAAACCCTCTTCGCCATCCGCTGAGCAATAATAAAGCTCAACCTCACTGTCGGTTTGTTTGGTTACTTGCCAAAGTACTTTATTAAAGCCTTTAACGCCGCCGTGTAGGCTATTAGGGCCGTTATTTGCTTTCAGTTGATACTGCGAGCCAGATAAGTGAAAACGACCTTCAGCGATACGATTAGCGTATCGACCTACTGTAGCGCCTAAATAAAATGGGTTTTCAAGATAGTACTGAGGATCGTCGACGCTAAGCGTCATTTCTTGGTTTTTAAATTTAATGCTTTTAATTATTGCACCAAATGGCAATATTTCGACTGTTAGATTCTTAGAGTCACTAAGCTGTATAACCTGCATTGGTTCATCAATGGTTGTCATCGTCACGCACATTCCTCAAAAGTTACCTAGAAAACTATATTAGTTAGATAAGGCAGCTATATATATTATAAATAGTATATAACTCATATTGGTAACTCAATTAAAAAACGTTAAATTTTTTAATAAAATTTACAATTGCGCTATTTATTTAACGTTAATACTGAGTACCTTTTTAATTATTGGCACTCAGTTACTTATAATGGGCTAAGTTGAAATGTGCGTAACACTACAGTCTCGGTTTGTTAATTAAGCCATATGCTTCTCAAGTGCTGTTTTTTCTTCAGTGCTCAAAGCTTGCTTAGCTCTTTCAGCAAAGTTATATCTGACCATTACAACCTTTCCAATTGCACAGCATTTATCATGCTGAAATGCCTCTTGCTTGAGTACAAAAGAGCTTGTGCCGATGTGATCTACAGACGTTTTAATCGTGATCTCGTGGCCATAAAATAACTCCCCCACAAACGACACTTCTATTTTGGCAATGATTAGTTTCCAGTCATGTGGGTTTAAGTCTGGCGTAAAAAATTTAAAAATAGGGACGCGAGCGGCTTCAAACCACACGGGGAGTACGGTATTGTTGATGTGTCCGAGTGCATCTGTTTCGCTAAAGCGCGGTATCACTTTTTCAATAAACATATTAATCCAAAAATAATTATACAAAGGTAAACCATGACGGACTTTATTCGCGTTTATGAAAACGCATTGAGCGATGATTTTTGCGATAACTTTATTAATACGTTCACGCAAAGCCCGCATGTAAAACAAGGGGTTACTTCAGGCGGTGTTGATTTAAAGAAAAAAGATAGCCACGACCTACACCTAAATAGTCACCCCGAATACGCAGAGCAATTAAAACATATACAACAAACGACTGCACAACATGTTTTTAACTATATTGAAGAACATATTTTTATGATGATTGGCGCATTTGGCTTAAAGGTTTATCATCCAAAAACGGGGGAAGTAGTAGATTTAACTCAAGAAAATTTTGATGAAGTGGGTAAGCCACAGCTCCCTGTCCTTGTGCAGCAAATATTTAGATTAGGTAATATCCAAGCGCAGAAATACGAGGTAAATAAAGGGGGTTATCCTTACTGGCACAGCGAAGTGTATCCTCAGTTACAACACAATGAAGCCCTGCATCGTGTACTTTTATTTATGTTTTACTTAAACGATGTCGAGGAAGGTGGAGAAACGGAGTTTTATTATCAAAACCGTAAAATAGCCCCTAAAAAAGGCACCATGGTGATAGCGCCTGGCTACTTTACGCATACACATAGGGGTAATAAGCCAGTATCAAACGATAAGTATATTTTAACCTCGTGGGTGCTATTTAACCGTGCAGAGCAAATATATGGTGCACCTAAAAGCTAAACCAATAAATAAGCCATAAGTAACACTTATGGCTTATTTATATATTTAGTAGACGACCTATTTAACCAAGTAGCTCGTCAAACATATCAAACAGCTTATCAAGCTCTTCGACTGTGTTGTAATGCATACAACCAATACGAACTACACCGCCTGTATCAAGCACGTTTAATTGCTTACACAAACCTTGCGCGTAAAAATGTCCATCCCACACACATATATGCTGTTTGCCTAAAAACTCTGAAACGGCGCGTGGCTCTAAACCTTCAAACGTTAAAGCAAACGTAGGGGTACGTTCGTTTAATCGATCAAAGTCATCAATACCGTACAATTTTATACGAGGGTAATTAACCAAACGCGTTAAAAAGTGCTCACTGAGCGCCATCTCGTGCTGTTTAGTTTTAGCAAACGCAGCTGTTAGCTTTTCACGGCGCGTATGGCTATCATCAAGCTCGCTAATTGCAGCAATGTAATCAACAGCGGCAACAAAGCCTGCCATTGCTTCAAAGCTTTGGGTACCTGTTTCCCAACGTCCCGGCGCTACATCTTTAGCAGGCTCTACTTTGTAAGGCGTAAAACCTTCAAGATGCTCTTTTTTACCGTACACCATCCCTAAGTGTGGGCCAAAAAACTTATACGCTGAGCAGGCTAAAAAGTCGCAATCAAGGGCTTGTACATCAATAAGCTCGTGCGGCGCATAATGTACCGCATCAACATACACAAGAGCGCCCACAGCATGAGCTAGCTCTATAATACGTTTAATGTCGTTAATTGAACCTGTAGTATTTGAAGCATAGGTAACAGCCACCAACTTAGTCTTGCTGTTTAATAAGCTTTCAAACTGCGTCATATCTAGGCTGCAATCGGCTTCATTAATCAAGGCAGTATTAACCTTAACGCCTTTATCTTCTGCGGCTTGCTGCCATGATGACACGTTTGAGAAGTGATCGGCGTTAGTCACAATGATCTCATCACCGGCTTGCCAGTCGCGCGAAATAGCTCGGCTAAAGCTAAAGGTAAGGCTTGTCATGTTAGGGCCAAACACAATATTTTGAGCACTTGGCGCATTAAGTAAATCTGCTGCGGCTTGGCGAGCATTTGCCATTAGCTCAACAGTTTTATCGCTTGAAAAAAACGCGCCACCGAGGTTTGAATTATAGTGTCCTAAATAAGCAGACATTGCATTAAGCACTGACTGCGGCACTTGAGAGCCACCAGGGCCGTCTAAAAATATCGGCGATTTACCATCAACGCTTTGCATTAATGCCGGAAACTGCTCACGTAATTGCGCTATATTCATGCTCATCCCTTAAGACGTAAGTACAAAGCAATCCAGGTAACCTGGTTTGCTGGCATCAACTTTGTTCATTGGTGTGGCGTTATGCCACACTTGACGGTCGTTTATAAGCGCAAACATGCCGTCTTTAATTTCCATTTTAAAACATGGCTCAGCTTGTTTGTTTTCGTATACAAGTAACTCGCCACCTTCTAAGTTTTCGTGCGAAACACCGCATATACAGACATGATCAAAACCGTCTTGATGCACGCCTTCAGGCGCTGCTGGCGTATCGCTATCAATAGCTAACATTCTAAATTGATGTATTTCAATATCGCGATTTTCATCAATACCGGTAAGCTGGCAAAACTCACTGACAATACTTTTCATGCCATCTGATTCAAGTAGGCTTTGCTCTAAATTTTCGTAAGTACGTTCAACGTTACCTTGAAACGTATTAATCGAATCATCTTGAACAAATGCTTTGGCAGCTTGCAATTTTAGCTCACCATTTTGAAATTTAATTACTGAATAACGACGCTTACGAAATTCGCCATCTGCATATGGATTTGCAGGTAGGTTATCAAAAGAAGGCTTAACCAAATCAATATTTGCTTGGTTAATAAAACGAAGTTGCAGTAAATTCTGGTTGTTTAATGCAGTCATGAAATCTCGCCTAAAATAATGAGAATATTAAAAGAGATTTTAATGCATGTAGCGAGGAATTATTGCTTTATTATCCAACTTAAATGTGAAAAATACTTAATTTTAATTCAGTATAAGGCTATTAAAGCATGAATAATCTAAATTATATTTAAACAATAAAAAACCCGCCGAAGCGGGTTTTTTATTCAAACTCTATAAATTAAACAGCTTGCTGAATAATTACGTTGTCTGCTTTTTTAGTGTACTGAGGCATACGGTGGAAGTTCAAGTAACGGTAAGTATCTGCTGCCGTTGCATTGATTTTCGCTGCATATTCCTGGTACTCAGCCGGAGTAGGTAATTTACCTAAAATTGCCGCCACTGCAGCAAGTTCTGCTGATGCTAAGAATACGTTTGCGCCTGTACCTAAACGGTTAGGGAAGTTACGTGTTGAGGTAGAAACAACCGTTGCTTTATCTGCAACGCGTGCTTGGTTACCCATACACAGTGAACACCCTGGAGTTTCAATACGTGCACCAACACGACCAAAGATACCGTAGTAACCTTCGTCTGTAAGTTGGTCTTTATCCATCTTCGTTGGTGGAGCAACCCAAAGCTGTGTTGGAATACGACCAGTAAAGCCATCTAATAATTTACCTGCGGCACGGAAGTGACCAATATTAGTCATACAAGAACCGATAAATACTTCATCGATTTTCTCGCCTGTAACGTCAGATAGTAAACGCGCATCATCTGGGTCATTCGGTGCACAAAGTACCGGCTCTTTAATATCAGCTAGGTCGATTTCAAGTACGTGCTTGTATTCTGCATCCGCGTCAGCTTCCATAAGTTCTGGGTTAGCTAACCAATCTTGCATTGCAGTAATACGACGCTCGATTGTACGAACATCGCCGTAACCTTCAGAGATCATCCACTTAAGCATAACAATGTTAGACTCAAGGTACTCAGAGATAGACTCTTTAGAAAGCTTAACAGTACAACCTGCAGCTGAACGTTCTGCTGATGCATCTGATAGTTCAAATGCTTGCTCAACAGTTAAGTGCTCAACACCTTCAATTTCTAGTACACGGCCAGAGAATTCGTTGATTTTACCTTTCTTCTCAACCGTTAATAAGCCTTCTTTGATACCGTAGTAAGGAATTGCATGAACAAGATCACGTAATGTGATACCTGGCTGCATTTCACCTTTAAAGCGAACCAAAATAGACTCAGGCATATCAAGTGGCATAACACCTGTTGCTGCTGCGAATGCTACTGCACCTGAACCCGCTGGGAACGAAATACCTAATGGGAAACGAGTATGTGAATCACCACCAGTACCTACGGTATCTGGTAATAACATACGGTTTAACCACGAGTGAATTACACCGTCACCAGGGCGAAGTGAAACACCGCCACGGTTCATGATGAAATCAGGAAGCGTATGGTGCGTGTTTACGTCAATTGGTTTAGGGTAAGCAGAGGTATGACAGAATGACTGCATTGTTAAATCTGCAGAGAAACCTAAACATGCTAAGTCTTTAAGTTCATCACGTGTCATAGGACCAGTAGTATCTTGCGAACCTACAGTAGTCATTTTAGGCTCACAGTATTGGCCTGGGCGAATACCGGCTACGTTACATGCTTTACCAACCATTTTTTGCGCTAGTGTAAAGCCTTTGTCTGACTCTTCAGTCACTGCTGGTACTTTAAATACATCAGTAGCACCTAAACCTAAAGATGTACGTGCTTTGTCTGTTAAACCACGACCAATGATAAGTGGAATACGACCACCAGCACGAACTTCATCAAGGATTACATCTGATTTAAGTTCGAAAGTAGAGATAACATCATCAGTACCATGGCGTTTAACAACACCTTCGTATGGGTAAATATCAATTTGATCACCCATGTTGAACTCGTCAACATTTAATTCGATTGGTAATGCGCCAGAATCTTCCATTGTGTTAAAGAAGATAGGTGCTATTTTGTTACCTAAACATACACCACCAACACGTTTGTTTGGTACAAATGGGATATCATCACCCATAAACCAAAGCACAGAGTTAGTAGCAGACTTACGAGAAGAACCAGTACCTACAACGTCACCTACATAAGCAAGTGGTAAGCCTTTAGTTTTTAATTCTTCAAGCTGTACGATAGGACCTACTTCACCTGCTTTATCTGGGTTTATGCCATCACGCTCATTTTTTAGCATTGCCAAAGCATGAAGTGGGATATCAGGACGTGACCATGCATCTGGTGCAGGTGATAAGTCATCGGTGTTTGTTTCACCCGTTACTTTAAATACAGTAACAGAGATTTTTTCAGCTACTGCTGGCTTATTTGTAAACCATTCAGCTGCAGCCCAAGATTCGATAATTTGCTTAGCAAACGCATTGCCTGCTTTGGCTTTTTCTTCTACGTCGTAGAAAGCATCAAACATAAGTAATGTGTTTGAAAGGCCTTTTACTACGATTGGCGCTAATGATTCGTCATCAAGTAGGTCAATCATTGGCGCGATATTGTATCCGCCTAGCATTGTTCCTAATAATTCAGCTGCTTTTTCTTTAGAGATAAGAGAAGTAGTCGCTTCACCTTTAGCAACAGCGGCTAGGAAGCCTGCTTTGATGTAAGCAGCGTCATCAACACCTGGTGGTACACGATTGATTAATAAATCTAAAATGAATTCTTCTTCACCTGCCGGTGGGTTTTTTATTAATTCAATAAGATCAGCAGTTTGCTGAGCATCTAATGGCGCTGGTACGATACCTAACGCGGCACGTTCTTCTACGTGTTTACGATATTCTTGTAGCACAATATTGCCCTCTTGGTGACGTGAAAGTATTCGGTAGCGCTTCATGCGCACTTGTTACCCAATACTTATAGTATTCTAACGCGTAATTATAAAGCTTTTATAGATAGATGAAAATCCATCCAGTTACACAACTGATTATACCGACTATAAACACCATGAATAGTAGTTACGGGAAATTCTATTTCCATGAATACTTGTTAAGTAATAATCATTACTATTTAGGTAGACAAGCATAAATAGCGGCCATAAAAAAACCCAGCATAAGCTGGGTTTTATAATCAAAATAATCTATTAACGTAAAACTTTTACTGTTTTGATTGTTTTGATGTGCGCTTCAACACGACGATTCTCTGCGTGTGCAGCGGCTGTGTTAGCTTCATTTTTAAGGCGCTCTTCACCTAAACCTACCGTAGTAATGCGGTCAGATGCAATACCGTCAGCTATTAATTGCTTAGCTACCGAATCAGCACGCTTTTTAGATAGCATTTTGTTGTAAGTCGCTTTACCTACTGCTGAAGTATGACCTTCTAAAAGCACTGTTGTATCTGGGTAATCTTTTAAGAAAGATGCAACTTGATCGATGTCGTCTAAGTAACGCTGTGATACAGCAGCTTTGTCGTTAGGGAACGTTACTAATAAGCTCACAGTTACTTCTTTATCTTCATATAAAGTACAACCAGTACCATCAACAGCATCTGTCATTGGTGTATTAGGACACTTGTCATCAGCATCTAAAATATTGTCATTGTCGCTGTCTACTGGCTCAACCATAACTTCAACAACCTCTGGCGCAGGCTGTACCGGCTCAGCAGGCATAGTGTTTTGTCCAAAGAAATAGTTAATACCTAATTTAGCGCCAACATCTGTGTAACCTTTATCAATACCTTGATATACAGCAGTTTCAACGTTAGCGAATAAGTTATCAGTAATGAAGTGTCTGTAACCAACACCTGCATTTAAGAACGTGTTGTCATCAACAACGTCCATTGATTTAATACCAACTAAACCGTAGAAAGGACCGCCATCTAAATGGTAAAGCGCATCAATACCAAAACGGCTACCGTCGATGTTGTTACGGTTACCAGCGGCTTTGTCGAATGCATTGAAATCAAGATCTGCATACTCTAAACGAGCACTCCAAAAATCGCTGAAGCGGTAACCCGCTTCAAGACCAAAGCCAGTCGACTCGTTTACGTCAAGACCAGCCTGTGCGCTCATATTTTCCCAAGACGCATCGTAGTAGTCGCCAAATGCGCCAATATAGAAACCTTCTTGCTTGTCAGCAGCAAAAGTAGATACGCTAGTTGCAGCTAACGCAATTGCAATAGTTAGTGATTTTAATTTCATTGTTTTCTTCCCATTTTAACAACTAATAAATTGTGGCTAATTAAGTACTAGCTCACTAAGTTTTATACAGACTAACTCAACTTTTGTTAATCAATACTTAACGAAAAATAAAGTTTATAATTTTTTTCAATGCGATATAACGATATCCAACAAATCAGTTTAGGTGAAATTTAAAACTTTACCTAGCTAGAAACCAACTAGTTGATCATATAAATCGATAATCTGCAGAAGACACAAAGACAACTCAATCAATTGTTCTTGCTCACAATGAAACTAACTTATCTTTATGTTTAGATAGTAACACCGGAATTTGCTTTGCTCAATCAATGAACATCTCTGTGCTAAAATATCGTTATTTATAATCATTAACTTATCTATTTTTACAACACTTAAGTACCACAAAAAGTTTTATAGTCGGTATCATTTGCCGGTACCTCTTGAAATTCGGCCATATCATCGCTGAACAGGTACGGTTTATTAGCTACTTTTACAAAACGGCTCATCAGTTTACTTGAACCAAGCTCATTATATTCAGCTAATATTGTTTCAATTATATGATTTCGCGGAATTATACGTGGATTGGCTGCTCGCATGGTTTTGTAGCTATCGTTACTTGTTCGGCTTTGCCACTTATTCGCCCACTCAATTAATTCTTTTGGAATAGTTGCATTGCCATTCACAAACTCCGTCAGTGCATCAAAAGTATTGGTGTAATCAAGATGATGTGCTTGCAATAATGTTAGTAGCTCAGAAACAAGATCTTTGTCGCCCTCTTTTGCACCAGCCAGGCCTAATTTTTTGCTCCACATTACTGTAAATTGAGTATTAAATTGCTCTGAAAAATGATGTATAACTGGAGTAAGTAATGACACAGCTTTTTCTTCATCATCGCTAATTAATGGGATAAGGCTTTCAGCTAAGCGAGCACAATTCCAACTCGCCATATTTGGCTGATTACCAAAAGCGTAGCGGCCTTGCTTGTCTATAGAGCTAAATACGGTGTCAAAATCAAAGCTATCCATCATTGCACACGGGCCATAATCTATAGTTTCGCCACTTACGAGCGTGTTATCGGTGTTCATAACGCCATGAACAAACCCAACGCGCATCCAATTAATAATCAAGTTCACTTGATTGCTAATGACTGCTGTCAAAAAAGCGATATACCGCTCAGGGCCTTCACTCGTTATTTCAGGGTAATGGCGTTTAATTGCTAAATCAGCTAATTTTTTTAATCCCTCAGTATCGCCTTGGGTTGCTAAGTATTGAAACGAGCCAACACGAATATGGCTGCTTGCTAGGCGAGTAACAACGGCCCCTGGTTGAGGCGGATTACGGTAAACCGCTTCGCCGGTACCAACCACAGCCAAACAACGAGTAGTGGGAATACCTAATGCGTGCATAGCTTCACTCATTACGTATTCACGAATAGCAGGGCCCAGTGCACATCGCCCATCGCCACCTCTAGAATACGGGGTAGCGCCTGAGCCCTTTAATTGAATATCCCACAGCTGGTTTTTATCGTCATTTATAGCACCAAGCAAATGCGCTCGCCCATCACCCAAGCGCGGCGAAAAGTGACCAAACTGGTGCCCAGAATAACCAAGCGCTACCGACTTTATTTGCTGTGATTCATTGCCTGCAAAGGTACTAGCACGCAGCTGCGGCTCAACACCTATATTAAACTGCTTTGCTAACGCTTCGTTCCACAAAAGCAATTGCGGAGCTGCAACGCTTGATGGTTGATCTTCTATTGCGAAATTATCTGCTATGTCTGTGTATCTCGGCACTAGTTTCATGGTTAATTTCCTGACTGTTGACGTATACCTACGCGATTGTCACCCACACCATAGGCCACAATTAAACTTAGCTCTTGCATACTTAAACCACTTTGCTTTTGCATTTCGTTAAAAAATGCCTGCGCAGCAGTGAGTGATTTTTTAGTTTGCAGCCCACCATCAATAATTTTATGTGCCCTTAGGTAACTCTCTACATCTCGCGAAAGTAAAAAAGTGTCTTTGCCAAGTGCTCTTAAGGCATAAGGGCCTGTATTACCGCCTAATCGGGCACCGTGTTTTTTTAAATGCGCCCATAAACCAATAATATTATCTGTTGGCCACTGGGCAATAAACTTGCTAAAACTGCCATATTCCTGTGCTATTTCGTGGATCATGTAGGCATTTTCAGGAATTGTTTTCACTTTTTTATAATTACGAATAATACGCTCATCACTCGCTTTTTGCTCGAGCATATCGGGCGGCATCATTAATAGCTTATCAACGCTGAATTCCCAAAAAACCTCTCTAAAGCCCGGCCATTTGCTGTTTATTACCGACCAGTAAAAACCACTTTGAAAAACTTTTCGGGTAAATTCTTCAAGCCAATCGTCGTCACTTAACGTGCTTAATGCTTTTTTAGATAAGGGTTTTGCGAGTAATAACTTAAGCATTTTTTCAGAGCCTTTTCGCTCTACTGCTCGCTTATAAATATCGCTAAATTTTTCCATACTTATTAAATACCTCGCTGCTCATAGGGTTAGTTTACGAGAAAAGCAGCCAATACGTAACCACCCACATTTTCGATGAACTAATCTGTATCCTGCAACTTGACACCTAGACGGCTAAAATGTTTTAATCGCCGCAATTACCCTATTTAAATTGTATTTTGTTAAACCTTTTGCGGTTAAACAAAATACAAAGGGCTAGAAGAGGTGCGTTATTCAGGTAGCGTATGTTAGGAGCGCAAACTCCAGTGAGCATACGTCAGGGGAATACCGCCGAGAGGTAAACGCTTTTGCGAAGCAATTACTTCGGGCGACTAGGTTGAATCCTAGCGACTGTCACCAATAGCTGTTTTAAAACAGCTTATTAGTTTGGTGGAGAGCTTCTGGTCTTAAATAATAAGGCCGTGCGCCCTATTATTTTAAGCCCATTCGCTCTTCGAATACTGTTCGAACGACGTTAATGCGGCTCACATCATACAGCCCCTTTAATATCTCGAACACCTTATAGGTTCGTAAGAGATGATCAATAATTTCAATTTAGACGACTACGCACTGTGGACAGCGCTTGTTACGCCGTTTGATCAACAAGGTAATGTTGACTACGACACGCTCACAACACTTGTTAGCGAACAAGAAGCAGCACACAACGGTATTTTACTGCTCGGTAGCACAGGTGAAGGCTTAGCCCTTACGCTTAATGAGCAGCAAGGCATTGTTGAGCATGTGTGCCAATTAAAACCCAGTGTACCGCTTATGGTTGCTGTTGGTGGTAGTAACTTGGCCCAACAAAAAGAATGGGTTAGCTACTGTAACCAATTACCTATTCACAGCTACTTATTAGGCTCGCCTCTTTATGCAAAACCAGGGGCTGTAGGTCAAACACATTGGTACGAAAACTTATTAAACGAAAGCGCGCATCCGTGTATGTTATACAACGTACCTGGGCGCAGCGGTGTAAGCATTCCTATCGTAACCATTGAAAACTTAAAAGCGCACCCAAAACTGTGGGCTTTGAAAGAAGCCAGTGGCAACATCACCCAATTTGAAGCATACCGACAAGCCGCGCCTAATTTAGCGCTATACAGTGGCGACGATGCACTTATGCCCTACTTTGCCCAAGCAGGTGCAAAAGGCTTAGTATCGGTTGCGGCAAACGCGTGGCCTTTGCAAACACACGAATTTGTAAAACGCAGCTTAAGTGGCCAACACCCCAATTTATTTGCTCAGTGGACTCGCGCTATTGATAGCCTATTTGCTGTAGCAAACCCTATTCCCGTTAAAGTGCTAATGCACCAACAAGGCCGCTTAAGTAGCCCGTTGCTGCGCCCGCCTTTAACGCATCTTGAGTTAACGCAAACCGATTGCATTACCACTGCAAACGACACCATTTTATCTTGGCATTAAATACAGGTTTTTATAATGAGCTGGTTAGAACTACTTAATAATTTAGAATCGGGCGCAGTACGCGCAGCATCACAAAACGAAAGCGGTCAATGGGAAGCTAACGTAGAAGTAAAACAAGGCATTTTAGAAGCCTTTAAAAATGGCACTAACACCGAGTTTGCAGGCGGGTTTGTTGACAAGCACAACCTTGCACCGCAAGAGTTTAGCACTGACGACGGCGTGCGTATGGTACCAGGTGGTTCAAGCGTTCGTCGTGGTGCCTACGTAGCTAAAGGCACTATTATTATGCCACCAGCGTACGTAAATATTGGTGCATACATCGACGAAGGCACTATGGTTGATAGCCACGCGTTAGTGGGCTCGTGTGCACAAGTAGGTAAAAACGTACATTTGAGCGCAGCCGTTCAACTTGGCGGTGTACTTGAGCCAATCGGGGCAAGCCCAGTTGTGGTTGAGGACGATGCGTTTATTGGCGCAGGTTGTGTCATTGTTGAAGGCGTAGTGGTTAAAAAAGGCGCGGTACTTGCACCAGGCGTGCGCTTATCTGCAACCATTCCGGTATACGACTGCGTTAACGAGCGTCAGCTAGATAAAGGCGAGCCAATTCCAGAATACGCAATTGTAATACCTGGCTCTCGCCCGGCATCTAACGAATGGGCACGAGAGCAAGGCTTAAGCATGTCGTGTGCGTTAATTGTTAAATACCGCGACGAGCAAAGCGATGCATCATTATTGCTAGAAGAGGTTTTACGATAATGAGCTTTTTGAGCACGCCAATCAAAACCGCTGTTAATAAGCTTACTCAGCAACTTGATACCCCTTTTTTTGTTTACGACTTAGATAAACTAAACGCACACCTTACCCGTTTAGTTGCGCAAACCGATGTAAAACTTTGGTATGCAGTAAAAGCGAACCCTCTGTCTAAGGTTATTCAAAGCTTAGATAGCGCAGGCTTTAACTTTGACGTAGCAAGTAAAGGTGAACTTGAACAAGTCCTTGCACAAGGTATTAGTTCGCAGCGCGTGCTCAACACAGGACCTGCAAAGAGCCCTAAACAAATTAAACACTTTATCGAGCGCGGCGTACGTATTTTTGTTGCCGAAAGCCTCAATCAAGTGCGTTGGTTAAACCAACAAGCGCAGCTGCAAAATACGCAGCTGCAAGTTTTATTGCGTGTGCAACTACGCTGGCCTGAAGGTGAAAAAAACCCACTAGGCGGCGACAGCCTAACTCCGTTTGGGCTTGGCTGCGATGAATGGCAAGCGCTCAATACTGGCGATTACCCAGCACTTAATTTTGATGGCCTGCATATTTTTCAGTGGGGCAACATGCTTAGCACGCAAAAGCTAAGCGAGCTGTGGTCGCAAATGATTGCACCGCTTACCACCTTGGCTAATAACTTAAATATAAACCTTAAAATTCTCGATTTAGGGGGCGGTTTAGGTATTCCTTATACACAAAACGAGACAATACTTGAATGGGATGGCCTTATAGCCGCGCTTGCTAAAATTAAAAAAGAGGCGGGTGTAGACGAGCTTTGGATGGAGCTTGGTCGTTACGCTGTAGGCGAATGCGGTCATTATGCTAACCCCGTAGTAGAGTGCAAACAAAACTACGGCCAACAGCAAGTTATTTTAACCGGTGGTATTAACCACTTATTGCGTCCTGCTGTTACAAGCCAAGATTTTCCTGCGGCGTTATTGCGCGAATCAACGGCGCCAGAACAAGCAATGAGCCTATATGGCCCATTATGTACTGCCCTTGATTGCTTAGGCGAGCATACCCTACCAAGCGATTTAAACGAGCAAGACTGGCTGGTGTTTAGCCAATGTGGCGCCTATGGTTTTACCGAAAGCATGCCCTATTTTTTATGCCATGAACTAGCTGCAGAATACGTGTTACAAAATGGCGAGCTCACCTGTGTACGCCAAGCAGAAGATGCCAGTCACTACTTAAGGTAATAAACATGAGCATAACAACACCCATTAGCCAAGAAAACATTGTAGTAGGGGAAGTAGCAAATGGCTTGCCTCTCACTATTCCGGTGTATCGCTTAAAAGGCGACGGCACAGGTCCAAGCGTGTATATTCAAGCCAACATGCATGGCGCCGAGGTACAAGGTAACGCGGTTATTTTTCAGCTGCTAGAGCAGTTAAAACAGCTCAATTTAAAAGGCGACATTACCTTAGTACCATATGCTAACCCTATTGGTTGCAATCAAAAATCAGGGGAGTTTACCCTTGGCCGATTCGACCCTATTACTGGCACTAACTGGAACCGTATGTATCACTACAATAGTGATTTAGTCACCCAGTTTGCCAAAGATCATAGCCAGTACGACGATGCAGCTTTAAAAGATAACTTTAAACAAGCCTTGCTTGATGAAATAGACACCAAACTTAACGGCTCTGCATATTTACTCAATACCGGTAAACGCATTGCGCTTAACCTGCAAAAGCTTGCGCACCAAGCCGACATAGTGCTCGATTTACACACAGGCCCTATTTCAAGTAAGCATTTATATTGCCCAACCTATGCAACAGACAGTGCTCGTTATTTTAATATTGAACATGTACTGCTGATCCCAAGCGACTTTGATGGCGCTATGGATGAAGCTAGCTTTTGCCCATGGTGGCACTTAAGCAATGCACTTAGCGCGCAAGGGCGTTCGTTCAACGTGCAGGTAGAAGCCTTTACAGTTGAGCTAGGTAGCCAAGAAAAAATAGATTTAAAAGAAGCACTCAACGATGCAAAGAGCATATTATGCTACCTAAATCAAAAGAACGTATTAGTAGATGCACCGCATAAACCAGCTAATATAACTCGCTATGCGTGTAACCTAGATGACTACTTTGCCTATTACGCCCCTATTGGCGGCATGGTTGAATATATAGCACCACTTGGTAGTCATATTAAAGCAGGCGAGCCCATCGCACATATTTTACGTATGGAACGCTATCTAAGTGAACAACCATTACAAACGCTGACTCTTGATTGCGATGCTATCGCTATTTTGCACTTTGCCTCAGCAAGCGTTAATCAAGGCACTGAGTTGTATAAATTTTTTACAAACGTATTTGAGCTATAGCTCACCCTTCTCATTGCGTGAGAGTACATTAATCTCCTAAGTTAATGTACATTAGATAAAGCGGCTTTGGCCGCTTTTCTTTTGATCTGTTAGTACCGCCTTTAACGTAATGTAAACAGTTCAGTAAAAGTTCACTGTACCTAATGTAAAAAGCGTTATAATAAAATAAATCACAACCTACCCAATACTCACAAGGAATTACAATGAGCTGGCGCCACTGGATCACCCTTTCAGCTTTACTAAGTACCGCAGCATTTGCGCAAGACGAAGTACAAACAAACGAGCAAGACAGCAGTATAGAACTCGTCAAGCAATGTATTTTGAATGAAGTAATTGGGGGCGATGGCAAGCAAACACTCGATGAGCTTCGTAAAAAATGCTCTGCACTGGAAGAAAACAAACAACTGACCGCACTCGATAAACGCCAAGCACGTGAAGAGGTTGGTAAAAAAAATCGTAATGTAATCACCCCCCACAAACGTAATTACATATTGCCATTATCATACGTATCGCATCCTAACGATCGTCCTTTCGACCGTTTTGATGAGCTCACCGATGAACAAGATGGTGATACACTCGATAACTTAGAAGCAAAATATCAACTTTCAATCAAGGTTCCCTTGTTTGACGAATTTTCTGACGAAGACCAAGCCTTGTATTTTGGTTTTACGCTGCAGTCCTATTGGCAAATTTATAACTCAGAGATTTCATCGCCATTTCGTGAAACCAACTATGAGCCTGAAATTTTTTGGATAAATTACCTGGATCCAGAAAACGTACTTTGGGGCGATGAAATGGCTATTGTGTTAGGTATTTCACACCAGTCAAATGGTCGAAGCCAACCAAACTCGCGCTCGTGGAACCGTATTTACGCCGACTTCATATGGGAAAACCGAGGCTTTGTTTTTAGCTTTAAACCTTGGTATCGCATAGCTGAAGACGAAAAAGAAAACCTGCTAGATGCAAAAGGTGATGATAACCCTGATATTTACAAATACATGGGGTACTTTGAATTTAGCGGTGCATATCGTTATCACGACCATGAATTTAGCTTTATGACTCGCAATAATTTAAATTCAGACAATCGTGGTGCACTTCAGCTTGATTGGTCATTTCCTTTGTGGGGCCGCGTTCGTGGCTACGCGCAATACTTTAACGGCTACGGTGAAAGCCTAATAGATTATAACGCTGACGTTGAGCGTATTGGTGTGGGTATATTATTAACTGATTTGTTGTAAAATCAGCTTATGAAAAAGCCAAGCATTAATTATTAAGTGCTTGGCTTTTTTAATTAAAAATTACTCGTTATTTTTTTACGGCAAACACACCTTCAAACTCAGCAACTACGTTGTCACCATCATAAATGATTACCGGTACCACATAACTTGTTTTACCATCGGCTTCTAAATCGCTTAATTTGCCTTTACACGCTTGTAAATCTACACAACCGCGCGGATCTGTATTGAGTGGTTTCAGGTACTTAATACTCGCATCGGCTAAAACTATGCTACCTTCAAGTCCCGCTTCTTTGAGCGCCAAATACGTTGCACCCCAGCCAGTTAATGTGGCTAAACTATAAATAGAACCCGCAAACATGGTGTTATGTAAATTTAAATTAGCGTCTAAATCAGCGCTGGTTGTAAATTGCCAATCGGTGTAACTTTCTACTTTAATGCCCATTGCATCACTAATAGGAATTGATTCTCGCCAGATATTTTGCAATACCTGAGTCCAATTTGGATGGCGGAACCAACCCGGCTCACTCGGTTTTTGCTTAACCATTTTATAATGTTGTACATCACCATACGCCAAGTGCGCTTTTTCTTTTAATTCGTACCCATGACGCTTATAAAACTCAAGCGCCCGCTCACGTGCAAATAACACCAGTTCACCGGCATTTTGTGTCCACGCTATTTTTTCTAAATCGTGTAACAGGCGACTACCAATATGCTGATTTCGGTTACCTTCAGCCACAGCCATATAACGAACCTGAGCTTGCTCGTGGTTATTAAAATGTAATCGAGCCACACCTAATACGTCACCCTCTTTATTTTTTATAAAGCGGTGTTCAGCGTCTTGTTCTAAATCATCTTGTTCAGAACCTCTTGGTTCCCCCCAAGGAGCGCGTAAAACCTGCCAGCGTAATTGATAATAAGCTTGCCAATCTTCGCTACTTTGTGGGGTACTTACCTGAAACATACTTACTCCTGTTGCTGTAAAAGCCGCATGTAAAAATTTAAAAAAGCCTCAACCTGTTGATGGCAAATACCATACTCCATCTTAACAAAACTGCAAATACGACTTTGGTGAAGCTTTTAAAATACGTAAAAAATTAATGACAGATCCCATTGCGCTTTACTAAAGCTGGTTTATGCTAAATACCATGACCACATACATTGATACCTCAACAGGCCTAATTAACAGTCATTTTATTGAAAACAGCCAAAATGAAGGAACGCTACTTTATTGGCAAAACGTAAATGGCGATCGCATTCAAGTTCGCGAGCATGGTAATTTACGCTGGCTGTTAATAAACAACACATTGCAATCCATTATCGACGTCAATAATCCACGAACTCTGTTGTTTCCTCATTTGCAATATTTAGCAGCGCAATGGCAAACACTGCCACCACCTAATAACGTGCTTGAACTTGGATTGGGCGGTGGGGCTATTCGTAACTATTTACTTAAGCAACACCCTCAAGTAAATATAACGTCAGTTGAAAAAAATGCAGGCATATTGGCATGTTATTCGCAGTTTTTTGCATCAAGCAGTAACGAAAATTTACTATGCGATGATGCACAGGTGGTACTTACTTCAGCGCGAAATATAGATTGGGTTATATTAGATTTATTCTGCCAGATAGATGCGCCACGATTTTTATTTGAGCACGCATTTTATGAAAAAATTCACGCAGCACTTAACACTACCGGCAAACTATTTATTAACTTTTTATCGCAACACAACTCACAGTTAAAACAGCTCCAAAAGCTATTATTCGATGTATTTGGTTATACTGTATACCCTCAAAAAATTTCAGGTTACGTTAACCATATAGTGGTCATTAGTAAACAACACCCTAAACAGATAAGTTAAACGTAACCGGTCCATCGTTACATAAACTCACTTGCATGTCGGCACCAAACTCACCGGTGGCGACTCTAATTCCCAGCGCTTTGGCTTGGTCTACAAAATACACATACAACTCATTAGCCTGGCTTGGGGTCGCTGCTGATGAAAAGCTCGGCCGCATGCCTTTTTTGGTGTTAGCCGCTAATGTAAATTGCGAAACCACTAATAACTCTCCACCTATATCTTTTAGGCTTAAGTTCATTTTGTCGTTTTCATCGGTAAAAATACGGTAATTACTTACTTTATGCAGTAGCTTATCGGCTGCTTGTTCATCATCTGGTTTTTCTACACCTAAAAGCAGTAATATACCTTTTTCTATTTGGCCAATTACTTGGTTATTAACTTCTACTTTTGCGTGTTTTACGCGCTGTATTAACCCTTGCATTTAATGCGTATCCTTTAAGTTTAGCTCTTCTTCAAGTTCAATTTCTGGGGTATCTTCAATATCATTTGGGCTAATACATGCTGTAAATTCAGCGCCTAGTAACACCACCACCCAAGATAAATACACCCACACAAATAAAATAGGTATGGTCGCAACAGCACCGTAAATTACTTCGTACGATGGAAAGTGACTAATGTAAAGTGCAAAGCCTTTTTTAGTCAGTTCAAATAAAACTGCCGCAAAAAGCGCGCCTGGTAGTGCAGCCCTAATAGAGACAGGTGTATTAGGCACTAAGGTATATAACATTAAAAAGCCAATCATCGAAAAACCATAGGGTACCAGCTTTAATAAAAAGCCACTAAACCCAGGAATGCCCTGATCGGCAAACGAAACCAACGACACAATATACGAAGTAACACCAATACTTGCACCCAGTAGCACCGGACCTAGGCTTAATACCATCCAATAAACAGCAAAAGAGATCATCATAGGGCGTTTTTTCTTAATTCGCCAAATGCGATTAAGCGTGGCATCAACATTACGTATCAGCAGCAGCGCAATCGCTGCTAAAAAACCAATACCGACTGCTGTCATTTGGTTTGCATTGCCCGCAAAGGAGCTTATGTGCTCTTTAATGACATCTGACGAGGTAGGTACAAAGTTAGTGAATAAAAAGCTTTCTATGGCTATGCGGGTCGACTCAAACCCCGGAAAAGCCGAAAATATTGCCACACCTACCGCAATTAAAGGCACTAACGAAAGTAAAGTAACATAGGCAAGGTAGCCTGCATTCACTGTAATTTGATCGTCGATACAGCGATTAATATATTGCATCCACCAACCGGGTTGCTGGCGCATAAAGGACTTAACTTGCTGTTTGTAATGGGAGAGCTTATCATTCATACAATTGACTTGTGCTTATCGAGTTTTGATTATCATAACAATCAGCACCGGAATTTACAGCACTTACACGTAAATAGGGAATCAAATGAAAAAACAAACACTGTTAAGCGCATCAATACTTGCCCTAACGTTAGCATTATCTGGGTGTCAATCAGCTTACTATTCTGCAATGGAAAAAGTAGGTGTGCACAAACGTGACATTCTTATTGACCGCGTAGAAGAAACCAAAGAGTCACAAGAAGAATCTCAAGAAGAGTTTCAGTCAGCGCTTGAGCGTTTAACTACACTAATTAATTTTGATGGCGGTGAGCTCCAAGATGCTTACAATCAACTAAATGACGATTACGAATCAAGCCTTAAAGCCGCAGACGACGTTACTACCAATATCAATAAAGTAGAGGATGTTGCTGAAGCCTTGTTTGACGAGTGGAGCGATGAATTAGAACAGTACAAAAGCGCTTCGTTAAAACGCGAAAGCAGTAAAAAACTTAATGCCACTAAGCGCCAATTTAATCAGCTTCTTCGTTCTATGCGCAGTGCTGAAAGTAAAATGGAACCAGTACTATCATCACTAAAAGATAACGTTTTGTACTTAAAGCATAATTTAAATGCACAGGCAGTTGCTGCTATAAAAGGTGAATTTACTAACCTTAAACGCGACATTCAGATACTGATGAACGACATGAACAAGTCAATTGCCGATTCAAATAAATTTATTGAGCAAATGAACAAAGCCTAATAATGCTATTTTTATAACAACTCTAAAAAGCCTGTTAATTTTAACGGGCTTTTTTGTGATTATTTTTTGTTACGATTAACACATTGTTTAATAAATAGCTTTTGATAAGCTTTAATTTCTTTTAAACAATAACAACAGTCGAAATGAAATTACATACTCTGTGCTTACTTATTACCTCAAGCTTTTTAGCCGCCTGCAGCGCAAACACTGTAAATGTAATTGCTGGGCAAGACAGCATAACGCCAATTCATAAATCAGGTGAGCGTGAAGGGCGTTATCACAACCTTTATGCGGGCGATAAAACCTATCCGGTTACCTGTGAAGCTGACTGCTACCCACAACACCCGAATGTAATATGCGAAACCACTGCTGAAAATTGCACATTTAACGCTGAGCAATTAAAGCCACAGCTAAACCTTGGCTTTAATATACGCTGGTTAGGCCATGCTGGCTTTATGATCCAAACACCAAATGGACAGCATGTAGTGTTCGACCCCGTAAAAGAGCAGTTTGACTCACCCGTTGATTTAGCATTTAAGCTTGCCTCTGGGTTTTATAGACAACCTGGTGATTGGCTTACTCAAAGCGAACTTAAAAACCTAGATGCCGTTATATATTCGCACATTCATTACGATCATTTTAATAAATCAGACATAGAAGAAATAGGTAATCAACCTCGCTACTTAGCACCATTAGGCATGGCAGATAACTTTCCAAACGCAGGACTTAATATTAGCGAAATGGCGTGGTATGCAAAAACTAAAATTGATGATTTAACCATTCATGCACTACCAGCGCATCACTTTAGCAGCCGTGTATTAGTACCCTTTATTTACGAAGACAACGATAAAGACTTATGGAATGGCTGGCTACTTGAACAAAATGGCAGTACCTTATTTTTTGCAGGCGACACTGGCTACTCCAAACACTTTAGCGATATTCAGCAAAAGTATGGCGATATTGATGTGTGCTTAATGCCGATAGCCTCTTACTACAGCAAAGATAACCCCAAGTGGTATCGTTATGTTCATACAACCCCAGAAGATGCTCTTAAGGCCGCACACGAGCTTAACTGTAAAGTAATGATACCGTGGGGATACGGTAACTCATCATGGAAAATGGGCGATCGAAGTAGTCATTCGGCTTTACTACGTTTATTACACATGCATGAAACAATGAAATCACCCGTGCCGCTTTATATTTTAAATGAAGGTGAAAGTATTAAATTTTAAATTGCCCACCAGCTGAAATACATCAACATAATTCGTAATAACCCTCTAGCTGAACTATCTTTAATTAACTAAGCAATGTGGGGTTATTATGTTTCTAGTACGACTCATTTACGCAAGCAAAATTTCAGACGGCTTTGGCCCAAAAGATATAGAAAGTATTTTACAAAGTGCTCGTACCTATAATGTAAAAACACATGTTACCGGCATGCTTTGCTTTAGTAACGAATACTTTTTACAGTGCCTTGAAGGCTCCAGAACCGCAGTAAATAATACCTATCAACAAATATTAAACGACAAACGTCACCACAATGTAATTATGCTTAACTATACCCAAATTCCAGAAAGAGAATTTGAAAAGTGGTCTATGGGTTATGTTCCACAATCTAGAGTAACCCAATCACTGAATCTGAAATTTTCAGGCTCTGTTGATTTTAATCCATTTAAAATGTCTGGCGAAAGTGCTCACTTATTAATGCTAGCGTTAAAAGGCAGCATTACAGGTGCTATTAGTTAAAATACGCATATATTATTGTTTTTATTGTTAACTTAAGCCAAGCTAAGCCAACTTTAATTAATGGAACAATTAATGAAAAAAGTACTGTTAGCCACGAGCTTAGTGATCAGCAGCCAAATAATGGCTGCTGACGTTAAATATACGTCAACCCCTATTAATATTGACGGCGTATCTGAAAGCGCATGGGATAAGGCTGCTTGGCACGATATGCCACATTTAATGGATGGTACATTGCCTTCAAACGATGCCGATTTTAAAGGCCGCTATCGCTTGTTGTGGGATGAAAAATTCTTATACCTACAAGCCGATATTGTAGATGATGTTTTAATAGATACACACCCAGACCCTACCTATAAATATTGGGATGACGATGCCCTTGAAATATTTATAGATAGCGATGCATCGGGCGGGATTCACCAATTTAATCACACCGCTTTAGCGTACCATATTGGCCTTGATAACCAAGCTGCCGATTACGGCCCTGATAAAAAAGCACACTTGTATACCGACCACTTAGTTAGCAACTGGAAACGCAATACCACTGCACCCTATAACATTACTTGGGAAGTTGCGATAAAACTCTACCCGAATGATTATCAACAAGGCGCAAAAAATACACCGCTTAAATTAACAGAAAAACAAGTTATTGGCTTTATGCTCGCGTATTGCGATAACGATGGCAGTGAAACACGCGAGCACTTTATGGGGTCACACGAAGTACAGCCAGTGAACGGTGACAGAAACCGAGGATTTATAGACGCAGATGTATTTGGCAAAATCACCTTACTACCAAAAAAGTAAGTAATACCAATAAAATAATTGATAACGTAGGTTGGGTTGAGCCTAGCGAGACCCAACGAAAATACCCAACTAACAACAACAGGGACTTTGCAATATCGATTATTTAATTCTCAAGCACGTTTTTGCTTAGACAAAGAGCGCTGCGCCCTAATATAAAGCTAATTTCAGCCACCCTTTTGCTCATGTTTAATAATTTTAAGAAGCAAATCAATTCTGCGATTTGTTTTCTTAGTTTGCTCCCTAATCATGCTCTGCACCACAGCTGAAGTAAAAAATATAACACATATTATTTGTATTAACTCAGTGTCAATATCATAGAAGCTATTAGCGATTGACAACAAAGCAAATGGTAAAAAAATTGATATGAGATATTTCAAGCCCCAATCATTTTTGCCTAACGTTTCAAATTCATCTTTATATTTTTGCAGTTCAGCAATATGTTCTATATCTAGGTTTGCCTTAATTTCATTTTCGGTATTCACAATAGCTCACGCACTTAAATTGAATATAGCTTCCATAATAGCTCAATACCTTTTTTCGGTTCAACGCTTAAAGCTGTTTAACAATATCGAACCAACCGCGCTGTATTAATCTGGCAGCTTAAAGCTCTTCTCTTGCTAACTAAAAAGTCCACAAAAAAGCCGCTGTATTTTTCAATACAGCGGCTTTTGAAATCATTTTTCTAAATTAATAGATTATTACTTAGGAGCACGACCCGCACGTTTACGCTCATTTTCAGTTAAATGACGCTTACGAATACGAATGTTCTCAGGTGTAACTTCTACTAACTCATCGTCAGCAATAAACTCAAGCGCTTGCTCAAGTGAATAGTTCAGATGTGGTGTCAATGTTTGTGCTTCATCTGTACCAGATGCACGAACGTTAGTAAGTTGCTTACCTTTAAGTGCGTTAACTGTAAGGTCGTTATCACGGCTATGAATACCGATAACCATACCTTCATAAACTTCAACACCGTGACCGATGAATAAACGGCCGCGCTCTTGTAAGTTAAATAATGCGTTAGTAAGTGCTTTACCTGTTGCGTTTGCAATCATTACGCCGTTCTTACGAACACCTAGCTCGCCACCTTTGTGCGGACCGTAGTGATCGAACGTATGGTAAAGTAAGCCAGAACCAGACGTTAATGTCATGAACTCAGTTTGGAAACCGATTAAGCCACGGCTTGGGATCATAAAGTCCATACGCATACGGCCTTTACCATCTGGTGCCATGTCAGTAAGTTCACCCTTACGAAGACCAATTTGCTCCATGATAGAACCTTGGTGCTCTTCTTCACAGTCAATCGTTAGTGTTTCATACGGTTCTTCTAACACGCCATCAACAGTGCGCAGGATTACTTCTGGACGAGATACAGCAAGCTCATAACCTTCACGACGCATGTTCTCGATTAAGATACCAAGGTGTAATTCACCACGACCTGATACGCGGAAGCTATCTGGGTTATCAGTATCTGCAACACGAAGTGCAACGTTGTGTACTAATTCTTTGTCTAAACGCTCACGAATATTACGTGATGTTACAAACTTACCTTCTTTACCACAGAACGGAGAGTTATTTACAGAGAACGTCATTGTAACTGTAGGCTCATCAACACTTAATGGTGGTAATGCTTCAACATTGTTAGGACAACAAAGCGTATCTGAAATCTTAAGCTCGCCTAAACCTGTTACAGTAACGATGTTACCAGCATAAGCTTTATCAGTGTCGATACGCTCAAGGCCTAAGTAGCTTTGTACTGAACCAATTTTACCGTTACGAGTCGTGCCGTCAGCGCCAATAACTGTAACTTGTTGGTTAGTCGCAACAGAACCACGTTTGATACGACCAATACCAATTACACCTTTATACGAGTTGTAATCAAGCTGAGAGATTTGCATTTGGAAATCACCTTCAGGATCTGCATCCGGTGGTGATACTTCGTCAACGATCATCTTGAACATAGGTTCCATGTTGTCTGATGGCTCGTCTAAATCTAATGTTGCCCAGCCGTTGATAGCTGATGCGTAGATTACTTTAAAGTCTAACTGTTCATCAGTTGCACCAAGGTTATCGAATAAATCAAAGATTTGATCCATAACCCAATCTGGGCGTGCACCTGGCTTATCAATTTTATTGATAACGACGATTGGCTTTAAGCCTTGCGCGAATGCCTTTTGCGTTACGAAACGCGTTTGTGGCATTGGACCTTCTTGAGCATCAACAAGTAATAATACTGAGTCAGCCATCGAAAGTACGCGTTCAACTTCACCACCGAAATCGGCGTGTCCCGGGGTATCTACGATATTGATATGGTAATCATTCCAAGAGATAGCTGTGTTTTTAGCTAAAATGGTAATACCACGTTCTTTCTCAATGTCGTTTGAGTCCATCACGCGCTCTTCGTTACCGCCGCGTGTTTCTAATGTACCTGATTGCTCAAGTAGTTTGTCAACCAGAGTTGTTTTACCGTGGTCAACGTGCGCGATAATCGCTATATTTCTTAACTGTTCGATGCTCATATATTTACTCAGAGAAATTAAATTCTCAATGATCCTGCAAGATCTACGCACTCATCTGCGTTTTCACGAGATGTCCAAGCATAGGATTTAAAAGGGCGCATATTATCCCTCATTAATGACATGGATGAAAGTTTATCCAATACAAATTTCAAAACTTTCTCAATACTTTTACTAAGTATCTGTTTTATATATGACAATTATATGAAATAAATTGTCATTATTTTTTCAAAAATGCAGTTTACACTATTTATACGATATTTTTGGCACTCTTTTGCATTTAGGTTATGCTGATTTCGAGCGATTAAATTAACAACAAATTGTAGTGCACATAACCTGCACCAAAGTGGACTTTAACCGCACCATATTGGTGCTATTTTATGCCCCACATTGTAGCAACTAAGTTTTTTTAACCTATAAACATAGAGTTATAAAAATGGCACAAAATCAGCTTAATAAATCCCAAAGCAATTATGCAGCAATAATAAAACCCAATAGTTGGAGGACACATGTCACAATCGGTTTTAGATTTTATTAAAGAAAATGACGTTAAGTTCATTGATTTACGCTTTACTGATACAAAGGGTAAAGAGCAACATGTATCTATTCCTCATCACCAAGTTGATGAAGATTTTTTCGAAGACGGTAAAATGTTCGACGGTTCTTCAATTGCTGGTTGGAAAGGCATAAACGAATCAGACATGGTATTAATGCCTGTTGCTGAATCAGTAAAACTTGACCCTTTCACTGAAGAAACAACATTAATCGTACGTTGTGACGTTGTAGAGCCTTCTACACTTCAAGGCTACGAGCGCGACCCGCGTTCAGTTGCTAAACGTGCTGAAGATTACATGCGCTCTACAGGTATTGCTGATACCGTATTATTTGGCCCAGAGCCAGAGTTCTTCCTTTTTGACGATGTTAAATACAAATCAGACATGTCTGGTTCAATGTACAAAGTTGACGCTGTAGAAGCGGCATGGAACTCAGATAAAGATTATGAAGGCGGTAACACTGGTCACCGTCCAGGTGTTAAAGGCGGTTACTTCCCTTGTTCACCTGTTGATTCTTCACAAGATTGGCGTTCAGCTACCTGTTTAGTACTTGAAGAACTAGGTCAAGTAGTAGAAGCACATCACCACGAAGTAGCAACAGCAGGCCAAAACGAAATTGCTACGCGTTTTAACAGCATGGTTTTAAAAGCAGATGAAATCCAAGAAATGAAATATGTTATTCATAACATGGCTCATTTATACGGAAAAACAGCTACATTCATGCCTAAGCCAATTGTTGGTGATAACGGTTCTGGTATGCACTGTCACCAGTCTTTAGCTAAAGATGGTGTTAACTTGTTTGCTGGCGATAAATACGGCGGTCTTTCTGAAGAAGCGCTTTATTACATTGGCGGTATTATCAAGCATGCAAAAGCTATTAACGCATTTGCTAACGCATCAACTAACTCGTACAAACGTTTAGTACCAGGCTTTGAAGCGCCAGTAATGCTTGCATACTCTGCACGTAACCGTTCTGCTTCAATCCGTATCCCAGTGGTACCATCTGCGAAAGGTCGTCGTATCGAAGTACGCTTCCCAGATCCAACAGCTAACCCATACCTTGCTTTCTCAGCAATGCTTATGGCTGGCCTTGACGGTATCAAAAACAAGATCCACCCTGGCGATGCAATGGATAAAGATTTATACGACTTACCAGCAGAAGAAGCGGCAGAAATTCCACAAGTTGCATCTTCACTTGGTGAAGCACTAGATGCATTAAGTGCTGACCGCGAGTTCTTAACTCAAGGTGGTGTTTTCACTGACGACCTAATCGATGCTTACATTGCACTTAAAGGTCAAGAAGTTGAAAAACTTAACATGACAACTCACCCAGTTGAGTTCGAAATGTACTACAGCTGTTAATGTGACACTGTAAAAGAATGTGTGTTCTCAAGCCCGCTTAGCGGGCTTTTTTAATGGTAAATTAAATCAAACTCCACTAAAGTTAAGCAATCATAAAAATTGCAGGGTAGCAGTGTGAATAGTAAGATTTTATTGCTAATGATTACTTTAGGATTAAGTAATTATGGTTATGCGGGTGAAAAAAGAATTTACGCTTGGAAAGATCAAAACGGCGTTTTAGTGTTTTCAGATACACCGCGTAAAGGTGCTACAGAGGTAAAACTCTCTAGCCAAAGCTTAACTATGCCCGCTAAAGATATAGCGACTCTCAGCAGCCAATCCCATACTAAAAAAACAGGGTTTGGTATTGCCATTACGTCACCTGAGCACAATCAAACCATTCATGAAAATACCGGCACAATATACGTCACCAGCCGCGTAATGCCGAGCTTTAAAGCAGGCTATACCATTCAATTGCTTGTTAATGGAGAAGCAAACGGCCCTGCAATAAATAACTCAGTATTTGCAATTGCTGATGTTGAAGCCGGTGAACATATGCTTCAACTAAGACTGTTTAACGAGAAAAACCAAATTATCGCTGTGAGCGAGCCACGTATATTTAATATGCGCAGAAAAGGCAAAATCCATAGCAATTAAAGCGAAACTTAATACTTAGGCGCAGCAGCTCATTTAAGATAAAACCTGGCCTGCAAACACCTGCGCACTAAAATGGTGCAAACATGATTAATAACGAAAATTTTAGCCCCGAATTGCTTGATGCCATATGGCAAAATCAAACAACGGCAGTTATGCTTCTCGATAAAAATTTTACCGTTTTTTATGCCAATACCAGTACCAGTGAGTTACTTGGGCTTGCCACTAAACGCTTACTCGAACAGCCCTTTGATACCCTTTTTAATTACCATTCAATTGACTTAAAACGTATCGCGCAGTTTTCATTAATTGATGGCGTTGATTGCCAACAACACAGAGCTGACGTAGTCTTTAGCGATTCTCGCCATGCCAAAGTAAGTGTTAATTCAAGGCGAATTAACTTTAAAGGTACTGCGTATATTTTATTAGAATGTCGTCAAACAGACGATGAAATAAAGCACGATCAAGCTTCAAATCAAATGCATCAATACCAAGCAGCACGTAACTTAATAAGAGGCTTGGCACACGAAATTAAAAATCCTTTAGGTGGAATTCGCGGAGCGGCGCAATTATTGCAATATGAGGTTGATCAGCAAGAAAGAAATCAATGCGCTGAGCTCATCATTGAGCAAGCAGACAGATTACGTGAACTAGTAGATAGACTTTTAGGGCCTAATCAACTGCCACAAAAATCTTACGTTAATATACACCAAGCGTTAGAGTCGGTAGTGAAGTTAAGCACACTCGATAATTGTTCAAATATCGAATTAAAAAAAGATTACGATCCTAGTATCCCTAATGTGTTTATTGATCAGAGTAAAATACAACAAGTGGTTTTAAATATTGTTCGTAATGCTCAGCAGGCGCTTACTGAGGGTGGTGAGATAAAAATAAAAACGCGTATTAATCATCAACACCGTCGTCCAGGTAAGGCACCTAAAAAAGCCTTGTTGATCCAAATATCTGATAACGGACCAGGCATAGATCACAGCATACGTGAAACCTTGTTCTACCCTATGATCACCAACAAAGAAGGTGGCTCAGGGCTTGGACTCTCAATTGCACAGACGCTCATTGATCAGCACGATGGCTATATTGAATGTGATAGCTGGCCTGGACATACTGAATTTAATATCTATCTGCCCTTTGCAGATTAATGTTTGGAGTTGCCATGAAAACAGTTTGGCTTGTAGATGATGATGCATCAATTCGTTTTGTACTTGAAAAAGCACTTGAACGATCTGGTTTTAATGTAGAAAGCTTTGCCAACGCGCAAGATGTACTTAATGCATTGAAGTTTAGTCAACCTACTGTTTTAGTATCGGATGTGAAAATGCCCGGTATGGATGGCATGGCCCTACTTGAACTCATCGCAGAACAAAACCCTGGCTTGCCAGTAATAATAATGACTGCGCACTCAGACCTAGATTCGGCAGTGAACGCCTTTCAAAAAGGGGCATTTGAGTACTTAGCTAAACCATTCGATTTAAATGAAGCCGTTGCACTTGTTGAAAGCGCATTTAGAGCAAATTCCACAAAAAAAACCAAACGTAAGCAAACACCCCCTAAAAGTGCTCACATCATTGGTGAAGCACCCGCTATGCAAGAGGTCTTTAGAGCAATAGGTAAACTTTCAGCATCTAGCATGAGTGTTTTGATTAATGGTGAGTCGGGCACAGGTAAAGAGCTCGTTGCAAGTGCACTTCACAATCACAGCCCGCGCAAAGAAAACCAATTTATTGCCCTTAATATGGCTGCAATACCTAAAGAATTAGTTGAGTCTGAGCTGTTTGGCCATGAAAAAGGCGCGTTCACCGGTGCCGATACCGTGCGAAAAGGTCGATTTGAACAAGCCAATGGCGGCACTTTATTTTTAGATGAAATTGGCGATATGCCTTTAGATGTGCAAACACGCTTACTTCGTGTACTTGCCGACGGAGAGTTTTACCGTGTTGGTGGTCATCAAAGTATAAAAGTTGATGTACGCATTATTGCCGCAACACATCAAAACTTAGAAGACTTAGTTAAACAAGGTAAGTTTAGGGACGATTTATTCCATCGCTTAAATGTAGTACGCCTTCGTTTACCTGCTTTACGTGAACGCACCGAAGATATTGAGCGCTTAGCGCAACACTTTTTACATAAGAGCGCTAAAGATCTGCAAGTAGAAAGCAAAGTATTGAGCCCTAAAGCCACAGAGCAACTTCGTTTATTTAACTGGCCAGGCAATGTTCGCCAACTTGAAAACACCTGTCGTTGGTTAACGGTTATGGCACCAGGCGAGCTTGTTACAGAGCAAGATTTGCCCCCTGAAATTATTGAAGTAACACCAATACAAGAGGAAGGTGATTGGCTGGATGCTTTTCAGCAATGGCTTAATAATGAACTAAAACAAGGTAAAGAAAATATTTGGCCAGACATACAGGCACAATTAGAAACACGCTTAATTAAAACAGCACTTGCTAATTGTTCGGGCCACAAACAAGATGCCGCCATAAAAATAGGCTGGGGTCGCAATACATTGACCCGAAAATTAAAAGAGCGCAATATTAGCTAACAATGTGCATTAAATTTTGATATCGAATGAAATTAATCGAACACATTCCATTGTTCAAACAAATGGAAATAATTAACAGGCTACATTTTTTTAAGGAATTTACGCTCAACGAGCGTCAAATTTTATTAGAATCATATGGCCTATTGTATTTAGTTGGCCAGCACCAATTTTTGTTTAAACAGTTCGATAACGATAAACGATTGTATATTGTACTTAGCGGCGCACTTTTAGTATTTAAGCATAATCACTTACTTGAACTGGGCGCAATAGAGCCTGGCGAATTTATAGGTGAAGGCGCATTTATAAATAACAGAGAGCGCAGTACAAGTGCTCGCGCTAAAACCGACACCATTGTCCTTGCCATCACTCCCGAAGCACTCACTCAGTTACCCAATGTCATTCGAGAAAAAATTAAAGACCGTATTATTGAAGGTATGAGTGAACGAATAACCAAGCTCAGTGACTATATAGAAAATCACGGTTAGCTCAGTCCATATAAACAACCTGCAATGAGCAATCGAGCCAGCTAGGATTATTAACATGGGCTGTAAACGTGTAAGTATCTGATGGTTTATCGCCAAAGGGCGTATTTATAAGTGGCTGCGAGTGACGATAAGTTTGCGAATAGTTTTTGTAATAAATGACAACGTAACCATATAAAAACTCCCAACCCAACCTCACAACTGCACCACTGGGTAAAGTAAAATCAGCGTACTCTTTGGTAAAGGTAACGATTAAATCATTGTACTTATCTTCACTGCATTGAGTTGTTCGTAACTGTTTAGGCATTACAAAAGCAGCATTTTCAGCTGTATTTTTTAAATAAAAACCTATATTGCCATCACCATAAAAATGGTTTGAGCGACTTGTATAATTAACTTGTGGCTCATACCCGAGCCCTTGCATTATGGACGCAAGTTGTTCTGTCTCTTTGGAATAAATTTTATCGCTTGATAAAAGCAACGTTGCTTCACCAAAATCTGATGGGATTTCTAACGTCACATATTCATAGGGAAGAATTTGTGCTTTTAACGCCGCATCGAGCTGATTACGTTGTTCATCTTGCAAGTTTTCACTAAAAACATAAACGGTGGGTTGCTGGCATGCAACTAACATACATGCCAATACACAAATTAAAAATCCTTTTTTCATAGTCACCTCATTTGATTACACTTGTAGTCTATTAGAGGTATTGCTTTATCGCAACTTAATTTGTTTGGTTATCTAACCAAGCATCTACACTTTTACGCGTATATAGCACCTCTTTAAATAAGCGGTGACGTTCAAATTCCAAAACGCTTTTTTTGTTAGTGTTGCCACTGAGTAACTGGCTGTGTGTATCGTTAAATTTTGAAATAACCGAAAACCCGCGTTCAGGTTTTTGGTCGTGCTTTTTTATTGATTTACTAAGGTGTTCCCTAACGTCATCGGCAGTTAACATGTCTGAATGATTTAAGCCCATTAGCTCTTTTCTCATTGCTAATCTTACGCCCATTTTTTACTCCATGATTCTATGTATTCTAAATTCGACACAGCTATAGCAATTAGTAAGCCACTTACAAACATGGCTCGCCGGAGCTTAACTAATAAATACTTCAGTTTTTTTAAAGTGAGTCATTTTTTAAAAAATAACTAATACGTAAATTTGAGTGATTTGGTTTGGTGCATAATTGGCCCTATGCCTTTATACTACAGCCTATGCAAGCCTCCACCGAGAGTAACAATGAACGAAGAATACATAGAAATCGAACTAGAAGAAGAGCCGATAGAGCTCTGTAAATTATTAAAAGTACTTAATTTAGTTGAAGGTGGCGGCCAAGCTAAAAACCTAATCGCCGAAGGCTATGTGGGTGTTAACCATGAAATTTGTACAATAAAGCGGAAAAAATTATACAGTGGTGATGTACTGGAATTTGATGGCGAGCTCTTTCAACTCTCCCTGAGTGAAGATGCAACACCAGCACAAAGACCAAGTGAACAAACGCCGGTTGAACCCAAACAAAACATTTCACCGCCTGAAAGCCAACCAGCAAAAAGTAAACGTAAGCGCACTAAAAAGCCAAAGGTAGATGAAAAAACAGGGCGTCGTCCTATTTCATTTGGGTAAGCTTACAAATCGCATTATAAAAAAGCCAACTTGTATAGTTGGCTTTTTTACTCTTTAATAACCTTGTTAATAATAATAAAAAACAAGGTTACACATGTCATCTCACACACCTAAAAACTGGTTTAAACCCGTCGCTTGGGCTGCTCTTATATGGAATTTATTGGGCGTTATAGCATTCATTATGCACATAATGACAAGCCCAGATATGATCAGCAAACTACCATTAGATCAACAAGCTGCATATTCAAACACCCCAATATGGGCCACCATTGCTTTCGCCGTTGCCGTTTTTGGTGGTGCTTTAGGCTGCATTTTTTTACTTGCTAAGAAATCGCTGGCAACACCTACTTTTGCTTTATCGCTCGGCGCGATAATTATACAGCAATACTACAACTTTTTTATAATTGATAGCATTGCCTTGCTAGGAATAAGCTCGGTTGTAATGCCACTTATGGTAGTTTTTATTGCCTTAGCGCTTATTTATTTAAGTATAAAAAGGAAACAACAAGGCTGGCTAAACTAACTGAATAGGCCAGCTGAACAACGTGCTTTTTAGTTGGTATAGATGGTTTATTATAATCATAATTTAATACCTTACTTCCTATTACAGCTGCTCATAAGAGCAGCTATTTAATACTCGTTTATCATGGTATGCACTTTGCAAATGTTTAATTACAGAGGTTACTTTAAAAAAATTTAATTAGTTAAGAAGGGGCAAAATAATGAAAAATAGTTTCGATACCCAACATGAGCTCACAATTAATGGTGAGCAATATAATATTCATTCTCTGAAAGGGCTTGGCGACAAAGCAAAACGACTCCCCTTCTCCTTAAAAGTCTTGCTAGAAAATTTGCTGCGCAACGAAGACGGCGAAAACATCAAAGAACAAGACATTAATGCGCTATTAAATTGGGACCCAAAAGCAAAACCATCATCTGAAGTTGCATTTACCCCTGCACGAGTAGTAATGCAAGACTTTACTGGCGTACCTGCCATTGTCGATTTAGCTGCAATGCGAGATGCAATGGAAAAGCTCGGCGGAGATCCTGCAAAAATAAACCCACTGTCACCGGCCGAACTCGTAATAGACCATTCAGTACAAGTTGACGGCTATGGAAATGATGGTGCCTTTGATTTAAATGCGAAACTTGAATACGACCGCAACAAAGAACGATACGAATTTTTACGTTGGGGCCAAACGGCATTTGATAATTTAAAAGTGGTACCACCCGCAACCGGCATTGTTCACCAAGTTAATTTAGAATACCTGGCTCGCGTTATTTTTAACGAAGATAGCAATGGTAAAAAGTTTGCCTACCCCGATACTCTGGTTGGCACTGACTCGCACACAACCATGATTAATGGCTTAGGCGTACTTGGCTGGGGTGTAGGCGGCATTGAGGCTGAAGCTGCAATGCTTGGCCAGCCAATTAGCTTACTGATTCCACAGGTAGTTGGCATGAAACTTAATGGCCGATTACCAGAAGGCACAACAGCAACTGATTTAGTGCTCACGGTAACTGAAATTTTGCGTAACCACGGCGTGGTGGGTAAATTTGTAGAATTTTATGGCGATGGCCTTGCAGATCTCCCCCTTGCCGATAGAGCAACCATTGCTAACATGGCACCTGAATATGGTGCTACGTGTGGTATTTTTCCAATTGATGACGAAACGATTAATTATTTACGTCTTACCAACCGTGATGAAGACCAACTAAAGCTTATTGAAGATTATGCAAAACACCAAGGCTTGTGGCGTAACGATGGCGACGAAGCTCGCTATACCGACACACTAGAACTAAAGCTCGATGATGTTGTACCAAGCCTTGCAGGCCCAAAACGCCCACAAGATAGAATAGCGCTTAACAAAGCCGGCGAGGAAATCTCTCAGCACCTAAAAGGTTTTCAAGAAGAGCGTATAGCACATCGCGATAAAAGTGATGACGAGCAATCGCGTATCGAAAGCGAAGGCCCCACAACCAACCCTGATGAACCTGTAAACGAAGCACAATTTATGGGGGCGGCAAAAGTTAACTATAAAGACCAAGAGTTTGAACTTAACGACGGTGCATGCGTTATTGCAGCTATAACAAGCTGTACCAACACGTCTAATCCAAGTGTTATTTTAGCAGCAGGCCTTGTGGCTAAAAAAGCAAAACAACTAGGTATTAACGTTAAACCTTGGGTTAAAACATCACTCGCACCTGGCTCAAAAGTAGTTACCGACTACTTAGAAAAAGCGGGGTTAATGGACGACTTAGAAAGCCTAGGTTTTAATTTAGTCGGTTACGGTTGTACTACGTGTATAGGCAACTCAGGACCGCTGGCTGATGAAATCTCACAAGCTATTCAAAAACACAAGTTGGTAGTCAGCTCTATCTTATCGGGCAATCGTAATTTTGAAGGGCGTATACACCAAGATGTTAAAATGAACTTTTTAGCTTCTCCTCCTTTGGTTGTTGCCTACGCAATTGCAGGTAGAACAGACATAGATGTTTATAACGAGCCCCTTGCACAAGATGAAAACGGTAACGATATTTACCTTAAAAACATTTGGCCAAGTGTGAAAGAGGTTAGCGACTTAGTAAAAGAAACGGTTACCAAAGAGATGTTTGCAACAAGCTACGCCAATGTTTATGAAGGTGATAGCCGCTGGCAACAAATTCAAATACCTGATGGTAAGTTGTATGATTGGAACGACGCATCTACCTACATTAAAAAAGCACCATTTTTTGATGGCATGACCGTAGAGCCACCGGGTATTCCTACCATTGAAGGGGCTCGCTGTTTAGCCAAGCTAGGAGACTCGGTAACAACCGATCACATCTCTCCTGCAGGCGCAATTAAAGCGGATGCTCCTGCTGGTCTTTACCTACAAGAGCACAATGTAGAAAAAGCACAGTTTAATTCTTACGGCTCTCGTCGAGGTAACCATGAAGTAATGATGCGTGGCACCTTTGCTAACGTACGACTTAAAAACTTGTTAGCACCGGGCACAGAAGGCGGTGTAACACGCACGCAACCAAACAATAGCTTAGAAAGTATTTACGATGCGGCTATGGCGTATCAAAAAAATGATACACCGCTTATTATTTTAGCCGGAAAAGAATATGGTACTGGCTCGTCACGCGATTGGGCTGCAAAAGGTTCGTTGTTGCTAGGCGTGAAAGCTGTTTTTGCACAAAGCTATGAACGTATTCACCGCTCTAACTTAATTGGGATGGGTGTACTGCCATTACAATTTAAAGAGGGTGAAAGCTATGAGTCGCATGGTTTAACTGGCCAAGAAGAGTTTGATATTCAAGGTCTGTACGATAAAACTGACGAGGTTACACTGATAGCAACCGATGCCGGTGGCAAACAAACAAGCGTAAAAGCCGATGTACGTATTGATACACCTAAAGAGTGGGATTACTACAAACATGGCGGTATTTTACAGTATGTACTGCGTAACATGCTTAACTAAGCTGCGTAGTGAATGACTCATAGGCCTTATGGTTACAACCATGAGGCCTTTTTTATAACTGCCTTATTATTGCGCTGCATCAATATACAAAACACATCGCCTATTACACTGGCACAATAACCAGTGGAGGCATTATGTCGCATGTAACGATTATTAGAGTACTTAAAACATCTATTGTACTTGGCTTATGCCTTATAGTTACAGGCCATACACTTATCATATCTAATGGATTTAATGAGCAATTTGGTATTAACGGCATTATTGCATCTGCAGCTTGCATCGCTGTAGGTATACTCTTGTCACTACCCACCAAAATATATTTAACCATTTTACTAATGGAAGCTGAAAAACGTTATATCCGCTCTCATACTAATGAATAGCGTTTAAAGTACACTTAAATTATTAATTTCTTTGTTACGTTTTTCTAATTTTTTTTCGATGTTTTCTGCATCTTCAAACAGCTTTTTAATCGATTCAGGATTTAATATTGAAGGGGTTTGCGTATTAGCTGACATCTCATTAGCACTAGACTCTAAGTTTAAAATAGAGGTATCTTCTGCACCAATCACAGTTATATCCTCAGGGTTGAGGGTTAACTCTATGCTTTTACCATGAGGGTTAGGGCTATCTGAATAATGCCATTGGCCTGTTTCATCTTGCCACTTATAAATAGTACTTGAAGACGTAATCGTTGAGCTGTTGCTTGAAATGCTACTCGTCACTTTATCGCCAGCCTCGTGAATGCCTTTTACAGCTTGATTTAGCGTATTGGTTGATAACGCAACCATTTGCTCTTTAATTTGCTGGGTTTCTTTGCTGATAGTTGAACCTGAAAGCCAAGGTTGGCCGTCTGGCTTTTTTAAATAAAATAATGATATGACAGCAATTACCATCACTGATATTGCTAAATAGGTAAAGTATTTCATAGCGTTCCTGCTTTGTTTGTTCCTTTAATATAATATTAGTGAATAAAGCACTCACTGGCAATTTTATTATCTAAATTTAGATAATAAAAAACGCAGCCTAAGCTGCGTTTAATTGCGGTTAAATAAAGCGTTAAGGTACTAAATACCATCACCATCCATATGAAGACCGCATTCACGGTTTAAACCAAAAAAGCGGGTTTCTTCTTCAGTCATGCCCGGCTCTAGTTTGCGTGTAGTGTGTACATCGCCCATTGATACATACCCTTGCTCCCATAATGGGTGGTAAGGTAAGTCATGCTTAGTTAGGTATTGATATACATCGCGGTTTGACCATTCAATAATCGGGTACACTTTTACCGTACCACGGCTTATTTCTACAAACTGCTTATCTGCACGAGTAGAAGATTGATCGCGACGTAAACCACTAAACCAGGTACCCGCTTCAATTTCTTTTAAAGCGCGAGTCATAGGCTCAACTTTATTAAGCTGATTATATTGCTTAATACCATCCTCACCTTGCTCCCATAACTTTCCAAACTTAGCTTCTTGCCATGCTGGGCTCAGCTGCGCCTTGTACACTTTTAAATTAAGTGACAAACGCTCGCTCATTTGCTCAATAAACTGGTACGTCTCAGGGAACAAATAACCAGTGTCTGTTAATACAACAGGAATGTCTGGGCGTTGGGTTGTCATTAAATGCAACATCACCGCAGCTTGAATCCCAAAGCTTGACGATAGAAACGCGGTATCGGGTAAATTTTCAAGCGCCCACGCAACACGTTGCTCTGCGCTCATATTTGCTAATACACCATTAGCATCAGCTAACATAGCCGCTTGGCTTTGTTTATCTAGCTGTAATATATTTTTAAATTCACTCATGGAAAATTCCAAGCCTCACCAGCGCCAAGCGCTGGTATCTAATTATGCGTGAAAATCGGTTACTGATACTTTTACTTCAGCAACAATGCCTTTGCGAATTACAAAGTCACCAAAACATTCACCGTCGTTTCGCTCACTTGCCCACTGGCCAATTAGCTTATCAAACGCCTCCAGGTAAACATCTTCACCTACGTTTTCAAGGTACAGTTTAGGAATGCGTGTACCTTCAAGGTTACCGCCTAAGTAAACGTTGTATTTACCAGGCCCTTTACCTACAAGCCCTGCTTCTGCAAGCATTGCGCGGCCACAACCATTAGGACACCCTACAACGCGCATAATAATGCTATCGTCTGGTATTCCGTGTTTAGCGAGTAAAGCTTCAGTTTTTTCGATTAAGCTTGGTAAGTAACGCTCAGCTTCGGCCATTGCAAGCGGGCATGTAGGTAATGCCACACACGCCATTGAGTTTTTACGTTGCTCTGTGTCACCGTCGTCAATCAAACCATGGTTACGGGCAATTTCTTCAATCACTGCTTTTTGATCTGCAGGTACACCGGCAATAATTAAGTTTTGGTTTGCCGTCATACGCATGTCACCTTGGTGAACTTCTGCAATTTTACGACACCCTGTTTTAAGTGGCTTATCTGGGTAATCTAAAATACGGCCGCTTTGAATAAATAGCGTAAGGTGGTGCTTACCATCAATGCCTTCTACCCAACCAATACGGTCGCCTCGATGAGTAAATTCATATGGGCGGCTAGGTGCAAAGTTTACACCCGCGCGTTTTTCTACTTCTGCTTTAAATACGTCTGACCCAACACGATCTAGCGTGTATTTAGTTTTTGCATTTTTACGGTTAGAGCGGTTACCCCAATCGCGCTGCACTGATACAACGTGCTCAGCAATTTTTAAGGTGTCTTCTAGCGCGATAAAACCAAAGTCGTCAGCTTTACGCGGATACGTAGCCGTATCACCGTGGGTCATAGCAAGGCCACCACCTACAAGTACGTTAAAGCCAACAAGCTTGCCATCTTCAGCAATAGCAACAAAGTTCAAGTCATTCGCATGAACGTCTACTTCGTTGTTAGGCGGAATAGTAACCGTGGTTTTAAACTTACGCGGTAAGTAGTTAGAACCTAAAATTGGCTCTTCTGTCGTTTCTGCTTTTTCGCCATTTAACCAAATTTCAGCGTATGCTTTCGTTTTTGGAAGTAAATGCTCAGAAATTTTTGCAGCCCACTCATACGCTTCTTGATGTAACTCTGACTCAACAGGGTTAGTCGTACATAGTACGTTACGGTTTACATCGCCTGCGGTAGCAATAGAGTCAATGCCCACGCTATTAAGCATTTGGTGCATGCCTTTAATATTTGGCTTTAATACACCATGGAACTGAAACGTTTGACGTGTTGTTAAACGAATGCTGCCGTAGCTGGTTTTATCATCAGCAAACTTATCGATTGCTAACCACTGCTCTGGCTTAATAATACCGCCAGGCATACGCGCACGTAGCATTACGTTATGCAGCGGTTCTAACTTTTGCTTTGCGCGCTCAGGACGTATATCGCGATCATCTTGCTGGTACATACCGTGAAAACGTATAAGTTGGAAGTTATCGGCTGTAAAACCACCGGTAATTTCATCTTTTAAGTCTTGCTCTATAGTGCCTCGTAAAAAGTTACTTTCTCTTTTCAAACGCTCGTTATCAGAAAGCTTTACGTTTTTATCTTGTTCGCTCATTTTAAATCCTAAATTTGTTACAGTGACGGCTGTTAGCTGTTAATAAAATAAGAAACGTGATTAATACACGTCTTTCTGATAGCGGTTTGCGCTACGCAGGTCTTTTAAATATTGCTCTGCGTCTTCATCATTTTTACCCGTATTTTCTTTAATGATATCAACCAATGCTTGATGTACATCTTTTGCCATGCGGTTTGCGTCTCCACATACATAAAAGTGAGCGCCAGCTTCTAACCACTCAAAAATATCTTTTGAGTTTTTGCGAAGCTTATCTTGTACATAGATTTTTTCGGCTTGGTCACGGCTAAATGCCACATCGACTTTGCTCAATAAGCCCGATTTTAAATACCCCTGAATTTCTACTTGGTATAAAAAGTCTTGAGTAAAGTGTGGGTTACCAAAAAACAACCAGTTTTTACCTTGTGCTTCTCGCGAGTCACGCTCTTGTAAAAATGCACGGAATGGCGCAATACCAGTACCCGGACCCACCATGATAATAGGTGTTTCATCGTTAGCCGGTAAACGGAAGTTGTCATTATGTTCGCTAAATACTTTTACTTTGCAGCCTTCTTCAGCACGACGCGCTAAATAACCAGAACAACCACCTAAGTGCTCGCTGTCAAAAGTATCAAACTCAACAAGTCCAACCGTTAAATGCACTTCCTCTTCAACTTCGCTTTGGCTAGACGCTATAGAATATAAACGAGCCTGAAGCTTACGTAAGCAATCAACTAATGTTTGTGCATCTAGTTTTGCTGGATTTTGACGAATAACATCAAATATTTGGCGTGGCTCAATGTAAGCACGCATTGCAGCTTTATCTTCTAAAAGCTTTAAGAGCTCAGGTGTGCCTGTTGCTGTTGCGTATTTTTCAACAAAACCCGGATATGACTGCGTTAGCTCTAATTTTTCGATAAGCGCATCACGCACGCTCAATTCTTCATTCGCAACTTTAACGCGACTAGAACCATCAATTTGGGTAAGTTCTAGCACTTCATCAACTAACGCCTCATCATTTAAAAAATATACACCCAGTGAGTCACCCGGTGTGTAAGTGATATCAGAGCCTTCAAGCGAAATTTCTACATGGCGTACATCTTTTGTTGAATCACGCCCGGTAATTTTTTGAACGGCTAATAATTCGGCTTCAAATGGATTTTGCTTTGTGTACTGGCTGGCTGCAGGTGTTGGTGCACCAAATGGCATAACCGCGGCTTGTCCACCTGCGTTACCCTGTTGCGCTTTTAAATCTGGTTCAAATGCATCCAGTGCGCCTTGTATCCATGTTGCAGCTTCTTCTTCGTAATCAACATCTAAATCAGCGCGTTGGTAAACTGACTCAGCGCCTAACTTATTTAAACGCTCTTCAAAGTCTTTTGCTGTTTGACAGAAAAACTCATAGCTAGAATCGCCTAGACCAATGACAGCTATTTTAACACCGTCGAGTTTAGGGGCCTTTTTAGTGGCTAAAAATGCGTGCAACGTTTCGCCATCTTCAGGCGGTTCACCTTCACCGTAAGTCGATACAACAACGGTTAAAAACTTTTCTTTTTTCAGGGCCGTTGGTTTGTAATCAGACATACTCACTAATTTGGCTGATAAACCACGCGATTCAGCTTGCTCTTTCATTTGGGTTGCAACACCTTTTGCATTACCCGTTTGTGAGCCATATAAAATAGTTAATACTGCTGCATCGCCCGTTACTGATGTGCCAGCCGTAGGCATACCAAGTGATGAAGCATTTGCATTAGCTGCTAAGTAACCACTTACCCACGCCTGTTGAATTGGATTAAGCTCAGCCACTAAACCTTGCAGCTTTTGAACTTGCTCTTGCGATAGCGGGCTTGCCGCAGCATTTAGTTGACCTAACAACATGAATCGATTCCCCATAACCCTGAAAATTAAGCACAACACACACCGTGCATTGTTAAAAATGAGTTTTTCCTCAGCCGATATAAGTTTGCTGAGGTTTTCTTACTGTGCAGGATAACGGGCTATCCACTTATCAAAAAAGAATAGAATCTGCTTTGATATTCCATTTAGTTATTAATTTTAAAAAACACCTAAAAAAACAGATTAAAGAGCGATTATTGCTTTTTATTAAATTTTAAATTAACAATTTTGTAACCTAAACAAAGTAATGTATATTATTCACTCATTATAAAAATAGGAACAATCATGTCACACGGGACATATAAAAATAAACTATTCGGAACAGCCTTATTACTTGGCGCACTTCCGGTAATGGCAAATGTAGAAAATGGCAGTTTTGAGCAATGGTCAGGCAATACACCTGACGCGTGGAGCACAATAGATAGCGGTATTAGCCTATCGCGCTCAACAAATATTGTTAAAACAGGTAATAGTGCAGCAGCAGTTAATGTAACCACAGGCTCTCAGGCTAACACCGATTTATTACAACAAATAACGGTAGAAGCAGGAAAAACCTATGTGTTTTCAACTGATGTTTACCACACAGAAGGAAAAGTTAAAGCCCGTTTATTCGTAGATGGTTACCAAGGCTACTCCAATAATACGCAAACTAATCAATGGCAAACAATTAGCCATAGCTATACAGCAAGTAGCAATAAAACCATTAATGTTGGCCTACGCTTTTATGATGTCAGTGGCTTTGATGGCAATGAACTTGTCTATGTAGATAACTTTTTACCTACAAGTAACGACAGTAGCTCTGGGAGTTGCTCGGGCAATAGCCTCTCTTTTAGTTTGACGACAGATAATTATGGTAGCGAAACAAGCTGGGCTATTAATAATAACCAAGGTAATACAGTTGCAAGCGGTAGTGGCTATGCGTCTAATACACAATATAACGAAGCACTGTGTTTAGCTGATGGCGCCTATACCTTTACTATTAACGACAGCTACGGTGATGGTATCTGTTGTAGTTTTGGTAGTGGTAATTATGCACTCACTAGTGGTGGTTCAACCCTAGCAAGTGGCGCAAGCTTCAGCAACGCTGAAAGTACTTCATTTTCGCTTGGCGGTGGCTCTGGTGGTACCCCCACAACACCAACAGGTTATTATGTTACAACACAAGGCCTAACCGGTTACGCATTAAAAACTGAGCTTTATAACATCATTAATAATCATAGTTCGCAGGGGTACTCTGCAATATGGAACTTTTATGATTCATCGGCTCGCGATACATACTTTGAAAACGATAATAGTATTTTAGATATGTACAGTGAAAAGCCAAATGGCAACGATAGCTACACATACACAGCCGTTAGCGATCAATGTGGCAATTACAGTGGCGAAGGTGGTTGTTACAACCGCGAGCATTCGTTCCCTAAAAGTTGGTTTGGCGGTACTAATGAGCCTATGAACTCAGATGTTCATCATATTTATGCAACCGATGGCTATGTAAACTCTAAACGCAGCAACTTTCCGTTTGGTGAAGTGGCAAGCGCCACGTTTACATCAACTAATGGCAGTAAGTTAGGCTCTGCAAGTAGTGCCATTAATTACACGGGCACAGTGTTTGAACCCATTGATGAGTTTAAAGGTGATTTTGCCCGTGCCTATTTTTACATGGCTACACGCTATGAAAATGTGATTGGGACGTGGCAAAATAATACCACTGCAAGTAATGCGGTTCTTAACGGCACCAGTTCGCAGGTATTTGAAAGCTGGGTTGTTGCTATGTTAATCAACTGGCATAACGCAGACCCTGTTAGCCAAATGGAAATAGATCGAAACCAAGCAGCATTTGAATTTCAAGGTAACCGTAATCCGTTTATCGACTACCCTGAATTTGTAGAAATGATTTGGTAGAAAATATAGCCTCAGCCAAGGCTGAGGCTATTTAAAACTCGCCTGACCAAGTGCAATAGACTCATAGCGCTTTCCCGTTAATTTAATCACCCATACGCTGTCTGTAAATGTGCGGCTAAAATATACAGTTTGCCCATTGGGAATATTAGGCATGAAAGACGTAATAGACTGCCAATCGCTATCTACTTTTTCTTTGAGCTTCATGCTCGCATTATAAAAACTTCCTTGTTCATTTGTTTTTACCTCAAGTGCTGTTAGCTGTTCACCGTCGCCTATTTCTATTAATGCGCTTTTATTTAAGTTAGCTAATAACTGAGGTTGGTGAATCGGTTGTAAATTTTTTAATGTTTCATCTATTTTGCTATCTATTGTTATTTTACTCTCTAGCTTGTAAATAGTGGCTTTAATCGCAAATACTGGCTCTGCAATACACGCTGAGGATAAAAACCCAAAAGTAATCCCCATTACCGCTTTATAAAAGTACATTTTCATTCGTTATACTCCTTTATTATTTAGTCTGCCTAGCATAACCAATTTATCACCTATTAAAACTTAACTTATTAATATTCATAATATTCTTTTAATTCATAGTAATGAATATTGCTTATTGGGCTATTTAAACACACCATTTTTAGCGATAATAAATAGATGAGCATTAAACAAGGTAAGGAAGAAACTTGTCGCTAGGAATTGAACTAAAGCAATTAAGAGCAAATAAAAAATGGACGCAAGCATTTGCTGCACGCGAGATTGGTATTCAACAATCTTACTTATCTAAGCTTGAAAATGGACAATTTATTCCGTCCGCTGAGGTAATTGAAAAGCTCGAACTTTGCTATGGCAAAACGTGTTTAGATAAGTATTTACCATCAAAAACATTACAAAGCACACAGATTAAAAAAAGGCTGTTTGTAAGTTTAATTATGCTTATTACTGGTCTCGTAATGTGGTTATGCGCAACCTATGAAATTTTCTACCCAGAGACTTACTTTACTTATCAGGCCAAATTAGGCGACTTTGTAGCGTTCAACGTCAGTCAGCACTACCAAGGCGAGCGATATATTGAAGGTGATGTTATTTACCAAATTTTAGGTGAGAGGCAAATTAGCCGGATTGAAAACCGCTTTTTAATTGTAGGCTCCACGCTTTGTATTTTGCTATCTGTTGTCGTTGCCGCTTTTTCTAAAAAGCATTTATTAATTAAGCTTCTTAATAAAGTTTAAACACACTACTTAATGGGCTTTTTAGTATTCCACTTATCCATTATTTTATTATATAGAATACGATCGTTATCTTTGCATGGCCTTGGCGATCCCGTTGGTAAGCCTACTTTACCCATAACACCATTAAAATCAATCTTGTAGCACATACCTTTGTACATTTCCACCCGCTGACTACCATCTGCGCTTTGCCACAATACCGCTGATTTGAAATCACTAGAATGCTCAATTGGAACCGTTATGTGTTGGTGATTTTTGCTCTTCGGCAAAGTTGCTATCTGCGGGAAATCAAAGGATACAATAGGATTACTGGAAATTGAAAACGGAGTTATTGGTGCGTACGGATCAATTTTTTTAAATGGCTGCTGCTGAGCTTTTGAATTAACCTTATTTTTTATAGGCTCAATCGCGGCTTTATTTACATTATGCTTTTTTCTATCAGTACTTATGGCAATGCTTTTACTTGTCTCAGTGGCATTCTCTGGTAAATTTAATTTTAATTGCTGATCGCTCTGAAAGTCACGCCCTTTAATCGGCTTAGGTGTTAACTCACCTGCATCAAGCGCGGTATCATTTTCAGGGAATGAAGCATTCGGCTGTTTACTTTTTGTATTACTGGGTAATGTTGTAAGGTCCACCATTACATACGCTTTTATCACTTTGCCTGCGTATGGCTGTGCTATCTCAATCGTTTGCCTCGAAACCAAATAAATAACAACAATATGAAAACCAATTGATATACCCCACGCTTTATAGTTACCTTTCAACACATCAACTCCCTGTGAACAGTTTACTTTATGAGTATAACTGGGCAGGTTTAGTTCATTTACAAAGGTGCATTGTCGGTCTAAAAATTATCAATAAGTTACTTTACTACGGTACTAAATACAAAAAGCCCCAGCTAATGCCGGGGCTTTTTTACAAAACTAACTTAATTAAAAATTAAGCTTGTTTTGGACTAGAAACAACGTCTACTAAAGTCCAAGATTTATTCTTAGAAATTGGTGCACATTCACGGATAGTAACTACGTCACCCGCTTTTGCTGTGTTGTTTTCGTCATGTACGTGTAGCTTAGTTGTACGTTTAATGAATTTCCCATAGATTGGGTGCTTCACGTAACGTGCGATTGCGATAGTGAAAGATTTTTCCATCTTGTCGCTAACTACACGGCCTTGAAGAGTACGAATTTTATCGCTCATTATTGACCTGCCTTCTGGTTAATAATTGTTTTTACACGCGCGATATCGCGACGTACTGTTCTTAGCGTGTGTGTCTGAGCTAACTGACCAGTGCTTGCTTGCATGCGCAGGTTAAACTGCTCACGAAGAAGTCCTAGAAGTTCAGCATTAAGCTCTTCTACGCTTTTGTCTTTTAGTTCGCTTGCTTTCATCACATTACCGTCCGAGTTACGAAAGTTGTTTTGAATGGCAGTTTACGAGCTGCAAGGTCGAATGCTTCACGAGCAAGCTCTTCAGAAACACCTTCCATTTCGTAAAGTACTTTACCAGGCTGAATTTCAGCAACCCAATATTCAACAGAACCTTTACCTTTACCCATACGAACTTCAAGAGGTTTTTCTGTAATCGGTTTGTCAGGGAAGACACGAATCCAGATTTTACCTTGACGTTTCACGTGACGCGTCATAGCACGACGAGCTGCTTCGATTTGACGAGCAGTCATGCGGCCACGGCCAGTAGCTTTCAATCCGAAAGTACCGAAGCTTACTTTGTTACCGTTTTGCGCTAAACCGCGGTTGCGGCCTTTGTGCATTTTACGGAATTTTGTACGTTTTGGCTGTAACATTACTCGCTACCTCTACTTAGCACTTTTCTTGGCTTTCTTTGGTGCGCGTTTAGCTGGCTTCTCTTGCTCTTGTACTAGTGGTAAACCACCAATAACTTCGCCTTTGAAGATCCAAACTTTAACACCAATGATACCATAAGTGGTTAAGGCTTCAGAAGTTGCGTAGTCGATATCAGCACGAAGAGTATGTAGAGGTACACGACCTTCACGATACCATTCTGAACGTGCGATTTCTGCGCCGCCAAGACGACCGCTAACTTCAACTTTAATCCCTTTTGAACCGATGCGCATTGCATTTTGTACCGAACGCTTCATAGCGCGACGGAACATAACACGACGCTCTAGTTGAGAGGCAATGCCGTCTGCTACTAGTTGTGCATCAAGTTCTGGCTTACGTACTTCAGAGATATTAATCTGAGCAGGTACACCAGCGATTTTAGTTACTGCTTGACGTAATTTTTCTACGTCTTCGCCTTTTTTACCGATAACAACACCCGGACGAGCCGTGTGGATTGTTACGCGGATTGATTTTGCTGGACGCTCAATAACGATTTTAGACACAGAAGCTGTTTTTAATTCCTTTGTAAGGAATGCACGAACTTTGTGATCGCCAAAAAGCTGATCAGAGAAATCTTTAGAACTCGCGTACCAGGTAGAAACCCAAGGTTTAGATATACCTAGGCGAATACCAGTAGGATGAACTTTTTGTCCCATTACTTATACTCCTAGCTATCTGAAACCATAACAGTGATATGGCTTGTACGCTTAAGGATGCGGTCTGCGCGTCCTTTAGCACGAGGCATAATACGTTTCATTGTAGGACCATCGTCCACAAAGATCGTAGTTACACGAAGCTCATCAATGTCAGCACCTTCGTTATGCTCTGCGTTAGCAATAGCAGACTCAAGTACTTTCTTAACTAATACAGCCGCTTTTTTCGGGCTGTACGCCAGGATTTCTAGTGCGCGATCGACAGGTAACCCGCGGATCTGATCTGCAACTAGACGTGCTTTTTGCGCCGAACCAGAGGCGAATTTATGTTTAGCTAATGCTTGCATTTATCTTCCCCTCTTAACGTTTCTTCGCTTTCTTATCCGCAGCATGGCCACGGTAAGTGCGAGTTGGTGCAAATTCACCTAGTTTGTGACCGATCATTTCGTCAGAAACGAAAACTGGTACGTGCTGGCGACCATTATGGACAGCAATGGTCAATCCGATCATGTTAGGTATGATCATTGAACGACGGCTCCAAGTTTTAATTGGCTTTTTCTCACCGCTTTCCAAAGCTTTCTCTACCTTCTTCAGCAAGTGTAGGTCTATAAAAGGACCCTTCTTGAGAGAGCGTGGCATGGCTATTCCTCAATATTACTTAGTACGACGACGTACTATAAATTTATCCGTACGCTTGTTCTTACGCGTCTTCGCACCCTTAGTCGGCTTACCCCATGGAGACACAGGATGACGACCACCAGAAGTACGACCTTCACCACCACCGTGTGGGTGATCAACCGGGTTCATGGCAACACCACGAACTGTCGGACGAATACCACGCCAGCGGTTTGCACCTGCTTTACCAAGTGAACGAAGCATATGCTCAGCATTGCCAACTTCACCAAGTGTAGCACGACAATCAGCTTCAACTTTACGTACTTCGCCTGAACGAAGACGTAATGTTACATACTGACCATCACGTGCAAGAATTTGAACGTAAGCACCAGCAGAACGTGCGATTTGTGCACCTTTACCTGGTTTTAATTCTACGTTGTGAACAGTCGAACCTACAGGCATATTACGCATTGGTAGTGCATTACCAGCTTTGATTGGTGCATCAACACCAGACTGGATTGCATCACCAGCTTTTAAGCCTTTAGGTGCGATAATGTAACGACGCTCACCGTCTGCATATAATACAAGAGCGATGTTTGCGCTACGATTTGGATCGTATTCTAAACGTTCAACAGTAGCTGGAATGCCATCTTTAGTACGTTTAAAATCGATTAAACGGTAATGATGTTTATGACCACCACCGATATGACGAACCGTAATACGACCATTGTTATTACGACCACCTGATTTAGAGTTTTTCTCTAAAAGTGGTGCGTATGGCTTACCCTTATGTAAATCAGAGTTAACCACTTTAACTAGGTGACGACGACCCGCAGAAGTAGGCTTACACTTTTGAAGTGCCATAATTCTATCCCCTTATTACTCGGCGCCGCCGACAAAGTCTAGCTCGCTGCCTTCTTTAAGAGTAACGTAAGCTTTCTTCCAGTCGCTACGACGACCGAAACGCATGCCAGTACGTTTTGTTTTACCCTTAACGTTAAGTGTGCGAACACCCGTTACTTCTACTTCAAAAAGCTTCTCAACTGCTGCTTTAATTTCAGCTTTAGTTGCGTCATTTACTACTTTGAAAACAATCGTGTTGTTTTCTTCAGCAGCAATTGTGCTTTTTTCAGAGATGTGTGGAGCAAGGATCACTTTTAAAAGACGTTCTTCACGGATCATGCTAGCGCCTCCTCAAGTTGCTTAACAGCAGCGGCTGTAATAAGTACCTTGTCGAAAGCAATTAAGCTTACAGGATCGATACCAGCTACATCACGCGTGTCAACCTTATAAAGGTTACGTGCTGATAAGAAAAGATTTTCATCTACTTCTTCAGTCACGATAAGTACATCTTTAAGCTCAAGCTCTTTTAGCTTAGCTACTAGATCTTTAGTTTTTGGTGCTTCAAGACCAAAACTTTCAACAACGATTAAACGCTCTTGACGAACTAGTTCAGATAGGATGCTTTTGATCGCACCACGGTACATTTTACGGTTTACTTTTTGGCTGTGGTCTTGTGGTTTAGCTGCGAAGCTAACGCCACCTGAACGCCAAATTGGACTACGGATTGTACCAGCACGTGCACGGCCAGTACCTTTTTGAGCCCATGGTTTTTTACCACCACCGCTTACTTCAGAACGTGTCTTCTGAGCACGAGTACCTTGACGAGCACCTGCTGCGTAAGCAACAACTACTTGGTGTACTAATGCTTCGTTAAACTCACGTCCAAAAGTAGCTTCAGAAACTTCAAGAGCGCCAGAAGCGTCTTTGATTGCTAATTCCATCACTAAATCTCCAGGACTTATGCTTTAACAGCTGGTTTAACGATAACGTCACCGCCGATAGATCCAGGTACTGCACCTTTCACTAAAAGCAAGTTACGCTCAGCGTCAACGCGAACTAGTTCTAAGTTTTGAGTCGTTACACGCTCAGCACCCATATGACCGGCCATTTTCTTACCTTTAAACACCTTACCAGGTGATTGGTTTTGACCGATTGAACCAGGAGCACGGTGAGATAGAGAGTTACCATGTGTAGCGTCTTGCATGCTGAAATTCCAGCGCTTAACACCACCTTGGAAACCTTTACCTTTAGAAGTACCGGTTACGTCAACCTTGTTGATTTCGTTGAATAACTCAACAGTAAGCTCTGCGCCTACTTCAAAATCGCCTTCACCACCGTTAAGGCGGAATTCCCACAGACCGCGACCCGCTTCAACGCCAGCTTTAGCGAAGTGACCCGCTGAAGCTTTGTTTACACGACTTGCTTTTTTAGTGCCTGCGGTTACTTGAAGCGCGTTATAACCGTCTGTTGCGTCAGATTTGATCTGAGCAATGCGGTTAGGTGTCGCTTCAATAACTGTCACAGGGATAGATACACCATCTTCAGTGAAGATTCGTGTCATACCCACTTTACGACCGACTAGACCTAATGCCATTTTCCTAAAACCTCTCTAATCTTCCGATTAACCCAGGCTGATTTGAACATCAACACCAGCAGCAAGATCTAAACGCATAAGCGCGTCAACAGTCTTGTCAGTTGGTTCTACGATGTCTATCAGACGTTTATGGGTGCGGATTTCGTACTGATCACGCGCATCTTTGTTTACGTGCGGTGAAGTAAGTACAGTAAAACGTTCAAAGCGTGTAGGTAGTGGGATTGGACCACGTACTTGTGCGCCAGTGCGTTTCGCAGTTTCCACGATTTCTGCCGTTGATTGGTCAATCAAACGGTGGTCAAAAGCTTTTAGGCGAATACGAATGCGTTGATTTGACATTCTTAACCTCAATATAAAGAGCATTTAAAAGAGCATAAAAAAACGACCGAAACAATCTTAATTATTAAGATGTCGGCTGTTTGATTATATCTACGTTGAGTTCCAAATCGGAACTCCTGTTTATTAGCTTGAAATCCAAGCTTAATTTATCCTTCCAAGTTCCCGGGGGAATTTTGAAAGCCTGCGTATTATAGAGGTATTGGTGATAAATGCAACAACTAATTCAAAACAAAGTATCAATGATTAATTCGTCTAAATAAGTGCCAGCTTATATTATGTGACTATACTGGAACTAAACTTTTCAATGCGGGTCAATAGCTGCATTAACTAATCTCATTTCGTAAAGAAGCGATTTTTTAGATAATATGGTATCCTATCACGCTAATTTTGCTTTTTAACACCCTCAATATGGTGAGTCGATGCGTATTTTTAATTATTGTTTAAACGTTTTATCTGCTGGATTTAGTCGCTTATTTGTTAAAAGCAAAGTCCTTCCAGAAAACCCTATTAAACAGTACGATTTAAATCCTGATTACCCTACATTTTATATAGTGCGTTTAAATTCTCGTTTTGATCTTGCGGCGCTGGCTCATGCTTGTAAAAAATACGGCTTACCTAGTCCTACTGAAGAGCAAATATTAGGTGATGAACATTTAGAGCGATTTATTGGTATTAAAAATCCACCACCTTTATTTGGCGATACAGCAAAACCAACCAATGCACTGGCACAAGGCAAACACATAATTGATCACCTTATAAATAGTGGCCAAAAAAATGTACAAGTGATACCTGCAACTATTTTATGGGGACGCGATCCAGGTAAAGAAAAACCAGGATTACGTACTTTAATAACGCATTCGGTTACACCAAGCTGGTTTAGAAAGTTTTTTGTTGTGTTGTTTTCTGGTCGCGATAACTTTATTCGCTTTAGCCAACCACTCGACTTATCACTTATTGTAAATGAAAAAGCTGATGTAAATGAGCTACCACAAAAATTACTACGTGTTGCCCGGGTTCACTTTAAGCGTCAAAAACTTGCGGCAACAGGTCCTAAAATGCCATCGCGCGAGCAGCTCTTTAATTCACTATTGGCCTCTCCTACCATTAAAAAAGCCATTCAAGATGAAGCAAAAGCTAAAAATATTAGCCAAACCGAGGCGCGTCAAAATGCGCTTAAGCTACTTGATGAAATAGCCGCAAACTATTCTGAAGCAATGATACGCGTTGCTGATCGCTTTTTAACATGGCTTTGGAATAAGCTATACAACGGCATACACATAAAACACACAGAGCAATTGCATGAACTAACTAATAAAGGCCATGAAATTATTTACATGCCTTGTCATCGTAGCCATATGGACTACTTGCTTCTTACTTACTCTATTTACCATTTAGGTTTGGTGCCACCGCATATAGCCGCAGGTGTTAACCTTAACTTTTTTCCTGCCGGTGGCATATTTCGCCGCTCGGGTGCGTTTTTTATTCGCCGCTCGTTTGCAGGCAATAAACTGTACTCAGCTATTTTTAAAGAATATTTGAGTCAGTTATTTATTAAAGGTTACTCAGTTAAGTTTTACACAGAAGGCGGGCGTAGCCGTACAGGGCGTTTGTTACCGCCCAAAACAGGTATGCTTGCAATGACCTTTCAAGCCATGCTACGCGGTATCGATCGACCAGTATCAATAGTCCCTGTGTATATTGGCTACGAACATGTCATGGAAATAAATACGTACCTTAAAGAGCTTGCTGGAAAAGATAAGAAAGGCGAGTCGGTATTTGGTATTTTTAAAGCGATAAAAAACCTTAAAAACTATGGACGTGGTTACCTAAATTTTGGCGATCCTATTTCGGTTAACCAATATTTAAATGATAACCAACCCGACTGGCGCGACGCGGTTCACCCAACTGACGTACAAAAACCTCAGTGGTTAGGCCCACAAGTTGCAGCCTTAGCAGACCAAGTTATGGTTAAAATTAATAATGCAGCTGCTTTAAATGCTGTTAACTTACTAGCAATGGTATTGCTAGTAAACGACAAGCACGCTTTAAGTAAACCAAAGCTATTAGCTCAGCTCGATTTTTACTTACGCCTGCAGCGTGATGCAAGTTATAGCGATAAAGTAACCGCGCCTGACGAAACACCGGAGCAACTCCTTACACATGCCTTAAAACTTAACAAATTTGATGTGATAAGTGATGAGTTTGGCGAAATTATTGCCATTAGCGATAAAGAAAAAACACTCTTTAATTATTACCGTAACAATATTTTGCATCTATTTGCGGTACCTAGCTTGTTGGCATTGCACTTATTTAAGCAGCACACAACAACAATTAAGCAATGTGAACAATTAGTACATTCGTTTTATCCGCTATTTGCCAAAGAGTGGTATTTACAGCCCCTTGATGAAAACTACATTACGCGTATCTTGGCCAATTTTGCTGATCAAAACTTAATTGAATTTGATGGCGACAATATACACATTACTAATACCAACGACTGCTTAGCAAAATTAGAAATGCTAGGGCGAGCATTGAGCTTCACTCTGCAACGCTACGCTATTGTGATTGGTTTTATACAAACGAGTAATGGCATTGAAAAGGCTGAGCTTGAGCGAGAAAGCCAAGTATTAGCAGATCGCTTAGGCACATTACACGGCATTAAAACACCAGAGTTTTTTGATAAAAAAGTACTGGTTGGTTTTATCGATAACTTACGTGGTGAAGGGCTTGTGACAGAAGGCGATAATGGCTTGGTGGGCAGTACGCAATTGTGCGAAACCTATTCACAACTTAAAACATTGCTACCTGCCCGTATATGGCAATCGATTAGCGACATTGTTCAAGACCAGTGTAACTAGCCGCTATACATAGATAGGGTTAGCGCTGACGCATAACCCCTTCTTGAATTGTTGAGGCAACCAAGTTGCCTTGGCGATCAAAAAATTGCCCTCTTACCAGTCCTCTGCCTGAGCTCGCACTCGGGCTGTCTATGGTGTATAAAATCCAGTCGTCTAATCTAAACGAGCGATGAAACCACATTGCATGGTCAATTGTTGCGACCTGCATATTTGGCTGCATAAACGACACGCCATGCGGCTGTAATGCAGTTGGTAAAAACTCAAAGTCTGATGCATAAGCCAATAGGTAATTATGAATACGCTGATCATCGGGCATGTCACCATTCGCTCTAAACCAAATATGTTTAACTGGCTCAATCGCTTCTGGTTTAAAGGGGTTATGAAATGTCACAGGGCGCATTTCAATAGGCATTTCGCGAATAAATTTATTACGAATCACCTCGGGTATATGCTCAGCATTTTCTTGATAAAACTCAAGCGACGAACGTAGCTCTTCCGGTTGCGGTACATCTGGCATCGTTGCCTGATGCGAAAGTCCGTCTTCAACCGCCTGAAAAGATGCAGTCATATAAAAAATAGGCTTACCGTATTGAATTGCACTTACACGACGGGTACTAAAGCTTTTGCCATCGCGAATAGTTTCAACATCGTAAACGATAGGTTTAGCAGCATCCCCTGGGCGTAAAAAGTAAGAATGTAAAGAGTGAACAATACGTCCAGCCGGTAGGGTTTCCTTTGCTGCTGATAGCGCTTGCCCCATAACCTGACCACCAAAAACAGCTCTAAAACCCAAATCTTGGCTTTGCCCTCGGTATAACCCTTGCTCTATTTCTTCAAGTGTTAATAACGATAATAAATCATCTAAAACTTGGCTCATTATATGTTCCTCAATTCCCTAATAACTTAATGATACTATAGACTACAACTATGTAAATCTTTGTTAGGAATACAACTATGGCTTACTGGCTGTTTAAAACCGAACCCGATGCTTTTTCAATTGACGACCTAAAACACGCACCTAATCAAACAACATTATGGGAAGGTGTACGAAATTACCAAGCCCGAAACTTTTTGCGTGATGATGTTAAAGAAGGCGATTTAGTGATGATTTATCACTCAAGCTGCAAAAACGTAGGTGTAGCGGGTATAGCAAAGATAACAAGCGCAGCCTATCCAGACCCTACTCAATTTGACCTAAATAGCGATTATTATGACCCTAAAGCCACCAGCGATTCACCGCGTTGGGTAGTCGTTGACGTAACCTACCACCAACATTTGAATAAAATGGTTAGCTTAAAATCTATAAAAGCAAACGACAGTATTACAGAGTTGGCACTAAAAAAAGCAGGAAGATTATCGGTTATGCCCGTAACAGAGCACGATTGGAATGAAATTATGAATATGGCTAAAGAGTAAAGTTGTAACGCCGTACTTATTTTTTTACTGCTTTTTTCTTTTTGTGCCCGTGCTTGGGCACAATGGCAAAATACATAATGAGCCCTAACCACGAAAAAAAGATGATACCGATGAGCCAACCGTTTTTTTCGTGGCCTTGCGTACGCTTACTGTTTAGTACAATGACTACAGGTAAAATGTACGCACTTAAAATAACAATTAAAAATATAACTTCATTCATTATTTTTCCAAGCTTGACCAATCAACTTCGGCGCTCAATACACGCTCAACAGAAATATAGTGGAGAATATCACCTTCACTCACTTTATAATCCAAAGGTGGATTTAAGTCCATATTTTGAGCACTCAAGTTATGTGCAACACCCAACAAAATAGCGTCGTGCTGCCTTTTAAAATGATGAAACAAGGTGCCAAATTCCATTTCCTTACAGCCACTGGGTACTTTTAAGCTAAATTGTGTATCACCATGTAATGTAGAAAGCAGCTCTTCTTGTACTCGACTAGAGCCGGGGTCTTGCATTGAACGAACTAATATTTCAGCCGACTTAGCACTGCTACATTCTATATTTTGACAATGCTCCAGTAGCATATCGACCTTGGTTTCATCTAAAAAGTGAGCACTAATATGACACTCATCTTTTACTAAGCGGCTAATACGCAGCGCAGTAGTAAATGTTTGGTCGTCGTCTTGCCCATCAATAATTACTTTATCGGCGTGACTTATTGCTACACGCTCTAACTCTGCTAAATCAGTAAAGCTAGAAAGACGCGCAAAATCAACCTGCTCATTTGCTAAAAACGGATGATCCATCTGCTCTGTTACCGCGAGTAAAATACGACGTTCAGCGCGCTTTGTATCCGCCAAAATGTAATCAATCATTTTTTTAGTTCTGGTATCGTGCCAACCAAAAATAATGATGTGGTTATTACTGTGAGCAAAATCTTTATCACCAGTCATAGCGTGCCTAATTAAATAAGTAACAGTTTGCCCTGCTTTTCCAAGCAAAACACCAAATAAAGCTAAACCAAACGGAATTTGTATTAAAGCAACCACCCATCGACCAAGCTCTGTTGTCGGGCTAAAATCACCATATCCTACTGTTGACGTTGTCACTGTGTAATAGTAAAAAAAAGTGGTTATAGAGGTTAACGCCTGTTCGTTGGCAGCATACAGTAGCAACCAGGTTACGAGCATATGAGTTAAAATTGCAAAGGTCACTGCTTGCCAGCTCAATTGATCAATATGAGCGCGAACAAGTAACGCTAACCTTTTAAATATCACCGGCATAATACAAAATCTTTGTTATTAAATTATCTATAAACAGTACGTTACTGTATGCCTTAGTTTTAATCAACGTTTAAGGTATAGACAGTATAAAACTGTCCCCTGTAATACTAATTGTGATTTGCACATAACCACATTTCGTGATTAATTAATCTACAAACAAACACTAAACTGTATTTTTATGCTTAATAGAATAGCCACCCCATTTACAAAACTGGTTGAGCGTTACCTACCCGACCCATTTATATTTGTAATTTTGCTTACACTTATTACATTTGTCGCTGCCAGTATATTTACCCCTTCCAGCAGTATTAATGTACTGCACGCGTGGGGCAATGGGTTTTGGAACCTATTGAGCTTTGCTATGCAAATGCTGCTTGTACTTATTACAGGCTACATGCTGGCAAGTACACCTCTCATTAGCAAAGTATTAGAGAAACTAGCAACCTTAGCCAACACCGCGCCTAAAGCAATTATATTAGTTACTTTCATCTCACTTTTAGCGAGCTGGCTAAACTGGGGATTTGGCCTTGTTATTGGTGCATTGTTTGCCAAAGCTATTGCAAAACATACCCGTGTAGATTATCGATTATTAGTAGCTAGTGCCTATACTGGCTTTGTTGTATGGCATGGCGGCCTTGCAGGTTCAATTCCGCTAACTATTGCAACACCAGGACACTTTTCACAGGCAAGTATTGGTATTGTGAGTACAGATCAAACCTTATTTGCAGGTTTTAATATTGCCATTTTGATTGGTTTATTTATTATCGTCCCATTAGTAAATCGCTACATGTTACCCAATGACAACGACAGCGTTTATATCGATCCAACCCTATTAAACACCCGCACACCTGCAGCAAGTAAAATAACGCGTCCTTCGCAACATTTAGAACAAAGCAAACTGCTAGGTATGGGCATTGGCTTAATGGGGCTTGCCTACTTAAGCTATTACTTTTTTATCTCTGGTGGCGGCTTAAACCTCAATAGTGTAATTGCCCTGTTTTTATTTTTAGCTATTACGCTACATCAAACTCCTCACAATGTGCTTAATAGCTTACAACAAGCAATTCCGAGTGGTGCGGGAATTGTAATTCAGTTCCCTTTTTATGCCGGTATTATGGCGGTCATGGTCGATACAGGATTAGCACAACAAATATCACAAGGCTTTATTGCCATTGCGGATGCCGATAGCTTGCCATTTTATAGTTTTATTAGTGCAGGACTCGTTAATATGTTTGTGCCCTCCGGTGGCGGACAATGGGCTGTACAGGCACCTATTGTAATACCCGCAGCGCAAGAGCTGGGCGCCGATATATCCCGTGTTGCTATGGCTGTGGCATGGGGCGATGCGTGGACCAATTTAATTCAACCTTTTTGGGCACTGCCCGTATTGGCTATAGCGGGCCTAAAGGCAAGAGATATTATGGGCTTTTGCGTGGTACAACTGATTATTACTGGGGTATTTATATCGCTGGTATTGAGCTTTTATTAATAAAGCTTTGCGCGTAGTTAAAAATTAACTACGCGCACAATTATCAGTTCGATAAAATTGTCATCGGCAAACTGAGTATTGGATTGTCAGAATCAGCAAAATGCATCATCACTGCTACATGCCCTGTAACTACCAGTGCGTACATAGCGGCTGAAAAACCTTGTCCGTATTTATCTAGTGGTATTAAATGCGAATAATGTCGACCGCGCCATTCAAACACAATTTCTAGCGCCCCAACAAACAAAAAGAACACCAGTAACATTAAACCAAATGTATAACTAACCCATAAGCCAAATAACACACCCAGCAAGCATACACTTAGTCCAATCCATGAGCGCATAGAAAAGCTGATACTCTTTAATACATGCCCACCATCTAGCGGTAAAATAGGCAGTAAGTTAAATAAGTTAAGTAGTGCGCTTAATACCGCAACACCGGCAAATATATCCATCTCCGTAGCGTAATATAAAACAACACCCAACACAGAGGTTATTAAGCCAAAAGCAGGCCCCATAAGCGATATGACCACATCTTGCCAGCGGGTTGTTATTTTATCGTCACTGACAGCTAAGCCACCCACAAATGGGATTAAGTAAATACCTTTGGTTTTTATGCCAAAGTACTTCATAGCTCTTACGTGCCCATACTCATGCACCACTAAACACGCAATAAGCATAAGCGCAAATTCAATGCTAAATAGCCAAGCATACCCAGCAACAGATGCACCTGCCAACGCAGCCTTTACTACTTTTGCGCTTTTAAATAGTTTAAAACCTAACGCAGCAAAACCTAAAAAACCCCTTTTAGGTTCACCATTAACTGGGGCTGGTAAAGCGAGCTGGGTAGCAAATTGCTCATCTACAAATAACGAAATACTTTGCTCGGCAGTTGTGCTGGTATCTATGCCTATTAATTTATCTTGAAAGTTAAATTGATAGTAATGTTCTCGAGGAGTATCAAACGCAATAGCTTGCTGGTTATGAAATACTTGTACTATTTGCTGCCCAGAAACCATTAATGAAAATGGCTGGTCAGCCAAGGTTAGGTCTATTCTTATCATAATTAAAGCCATTTAAAATAATCGCGCTAGTATACCGTTTGGCTAAAAAAACACGAGGGCAGGCGTTAACTATTGTATTAAATTTAAGTACCTAACAATAGCTAACGTTGCGAGCGAAAAGCTACTTTTCTTCTTCAGGATGTTCGTCTTCTTCACTTACAATATGCGCACTGCTGGCCAAACGCTTACGCCAGCGTTGCTTTGCCACTGCACGCATATTGGTTGACTGATCGCGTTCGTCGACTATTTCTAAGCCCATTAGTGATTCAATCATATCCTCAAGCGTTACTATGCCGCGCACTTCTCCGTATTCATCCACAACTAAACATATGTGCGTACGTTGAGTTAGTAGCGTTTGCAATAATGACGATACATTTTGAGATGTGGGTACTGTATAAATTGGTTTGATCAGCTTGCTGATTTTATAATCGGTGCCTAAGCGATGATACGCCAACATAATATCGTTTTTATGCACGAAACCGACAATGTCGTCGGCATCTTTATCAAATATTAATACGCGGGAAAACGATGACGAACCGTGCTCATTTAAATATTGGTTTACTGTTAAGTCTTTATGTACTTTAAAAATAACTGTGCGCGGCGTCATTAAATCAGACAATTTTGCATGCCTAAAATGTAAAAGATTACGAATAATTTCAGACTCATCTTCGTGCAAAGCGCCCGATTCAGTGCCAATATCGGCCATGGCTTCTATTTCTTGGCGAATATAGTAAGCTTCGTCGTGCTTTGGCCCCATTAGGTTTGTTAACTTTTGCGCACACCATACAAAGGGTTTTAGCGAAATCACCAAAAACCGTAAAGAGTAGGTAACACTTGGCGTTAAGGCACGCCAGTAATTAGCACCCAGAGTTTTTGGAATAATTTCAGAAAGAACCAATACCAATAAGGTCATAATTGCTGAGGCAATCCCCACTGCAGCATCAGAAAAAACCACGGCCGCTTGCGCTCCTACACCCGCCGCACCCGCTGTATGCGCGATGGTGTTTAAAGTCAAAATGGCTGCCAGTGGCTGATCTATATTATTTTTTAGTTTTTCAAGTTGCTTAGCAAGCACAGGTTGCTCTTTTCTAAGTGATGCAACATAGCTTGGCGAAATGCTTAACAGCACCGCTTCCATCACAGAGCACAAAAACGAAATAACAATGGCCACAACCATATAAACAATCAGTAAAGTCACTTTTTCTCCTTTATATTGGGTATGTGAGCATGGTAACAATACATGCTATATTTGACCAAATACCCAATAATAACAGGCACAATAATGAAATTTAATGCACCTTGGTTTTACCGCAACAAGCAATTTAAACGAGCCTTAGGTTTATTAGCCTTTAGCAGTTTAAGCTTTGCAGCAATTGCTGAACCATTGGACAAATCAAAAATTCAATTTATCGGCCCCTTGGCCGAAGATATGCAATTAAAACCTTTTCAAACGCCGCATGGCTCAGCCATTATCAACAACCTTTTGCCACAATTACAAGCAAACTCAGACAGTTTTTCTATTTTCGGTAAAAAACAAAGCTGGCAGCCATTCAATAAAGTAAGCGCACTTACCCTTGGCGGACTGCAAGCACTAAAATTTAATATTGAAACAGAGCGTTTTACACAAGGCACCTTAACATTAAAAGGGATTGAAAAGGGGCAATTATTTATTAATGGCGAACCCCAAAAAGGGGATAAAAACAGTTATAAGCTTGCATTAACTAACTCCACCCACAGCGTTATTATTTTGGCGCAACAAGTCGCAAACTGGAGTGATGTGATTATTGATTTCATCCCTAAGAGTGACATTGATAAAATTACGCTAAATACATCATACACAAAGCGCTTATCAGCAAAGCAACTGTTTGATGCGCCAACCATGAGTAATATATCTTTAGCGCCTAACGCAGAGCAATACATAACCACTAAGCGCACTTACGACGATAAAACTCAAAATAAAGCCAACTTGGTTACCGAGTTAAAAAATACAGATAACTCAACTGTATATCGATTTGAAGATGGGCAACCAAGTAACATTATTTGGAGCCCAGATAATAAGTACTTAGTGTATTTATTAAAGGGTGAGCTTAAACAGCTTAATCGTAAAAGCTTAGCCATTAAAACACTGGCAAGCGACTTAGCTGGCGCCAGTGGCTTCACCTTTTTTAACGACACCAGCCTAGTATTTAGCTGGTCAAAATCACCAGAAAGCAGCAACAACTTAACCAAGCATTATAAAGGCCTTCAAGATCGTTGGTCATACGCGCGCACCACCAGCCAACTTTATATGCTTGATACTAAAAGTGGCTTAACAAAAGCACTTAGCCAAGGCCCGCTTTCTCATAGCTTTGAAGATTTAAATAGTACGCGTGGAAAAGTATTAATGAGCCGTTCGGTTATGGCTATGCAAGCGTCTACTCACCCTGAGACAGAGCTCGTTGAGCTGGATATAAAATCAAACAAGCTCTTGTCACTTGGTAAATTTAAAACATTTAACCAAGCAAAATACGCAAACAAAGACGTGTATGTTGTTGCAGGTCCCGACTTTAAAAATGGCGCTGGCAGAGCGTTGCCAAAGTCAATGCTTGCTAATAACTACGACGGACAGCTTTACCTGTTAACTAACAACGGTAAAAATGTTACTGCGCTCAGTAAACAATTCGACCCATCGATTGGTCAGCTAAGCGTGTTAGAAAACGGCGATGCGGTACTTAAAGTGACCGAAAAAGACACTCAGCCATTGTATCTATTCGACCTCAGTAAGCAGCGCTTTAAAAAGTTAAATACCAATGTGGATATTGTAGAAAAATTTAGCGTTTCACATGGGCGCAATTCACAAGTGTTAATCACCGGCACAAGTGCTTTAGCACCGCAACAGCTCAAACGCCTTAATATCAGTAAAAACAAAACCGATCTTATTTGGGATTCAAAACCAATTGCTTATGCCAATACAACAATACCCACCCTTGAAGAATTTAACTTTACTAATAAAAGTGGCGTTGAAATAACCGGGCGTGTTTATGTGCCAAGTAACCTAGATAAAACTAAAAAGTACCCTGCTCTTGTATATTATTACGGTGGTACATCACCCGTTACCCGTGGTTTTACTGGCCGTTACCCATTTAACTTATGGGCCGAAAACGGCTATGTGGTTTATGTAGTACAACCTACTGGCGCGACAGGTTTTGGACAAAAGTTCTCAGCACAACACGTCAATGCATGGGGTGATTACACCGCCGACGATATTATCGAAGGAACACAGGCTTTTTTAAAACAATACGACTACGTAGATAACACTAAGGTCGGTAATTTAGGTGCCTCTTATGGTGGCTTTATGACCATGCTATTGGCAACAAAAACCGATTTATTTAGCGCCTCTATTTCCCACGCGGGTATTTCAAACTTAACCTCTTATTGGGGCGAAGGGTGGTGGGGCTACTTATACTCTGGTGAGGCATCTAAAAACAGCTTCCCATGGAATAACGCCAATCTGTATAGCCAACATAGTCCGGTATTTCATGCAGACAAAGTAACCACACCATTACTGCTTATTCATGGTGACAGTGATACTAACGTACCAGTAGGCGAGAGCTTAACAATGTACACCGCACTTAAACTACTAAATAAAGACGTGGAGCTTATTGAGTACAAAGGTGCTGATCATCAAATTTTTGCGCGCGATAAGCGCTTTAACTGGTGGAATACTATGTTGGCATATTTTGATAAAAAACTAAAAGACGAACCACAATGGTGGGATTCAATGTACGAAAATAAGTAATTTAAACCGGAATTTTATATCTTTATGAAAAGCGCCCTTGAATATGGGGCGCTTTTTTGATGTTTTATAATTATTTTAATATTTTTGAAATATTAAGTTACTTAAAACTAGCATGTAACCCCTTCTCAGTATTTACCTAATGGTGCTACCATACAAAGCTACAAGCATTTAAAATAAAGTACTATGGCTATTAATGTTTTATTGGTTGAAGACGATGAAATACTCGTTAAACGCATTCAAAATCATTTTGCAGAGACCGAATTTACAATAGAAGTAGACTCAACTGGCGCTGATGCATTGAGCATCGTTAGGCAGCGAGTAAACCTGCGTGATGCATTTACCCTCGCTATTATTGATATTGTACTGCCTAAAATAGACGGCCTTCAGCTCGCCAAAGAACTTAACACACTAACAGATATTGGTGTTATTGTGCTTTCTAGTCGTGATTCACAAGCAGATCGAATAGCAGGCCTTGCCCAAGGTGCTGACGACTATATTTGTAAGCCTGTTGATTTACTTGAGCTTGAACTGCGCATGCGCGCTTTGTATAAACGCGTTGCCGTTAATATGGATAGCGACGAAAGTGAAGAGTTTATTGAATACGCCGACTTTAAATTACACCCCGATAATCGCACCCTTATTACCTCCTCGGGTGTTGAATCACGTTTGACTGAAGCAGAGCACAAAGTACTTATTTGCTTAATAAGTAATGCAGGTAAAGCCACTTCACGTGAAAAAATATCTGAAGAAATAGGCCAACCAGATTGGAGCCCTAACGACCGTACAGTCGATGTTCTTATTGGTCGATTACGTAAAAAACTAAACGATGAAAAAGATCAAAAGCGTATTGTCACTGTGCGCGGTAAAGGTTACATGCTCTCTTTATAGCCGCTAGTAAAAACAGTTTAGCCTCAATTTTAGCTACTTAGTAAGTTGAGCAATTAAGCGTTCAAAGGCTCTGTAATTTAATGCCTCTTTTAAATCGTCTAAACTAATTTTTTCATTCCCTTTTAAATCGCTAATCGTACGCGCTACTTTAATAACTCTATGGTAAGAGCGCGGCGATAAAGACAGCTTTTCACTGGCCTTAGCCAAAAACTGCAGCTCTGCTGGGGCAAGCTCACAGTGAATACTCATTTCTTTATTATTTAGCCGCGCATTTACTTTGCCTTGGCGTTTTAACTGTATGTAATAAGCTGCTTCTACCCGTGCACGCACTTGTGCGCTGGTTTCTTCTTGTTTAGTGCTTTGCAGTTCTACGCTAGTTAACCGTGGTAGCTCTATTTGCAAATCAATACGGTCAACAAATGGGCCTGATACACGAGATAAATAACGTATAACTTGATCGGGTGTTGCTCTTTTATCGGTATGGCTTCCAGTAGGACTTGGGTTTAACGCTGTAATGAGCTGAAACTGTGCAGGGAACTCCATTTGCCGCGCCGCACGCGAAATAGTTACCGTACCGGTTTCCATTGGCTCACGAAGGGAGTCGAGCACTTTACGCTCAAACTCTGGTAGTTCATCTAAAAATAATACCCCATTGTGTGCTAGCGAAATTTCACCCGGCTTAGGGTTTGATGACCCCCCTACTAATGCAACTGCCGAACAGGTATGATGAGGATTACGAAAAGGGCGCTGCCGCCAGTTTGTTAAATCGATTGAATGACCAATAATTGAATAAAGTGCGGCAGTTGAAAGTGCCTCATCATCAGACATAGCCGGCATTATTGTGGCCATTCGTTGAGCAAGCATTGATTTACCGGTTCCCGGTGGACCTAAAAATAGCAGGTTGTGACCGCCTGCAGCAGCTATTTCTAATACACGTTTAGCCCCGGGTTGACCTTTTACATCGCTCAAATCGAGTAAAAAGTCAGGTGCCTGCGTACAGTCTGGATACTCTATATTTAACGGCAACGGCTGCTGGTTTAGTAAATCACCCCATACTTCTTGAATCGAACTTACCGCTTTGCGCTTTACGCCATTTACAAGGCTTGCCAGGCTATCATTAGCTATGGGTAAAAAACAGCAGCGGTTTTGTTCCTTAGCTGCAAGCACAGAGGGCAAAATAGCATTTACTCCACGTACCTCACCGTTGAGTGCAAGCTCACCGTAAAACTCATATTTATGAATATCAGGGCACACTATTTGCCCTGATGCCACCAAAATGCCTACGGCAATCGCCAAATCAAACCGGCCACCGTCTTTGGGTAAATCAGCTGGGGCTAAATTAACAGTAATGCGTTGATCAGGGAAACCAAATTGAGAGTTTTCAAGCGCGCTGCGCACTCTGTCTTTTGACTCTTTCACAGAGGCTTCGGGAAGGCCTACAATGTGGAATGCGGGTAAACCAGTTCCTAAGTGAACCTCTACAATAACCTCAGGGGCATTAATACCTACCTGAGCACGAGAATATATACGAGCTAATGACATTCCTTATCCTAATCAATCCTATGATTAAGTAAGTTTAGTCAGGATATTTAAAAACGTGTAATGTGATTTTCCATTTTATTGCTGAAAAACGTAAGAATAATGTCATCAACATTGCCAATACCATCGCCAACTCAGTCACAAATGAAAAATACACACTGAGTGTATAAACAATACCACCCGCAATACAGGTAATGGCATAGAGCTCTCCTTTTAACAGCATAGGGATTTCGCGGGCGAGTACATCACGTATTAAGCCTCCAAAACAAGCCGTTATGACTCCCATTATGATTGCTGTCATTTCTGGCATGCCTGCAAGTAGTGCTTTTTGAGTGCCCATTACAGCAAAAAAAGCCAAGCCGAATGCGTCTGCTATTTGAAGTGTGTAATACGGAATAGATTTTTGCTTATTAATAAGCCGAGATGTAATAAGTACAGCAGCTAAAATAGCAAAAAAATAGCTTTGATCATGTAGCCAAAATACAGGAACGTCTAGAATCACATCGCGAACAGTTCCCCCACCAATAGCGGTCACTGTTGCTAATACTACCACCCCAAAACCATCCATTTTTTTCTCGTAGGCCACTAATGTGCCTGAAATAGCAAACACAGCAATGCCGATTAAATCAAACCAGTGATACAGCTCTGTCATGTAAAAGTACACTTAAAAATATTTCAGCCGTTTTAACATACCCAGCACGAGGTGTTAAGTAATAACGAATTTAAAATGATTGGTATAGTATATATGGTAAGTGTAATAACCACTTTGTTATTAAAAATCACTGAATTTCAGGCAAAAAAACACGCTTTTAGCGTGTTACTTTAATAGTGCTTTTATTTCAGTGTTTGCGGGAGCCGGATTTAAATAAGTGACCTTTGCTGGCTAATGGAGAGCTGAGACCGACGAGCTACCCATTTCACTGA
>NZ_JWGY01000011.1:0-129196 GCF_000813065.1 Pseudoalteromonas sp. ECSMB14103 | reverse complement strand
TAGCGTTAGTGATTATATCAACGGATATTATAACAACGTTAGGCCGCATCAATATAATGCCGGTTTAGCGCCAAATGAATCTGAGGTTAGATATCAAGACTCTAAAACTGTGGCCAAATTTTATTGACCACTACAGATAGTATGATATCAGTTCGGGGGTGATTTTAGATGAAAGCCAAAATTTAACAGCGTCTCAACTTAAAACAATTATTACTCGGTGCGGTGAAGGAACCAAGCTCATTTGTACTGGTAATTTGGCACAAATAGACAGTAATTACTTAACCCCAGTCACATCAGGTTTAACCTACATAGTAGAGCGTTTTAAAAACTTTGAAGGCAGTGCAACTATAAATCTTAACGGTGTTGTAAGGAGTCGGTTGGCTTCATTTGCAGAAGAAAATTTATAACTTGCGCTTAACTATTTGGCTCGATAGTCTAATGATTGATTTTCGGGCCAAATGGCAGACTGCACGTTGAATTTTTTACCTCTCAAACATTATTATCGCTCTTTAATTGTTGCCCTGTTGGTGCCTTTAATTGTTGCTTTTTTACTGTGTTTACATCTTTACAATATCAAGCTTGAGCGCACAGTAGAAAAACGTGATGCTGATTTTCTTAATATATCCGCCCAAATAAATCATGGCATGCAATCAATCAGTGATTTAATGGCTAATATGCTTAACTTATACGAGCAGCCTGCACTGAGTCTTGCTAATCGTAATTTATTTGAAGGTATTAATCAGTATGAAGGTTATTACTATCGCCATTTTACTCAACAAGGCACCGAGATTGTAGGTAAAGGGGATTTTAATCTTTCACCAAATGAACTTTCAAAGTGGCAACAGTTAGTTAAATTAGGTCCTTCGTTTAATACAACTCTGGCACTTATGCAGTCGCTTAGCGCCGTTGCGTATGTTGATGAAAATGGCGCTGCATTTGTAGCTAGGCGTAATAAGAGCAAGAGTTTATTACTAACAGAGATTCTTGAAGGGCGATTTAAACCAGACTTTTCAGGCAGCCTTTTATCTTCAAGCCCGATTGTAAATATAGACGGGAAGGCTTACTACTCAATCGGACGCCAGCGAGAACTTGGCTCGCGTGATTATATTATCGTTATTTACGATGTGGAGGTTATTTCTGCCTGGCTAAAAAAAGTTACGCCAAATCAGGGGGAATATATATTTGTTAATCGGTTTGATCAGGTTGTTGCAAGCACAAAAAATGCGATAGCTGAGGGGATCACACTTAAAGAATACTGGCCTGAAATGGCGGCATCACAACAAAAATTAACGGTGTTAACCAGTGGCACAAACTTTTTTATGCAGCCAAAAAGCAACCTCCCAATACATGCTGCATTTTATGAGCCTAAATCCGATTTTGTAAATCTTATTCGGTATGAAATTTTACTCGAGTTTATATTTTTAACGCTGTTTTTAAGTTTGATGTTTTGCGTGTTCTTTTGGTTAAGTCAGCGCATATTTTTAAAACCTATGACACATCTTATGCATTACTTAGAGCAAAGTAATAGCGATAACAGCAAAGAGTCTAATTATCAAATCCCTATTAATTGGCAGCCATGGTTCACTAAAATAAAACTAGTATTTGCTAAAAACAGACAACTAGTCGATTCGCTGCAAGATGTAAACCGAGAGCTTGACGAAAAGCTGCAATTGCAATCAGAAAAACTAACACGCAGTTATCAAGCTAAAGAGCGACATTTAGCTTTACTAAACACAATGTTAAACAGTGTTCCTGATTTTATATATTTTAAGAATATTGATGGGTCTTTTTTAGGGTGCAACAAGGCATTTGAAGCGTACATTGGGTGCGATCAAAGCGCGCTAGTGGGTAGGCGTATACAAGATATAACTGACGAATACGAACAAATAAGTATTCTTGAAAAGCAGGTTTTACAAAATCGCAGTAATGTTCAGCAACGCGTTGATACAGATGATAAGTCTTACCAACTGACGATTGCGCCTTTTTACAATGAGCAGCAGCACTTGTTAGGCACAATGGGGATCGGTAGAGATATAACAGAACAGCAGCAAACTTTACATGCACTAAAAGCGTCTGAGTCTAAATTTAGAAGTGCTATTGAATTTGCTGCAAACGGTGTTGTGCTTCTTTCGCTTGATCAGACTATATTGCAAGTAAACAAAGCAGCAAGAAAACTATTTACTGAGCAAGATGTGTTGGTAGGTGAGCAACTTAAACTGCTATTTGATGATAGTCAGTGGCAAGAAATTAAAACAAGACTAGCTCAGCTGCTTGATGATAAGAAAGAGGTTTATCATTTAACATTAGCACGAGGAAATTTGACTAGCTGGCTTCAACTCAGTGTATCGCTCGTGTGGGATGAAAAGCGAGATCCTTCGTATTATGTTATCCACTTACAAGATGTGAGTGCATTAACTAAAGCTAAGCACAATGCTGAGCGCGCAACCCTTGCTAAAAGTCGCTTTATTGCTAACTTAAGTCATGAAATACGTACCCCTTTGAATGCGGTGTTAGGTTTGCTTGACATGCTTATAGAGCAAGGGCTTACGCAAAGACAAATTCAGCAAACAGATCAAGCTAAGCAAGCTGCGCAAAGTTTACTATTAATGCTCAACCGCATGCTCGATTTTGCCAGAGTTGAAAGCGCACAGGCTGAGTTAAAACTAGCCCCATTTACGGTTGTGGAACTTGTTGATATTTGCGATAGCTTAACAGGGCCCTTGTGTGAGCAAAAAGGGGTTGAATTTATTATTGATGTTGACCCTTTAATTGCACCTAGTTTGATTTGCGATAGCATAAGACTACAGCAGGTGTTGGGTAATTTATTAACTAATGCTGTTAAGTTTACTCACAATGGCAGTATTACCTTAAAAATGGAGCTAATTGAGGGAGATAGTAACGAGCAAGCGATCTGTTTTAGTGTAAAAGATACTGGCAGCGGGATTAATGAGGCTGACCAATTACGTTTATTCGATGCCTTTACACAAGGCGATGAATCATCAACACGCGCCCATCAAGGTGTAGGGTTAGGGTTAGCTATTGTAAAACATGCTGTATCGCTCATGGGCGGCGAGATAGCCGTAAACAGTGAAAAAGGCCTTGGTTGTGAGTTTTATTTCAGCATTAGTTTACAGGTAGACGATACAAAAAATCAGCTGTTGCCTGTTGATGCTCTGGCTATTATATCCCAGCGAAGCCGAGCTTTAAAACGCGCTGTAGCAGCCTATTCAGAGTTAACCAGTATTGATTTAGATGAAGCATTGAATTACCCAATCAAACTTTCGGGACGTAATCAGCTTATTGTTGATGAAGCTGATTTACCTGAACTATTAAGTGTAAAAGCAATAAATGACTCGCTTACTTCACACACTGTATCGGTCATTATCGTTAATCATCAGCTAACCTTTAGTTCATCTATGAGTAAAGGCTTATTAGCTCAGCATGTTAAAGCATCTGCACTTGGACAGCGATTATTTGATTTAAGTAGTGGTTTTGCATTAAAGCAAATTGCAAGTGACGCTAATATACAGGCACAGCAACCGAGTAGAGAGGTGTCAGGTTTACTGATCTTGGCAATTGATGATAATAAACTAAACTTAGAAATTATAAGTAGTGTTTTAGAAAAAGCTAATGTAAATGTTGTAACCTCAACCAATGCATCTGATGGTATGGAGCTGCTACAAGTTTTAAAACCAGATCTGATTTTAATGGATGTGCAAATGCCGCATATAGATGGTTGTCAAGCTACTACTTTGATTCGTCAACAGTTTGACGATAAGCAATTGCCTATATTTGCATTGACAGCGCATTGTGAACCTGCGGATATAGAGCGTTCGTTAAAATGCGGTATGAATAAACATTTAACAAAGCCCGTTGTTGCTAAAGTACTTCTAGATGCCATTGCAGATATGCAGATCACTAAAACGGTATTTTTTGATAGGGCATTTGCCTTAGCTCAATTTAGCGCTGATGAGGCGTTACTTAATACTATGATTGATAAATTTTCTAGCCTATGTGAGACCCAATTACAACAAATTGACGAATGTACCGTTAAAGGTGAATTGGTACGTTTAGTGCATAGTATCAAAGGAGTATCGGGTAACTTGGGTTTTAAGCGGTTATCGTCTTGTGCGCTTCAGTGCGAACAAAGTCTTAAAGCAACCAATGACCCTGAAGATCAAATCATAAAAGAGCTTATTATGCAGTTGAAGCAGGTTATTGTATTTATTAGAGGTTTGGAGGCGGTGGATGTCAAAAAAAGCTAAAGTGCTTGTAGTTGACGATGATCCACTTAACAGATTAGTGCTTGAAAAAACGTTGTGTGAAGAGCATGACGTGTTTTTAGCTAAAAGTGCAGAAGAAGCACTCGCTTTTGTAAGAACTACGCAGTTTGATTTGATTTTGCTTGATATTGTAATGCCCGTTATGAACGGCTTTGAACTTATTGTTAAGTTAAAAGAAAATCCTATTACCCAGGCTATTCCAGTTATTTTTATTTCTGCTAATCAAGAGCATGCTGATGAATCAAAAGGATTAGAGCTAGGCGCGATGGACTATATTACTAAGCCATTCAGTGCTTCTATTGTTAGAGTGCGAGTACGAAATCAATTACTGATAAAACAAAAAAACGATTTACTTGAAATGTTAGCGTCCATAGATGGATTAACCGAAATACCCAATAGACGCTACCTTGATGAAAATTTGTCTCGAGAGTGGCGAAGAAGTAAACGAGGGGGCTCGGTGCTATCTGTACTGCTAATGGATATAGATTACTTTAAACGATACAACGACACATACGGTCACAGAGCCGGTGATGAATGTTTAAAAAAAGTAGCACAATCTTTATTGGCACAATGTAAACGTGGAAGTGACTTTATTGCCCGCTACGGTGGGGAAGAGTTTGCGGCTATTTTACCTGATGTATCTAAAGAGGAAGCAATTACGTTTGCAAATAAGCTCAGAGATGCAGTAAACAAATTAAATATAGAGCACAAAACATCGTTAAATGCACAATGCATAACTATCAGTATTGGCGTTGCAACTATGGAAGATGGCCGCTCAACCTCAGAGCATTCATTATTAGAAGAAGCTGACTTAGGGTTGTATGAAGCAAAAGAGGCTGGCCGTAATAGAGTGGTCGCTCACTAATAAAATAGGCCAGTAACGTTACTGGCCTTTTTGTATTTTAGTGGCTAACCATATTTAATGCGCTGTCACCAATACCGACAAGTTTATCGTTTTTGAATACAAGTGGCGTACACTCATCTTTAGTCATTTTACCATCAGAATGAATGCTATGAGTTGCATAAAATAAGACTTGATACACATCATCCCCTTTTTTTAGTAACTCGGTAAAATTAGGGGTTTTAAGTGTTGTTAATACCGACTGGTAGCTGCTATCCATTTTTAATTCAGAAATCGCTTCGCGATTATTTTTGTGCTTAGTTTGCCAGCTAGTTGAGTCATTACCTGCCCAGTGCGTTTCTGCTTCACCATCAGATACGGCGATAACACAACCCGTTAAAAATGGAGTAATAAGTGCCGCTGCTAGTAGAGATTTATTCATTTTTGTATGTACCTTAATCATTTTTACTTAATTATTAATGATAGTAACGCAAAGTATACGCCAAGTTTAAATTTTATTTATAATCAATTGCTTACGTTGTGTGTGGTATTTCGTTAATTTTAAAAAATAAAAAAATTGGTAAAAACAGCCACTTTTTAGTTTATTTAACCCAAGCAATGATTAAGGTATTTACTATTCAGAGCTCAGGTTACTTGGCTAAGGTGAGTATTAAACTAAGCGGCTACGAGGCTCCCCTTGTTTGAATGCTTTAATATTTAAACTTACCTCTTTAACTAATCGCACAATTGATTCGGTGCTTGCCCACGCAATATGCGGCGTTAGCAATAGGTTACTCCCTTTATAATTTGCCAGTGGATTTGAAAGCTCAGCAGGCTCTTTTGTTAATACATCAACGCCTGCGCCAGCAATTATATTTTGCTCTAGTGCACTGGTTAAATCCGCCTCATTAATAATACCGCCTCGTGCTGTGTTTATTATGATGCAGCTTGGTTTCATTACTTTAAATTCGTTTAAGGTAATTAGATTGCGCGTTTCTTCTGTTAACGGGCAGTGCACACTAATTATGTCTGCGGTTTTTATGGCTTCGTCAAAAGGCGTTCTGCCATCGCGGCATGGTGCACCTTTGCGCTCAGACATAACTACATTTGCACCAAAAGCCTCGGCTACATTTGCAACAGCCTGTCCTAGTGTACCACCGCCTATGATTGTTAGTGTTTTGCCTTGTAAATCATTAAAACTGTAGTCAAGACGGCAAAACATTTCACTTTTCTGCCAAGCACCTTGCTGACAATCAGCTTGATATCGGTGTGTATTACCTAGCAGGTTTGTGATTAAAGAGAAGGTATGTTGAACAACCGAAGGTGTTGAATAACCTGCAACGTTTGTAACTGCAATGCCGTGATCTTTTGCAGCCTCTAGATCAACATTATTAGTTCCCGTAGCACTCACGCATATTAGTTTTAGATTTTTTAGTTGGCTAATTGTTTCGCGGTTTAACACGACCTTATTGGTAATTAAAATATCAGCCCCTTGGCTATGCTCAACAACTTGCTCTGGGCTAGTAAGTTCGTAGGTTTTAAGGCTCCCTAGTTGCTCTAAACAGGCAAGTGATGTATTTGCTAATGTGGCGTTATCGAGAACAGTAATTTTCATGATGTGTCCTAATTAAATAAAATAATTTTAATACTTGACCTTGGTGTGTGCTCTAAGGTTTATAGTTGGCATCAGTTGAGAATATACTCATTGGAGAAACAAATGAAAATAGGTGAGTTTGCAAATCAGTTAGGTGTCTCAACAGATACCCTAAGATACTATGAAAAACACAATTTGTTAACGCCATCAAGTCGAACCGAGGCAGGTTATCGCGATTATGATAAGGCAGCTCTCAAACAAATGAAGTTTATTTTGCGTGCTAAAAATGTTGGTTTTAGCTTGTTAGAGATTAGAGATCTGTTGCAAATTAAATTTAAAAAACACCAGCATTCGTGCCATGAAGTAAAAGATTTAACGATACAAAAACGTGATCTAGTTGCAGAGCGTATTGCTGAGCTAACACGTTTTCATCAATCGCTATCGATACTGGCAGATAAGTGCTGTGGTGGACAAGAGCCCGCTTATAACTGTTCAATATTAACAACCTTGGAGGACATCGATGGACTTACTTAATAATTTTTGGCAGTTATTTTTACTATCTGCCCCTTGGTTAATGCTTGGTTTACTGATTGCTGGGTTATTAAATGTATATTTACCGGCAAATTTTTTAAATAAACATTTAGGTAAAGAAGGCTTTTTGACCACAGTGAAAGCGGCTTTAATTGGTGCGCCAATGCCCTTGTGTTCATGTGGTGTTATCCCTGCTGCAATAGGCTTGAGACGCGCCGGTGCTTCAAAAGGTGCCACGACTGCGTTTTTAGTGTCGACGCCTGAAACGGGGGTTGATTCTGTTTCAGTATCGTATGTGTTATTAGGTCCGTTTATGTCTATTATTCGTCCCATAGCTGCTATCTGCAGTGCTATTGTTGCAGGTGTGTTAGTTGGGCGAGATACCGATAGGCTGCAGACTAAGCCAGCCGCAGATGCTCAAACAAAAACCAGTTGCTGTGCGTCTAAAACGGCAGAGCCTAAAGTTCAAACCAGTTGTTGTGCGTCTAAAACGGCGGAGCCTAAAGTTCAAACCAGTTGTTGTGATAAACCAAACAAGGCATTACAAAGTCAATGGCAGAAAGTACAACAAGCGATAAGTTTTAGCTGCAATAAACTTCTGTCGGATACCATGGTCTGGTTAATGATTGGTTTATTCTTTGCCGCGTTGGTACAGACCTATGTTCCAGAGTCATTTTTAACACAGTGGGGCAGTGGCATTGTTGCCATGCTCGTGGTGATTTTGATCAGTATACCCATGTATATTTGTGCCACTGCTTCTACGCCTATTGCTGCAGGCTTGCTATTGAGTGGAGTATCGCCTGGAGCGGTGTTAGTGTTTATGCTCGCAGGGCCGGCAACAAATATTGCTACGTTAGGTGTTGTAGCTAATGAGCTTGGCAAGCGTGCTGTATTCGCTTATTTGACAGGGGTTATTGGGGTTGCATTGATTTTTGGGTTTTTAACGGATTATTTAGTAACTGAGTTTGGCTTTGTTGTTTCCCCGCAACTAGGTGAAGAGCATCAGGTGCTGCCATATTGGCTAAGCTTTATTTGTGGTGTAATTTTAATCGCACTTATTCTGCGTTTAGTTGTCATAGCATTACAAGCAAAGCGAAAGGTAACTGGTAAGAGCATTACTTAATTATTTGTTATATATGTATTTTTAAGAGTGCTTATTAGTTTTTATAAAAATGCAATAGCCTGACTTAGTTCGCATTTGAGTTTGCCTGAGTTATACTCAAACCAATAAAACAAACGGTACGTATTTTACGTGCCGTTTTTTAACTTTATAGATGCAGTAATGAGTGAATTAGAAGACAAGTACGCAGACATAAGACCTTACAACGACAATGAGGTTAACGCATCATTAGCGCGTTTAATGAGTGATGATGCATTTATAGATGTCATTGCTAAGTATAACCTACCGCGCTTTCTATCAGCAGTGCCATTTATTGCCCGCCCATTGGTAAGAAGCCAACTACGCAAAAAGTGGGGAAAAGTAACGAGCGTTGAAGATGTTCAAAATGAAGTTGCTACGTATTTAGATAAACTTATAAAACGCACCACGTCAAAAGTCACCTTTTCAGGTTTAGATAAATTAGATCCTAATCAAGCTTATTTATTTGTTTCTAACCACCGCGATATAGTGCTTGATCCTGCGCTTGTTAACTGGGGGTTATACCAACATAAAATGAAAACGGTACGAATAGCTATTGGCGATAATTTACTGCAAATACCCTACATAACAGAGCTGATGCGTTTAAATAAAAGCTTTATTGTTAAGCGCTCAGCTAAAGCCCCTAAAGAAATGCTAAAAGCCCTTACTCAATTGTCGTCGTATATTTATGACTCACTAATGGGCGGACACTCCATTTGGATTGCACAAAAAGAAGGGCGCGCTAAAGATGGCTTTGATCAAACCGATCCTGCATTACTAAAAATGTTGCAACTTAATGGCCGTAAGCAAAAGAAAGAGTTTGGTGAATACATTAAAGAGCTAAAAGTTGTGCCTGTGTCTATTTCTTATCAATATGAGCCATGCGCTATAGCAAAAGCTAAAGAGCTTTATCATAAGCAACAACATGGTGAATATGTTAAGTCGGTGGGTGAAGATATTTTAAGTATTGTTGAGGGCTTTAGTACGGCAAAGGGCCATGTTCATTTAGCTTTTGGGCAGCCTATTGAGTCACAATGCGATAGCGCTGAGGAACTTGCTAACACTATTGACCAGCAAATAATAGATTCATTTTACTTACATCCAGGCAATTATATTGCTGGTGGTTGTAAAGAGTCGGTAATTAACTCTCCAGATACGGCAACATTTGAACAACGTATTGCGCAGGTACCTGAAGAGCTTAAGCCACTTGTATTAGCTATGTATGCAAAACCATTTCATCGTAAAGCACAAATAAATGTTAAAAGCCCTGAATCGCTTTAGCATTAAGTAAACAAAGTAAAAAGTAGCAATAGTATTGCTACTTTTTTTTTGTTTAAAAATAACGCTATACTGCAAGTATGACCTTAACTAAGCGGTGTATGCTATGCAACAAATTGAAATATTTGATATTCCAAGTCCTTGTAAAAGTATTTGCTTAGTTAACAATAGAGGGTATTGCAAAGGGTGTTACCGTAGTCGTGACGAGCGATTTTTATGGAACTCTTTAACCAATGCACAAAAGAAAAAAGTTTTGAGCCTATGCCAGCAGCGCTACAAGCGATATCTTCTCAAAAAACAGCAAGCTGAAAGTGCAACTAACACGGCAAAGCAGCACGGATTCGATTTTTAATCATACATATTGTATTTAGCTTTAAGCGCATAAGCCGTGCCATTGTTATGAAGTTTATTAAGTGCCGCTTCTAAGCCTTCAATTAGATGCGCATTTTGTTTGTTTAAGTAATGATAAACAGGTGTTACACGTAGTGTCTCTTTTTGGTAGCAAACATCAGGATGCTGGATTGGTAGACTGTCAGATGCAAAATCGAGTAGCAATATACCTTTTACTTTTTCTTGAGTAAGCAGGTTTAGTTGCGTACTTATATTTTTTACTTCAATTACATTACCATCAAATTGCGTATTTTTTATGTACTGTGCTTGTATGGGGCAATCAGCTAAAATAGCAACGTTATCGAGCCGGTTTAATATGCTTTGCTGGCAGTTTTTATACAGTATTAATTTAAACTTGAACAATGGGTAGTTAACAGGCAGCAAATTAGGAAAATCTACCTCTATACTTTTGTCTCGACCCAACTGTCCGTCTAGTGTGCCATTATTAGCAGCGCGAAGAGCATTTTGGGGATTAAAATCGATAAGGTGTATTTCGTAGCCTATGTCCTTGTAGGCGAGTGTAAGAAGCTCAAGAACATAATTTGCTTGCGGTACGTTATCAGGGCGGTTAAATGTGAGCGTGTTTTGATTGCTAAAACATGCCGTGCTCAACATAAAACACGTTAATAGAAACAATACACTAAAGCGACTTTGCATTATCATTTCCAATTACTGCTGAGATAAATTAATAAGAGGCGTATAATAACAAGGTGCTTGCTTTTTGCCCAGCACTGCAAGCTATGTATTACACTCTAAGCCATATAAAGAATGAGGAAATCCTGTGAGTTTTAACCTATGTTTATTACCACGTGAAGATAAGTACCAAATCCAGCTCGACTATGAAGCCTCATTTTGGGCATACCAAATTAAGCGTAATAAAAAAACACGCGAGCAAGTTTATAATACAATCCATAGCCGTCCAGTAGCAGAGCAAACGGTATTAAAACAAAAATTTGAGCAATATTTGGCATTAATGCTTAGTTAAAATGTATACCACCCAATTATTAGATAAAGTAAAAACACCCTTAGTAAATAAATTTTACAAACTACATGGGGCTAGCGGGCGCGCTAATAAGCAAGATCAAGTATGGGTTATATACTTAGATGAGCAAATAGTGGCTGCATGTAGGGTGCAACATAAATACAATTTTTTGTTTTTATCCACGGTTTATGTTGCTAAAGAACACCGCTCAAAAGGGCTAGCAAAGCAATTAATAACTGATCTTTTGAAGCATCAACACATGCATGTTTATACCTTTGCATTTAAAAACATAGTCGATTTATACCTCAGTATTGGTTTTAACCAAGTGTTAACATATACTGCTGATCTACACGTACTTTTTGATATGTATAAGCACCGTAATATTGTCGCACTAGAGTACCCATAAAAATAAAAAACCATATGGAATGACCATGAGTAAGGGCGTTAATTGGATTTTAAGTTGCTGCTTAGTTTTAATAACTATAGTGAGTTGCCAGGCTGGTGCACAAGTTAAGCGTTTATCACCCAGTGAAGGTCTATCACAAAGCTACGTTAATACCATACTCATCGATAATAACGGGTATTTGTGGCTTTCTACCGAAGGGGGATTAAACCGTTACGATGGGTATCAAGTAACCCCGATTAATGGCCCAAATGGAGAGCTAGAAGAAGCAATTATTGACAGAATATACCAAGACGTAGACGGTTATATTTGGATTGCCTCATTACTCGAGGGTCTTTTTAGATATGATCCAGCCACAGATACTTACAAGCAATTTTTAAGTCCTCCAAGCAACGAAGAGCAAATTTTTAATCAATCAGTATTTACCATGCTAGCGGCTGATTCAAAAACACTATGGATTGGACGAGGTCGAGATTTTGCGAAGCTCGATATTCAAAGCGGTGTGATTGAATCTGTTTTTGAGCTGCCTAAAGAATACAAAAATACATTAGTAAGAAGCTTGTTTCATTATAACGGTTACATTTTTATAGCGACCTCTCACGGTGCTTACGTTCATGATATTGCTAATGATCTAACTCGTCCATTACAGCATTTAAAAGGTGAGGCGGCGCATGTTTACCAAAATAATGTTAAGTCGTTTGAGCTGGGTGAAAATAACCAGCTATTAGTCGGTGCGGTTAAAGGTATGTATCAGGTTGATATTAGTGATTTACCAAGCATGTTTGAACGTCCCGATATTGCATTCAAAAATAAAGTATTACTTGCCGACCTAAATGTGTGGAAAATAGAGTACAACCAAGGTGAAATCGATCTTGCGACAGACAAAGGGTTATTCAAATTTGATTTAAACAGTGGTGAGTTAATAAAAAATACACGAATCACTCAAAGTAAATATACCTTAGCCGACACCAGCATTATTGATATGGCCAAAGATAAGTCTGGTGGCGTATGGGTGGCCACAAAAAGTGATGGTGCCTTTTATCTATCAAAAGATACGTATCATTTTAACAATGTTGATGGCAGTGTGCTGGGTGGCGCAGGTTTATCTCACCATTCAATATGGGGAATAACCGAATTTAACGAAAAGCTCTGGCTTGCAACCAATAATGGCTTAACTGAGGTTGATTTAAAAACCAATACCAGCAAAGTATATTTAAAAGATTATAAAGCTGACGCTTACACACGCGAGTTTAGTGTTTGGCAAATTATGCCCTATAAAAATATGCTTTGGCTTAATACAAATCGAGGCTTGTATATTTTTGATCCAAATACGTACCAAGTCACTGAACCTAAAACAAAAAATTCGGCAAATCAAGATCATATCTCAGGGTGGGTACACGGTGTTGCTTTAATGCCAAATGGCGATTTATATTTTATGCATCGTGACCATGGCGCGTTTGTTTATAACATAGACACTAAAATTGTGACACGATTGGGCGGTGAATTGGCACAATTTAACCCTTTTTTAGCACATGGTTTTTTACCCGCTTTACCAAATAAACCTGACTGGCCACTCTTTTTTAATGCCGGTATTTTATATCAATTAAACCCTAACAACTTAGCGTTAGAAATGATTTATAAAGTACCCAAACAACATGAAAACGTTGCAATTAGTGTGCTTTCATACGTAATTGATAATAACAACGTGTTGTGGATCTCTCTTTCTAACTTTGGCTTAATTGGTATTGATTCATCAACGTATGAACACCTTCATACTATTGATCTGGATAAGAATAAACTAGGTACATTACTTTACAGTATGGTGCTTGACGACGACGGTATGATTTGGATGAGTAGCCATAAAGGAATATGGCGTTTAAATCCAGAAACGCTCCACTTTCAGCAGTTTAGTACAGCCGAGGGGCTTTTATCAGCTGAATTTAATAGCTCAGCAATGGCGCAGCTTAACGATGGCCGCATTGTATATGGAGGGTTAAAAGGAATAACGTATTTTCATCCAATGGAAAACCAAAGTTATAAGCCGCTTATAGAGCATGTAAATATTACGCGGGTAAATTTAATGTCCCGAGAGTTATCTCGCGATTTAAGGCAACCTCTAAATGAAGTCGTTTTAAACCACGATGACATTGGTCTTGAAGTGGCTTTTTCTGCAATGGCTTTTAGTAATCAAGAACGTATTATCTATGAGTACCAGCTTGATAACGGGCAAAAAACCTACGCAAGAAATAACAACCGAGTACTATTTCCTAAGTTAAACCCTGGTAGTTATACATTAAAAGTTTGGGCTAAAGACCCCTTAACGGGAATTTTTACCAAGCCAGCTACATTAAAAATAAAGGTTAAATACCCACTTTGGCGTGCGCCTTACTTTATGGTGTTATACGGCGCTTTATTTTTATTTTTTATTGCCATGTGGGTCAGGCGACGTAATAAAATTCAACGTATCTTATTGGCTGCGCATAAAGAAAGTAAAGACAGTGAGTCCCGTTTAAAGCTTGCCCTTGAAGGCAGTGAGTCTGGCGTATGGGATTGGCAGTCAAGTAATCCAAGTATTTATCAGCCTCGTTTAAGTAATGAGCTGGGTTATAAACACGATACTGTAAGCCTTGATGAATACTTGGCTAAAATACATCCGCAAGAGAAACAACTATTTCGTTTAGAGTGGTTAGAGTTTTTGTCGACTGATAAAGGCTACTTTAACTGCACATACCGTGTACGCCATGCCAAAGGCTATTGGCGTTGGTATAAAGACTTTGGCAAAGTGGTTGAGTGGGATGAAAAAACGCCTCAAAAAGTAGCGGGTACATACACTAACATGACCCGTGAAATGGTATTTGAAGAGCACGCACGCTTATTTACTGCTGCATTTGAACAAACTCGTGATTGGGTTTTTATTCTCGATAAAAACTTTAATGTTCGTGCATCTAATAAATCACTTCAAACCGCTTTTAACTTTGCTGCAGAGCCCATTTCAAGCAGGGCGTTAAACTTAGGTATGTCGCCTAAAAGCCGTGTTGATTACTTACGTATTATGAAAAAGCTCTCAGAAGGGGAGCATTTTTCTTGTGAAGATATGGTACGCCTTCACAATGGAGAGTCGCGCCATGTGCTAGTTAAAATAAGTGCGGTTGCTGATACAGAACAACGCTTAAGCAGCTACGTGATTATTTTAACGGATATACATGCACAAAAACTGGCAGAAAGTGAACTGCACCAACTCGCTAACTTTGATGTGTTAACCGGCTTACCAAATCGTACGTTGTTTAATGATAGGGTTGAGCATGCCCTTGAGCAAGCCCAAAAGCACTTATGCAAAGCTGCGCTTTTACATATTAATATTAAGCGCTTTAAATATTTTAATGATTCATTAGGCCACGAAGTCGCCGATGAACTTATTAAAAAAGTTGCAGAGCGATTAAAATGCTCACTACGTTCATCAGACAGTATTGCACGATTTGGTGGTGATGAATTCGTGGTCCTGGTTGAAGATATTCACCAAATAGAAGAGGTATTACTTATTTGTACCAAACTTATGGATTGCGTGAATCAAAATATAAGTATTAACGACCAAGTAGTGAATATTAATTTAAGCATTGGTGTTGCTATTTCTCCTGATGATGCAACACAAAGTGGTGCCTTACTGAAGGCGGCAAACATTGCGCTCTATCATGCCAAAGGTGCGCTTGAAAGTAATTATCAATTTTACAAACAAGAAATGAATCAGCATGTTCAAAAAGCCCTTCATTTAGAATCACAGTTAACAAAAGCTTATCAAGAGCATGAGTTTTGTAATTACTACCAACCTATTATAAATGCTCACACACATCAAACTGAAGGCTTTGAAGTATTACTTCGCTGGCCTGAAAATAAACGAATCCAAACACAGGAGTTTTCGTTAGCGGCTGAAGGTGTTGGTTTAATAACTAAAATAATGCTACAAACCTTTGGCAGAGCATTGAATGAGCTTAACGAATGGCGAAAAGCATCTCCTGATTTGTATTTATCGATTAACTTATCGGCATTAGATTTTGAATTTATAGAGCTTGTGCCAGAGATTAAAAAAGCGCTTATTAATGCTAACGTGCCATCAGAGGCTATTGTATTTGAAATAACAGAATCTATTTTAATGCGTGACTCAAGCCTTGCACTGCAAAGTATGAAAAAGCTAAAAGAGTTAGGCTGTAAACTCTATATGGACGACTTTGGTACCGGCTATGCATCGCTGACTTACTTAAAGCGTTTTCCTATAGATGTGCTTAAGATTGATCGAAGTTTTGTTCAAGACATCGGCATTGATTCTGATGATGAGGCAATTATTGAATCAACACTCACATTGGCACACAGTTTAGGCAAAGAGTGTGTGGCTGAGGGCGTTGAAAGCCTTCAGCAGCTTCTGTTTTTAACCGCGTTAGGGTGCAAGCATTTTCAGGGCTATTTATTTAGTAAGCCTGTTCCAAGTGAAGATGTACCAGCGCTCATAGTACGTGACTGGCAAGATATTTTTAGTAGTAACCTACACGCAGATCATAGATAAGCGGTCATAAATATCAAAAATGGTGTTATTAGCCTTTTTGAGCACAGTGCACGTTAAGTTGCAATATTATAGCGCCTTACTGGTTTTAGGCGCTCTGAACATAACGTAAGTTATTGGGCTGAGTTTATTTTGTGTTGAGCACCATGTTAATGCTGCCTTCTTCAAAATCGCGGCTTACTTTAAAGCCCAGCTTGCGGGCAAGTTCAATCATACCTGTGTTTTCTGGTAGTGTTATACCTTCAATCCATTCAACGCCTTGGCGTTTACAATGGTTAATTGCAGCATTCATTAAAATTCGACCTAGCCCTAAGCCTTGGCAATCAGAACGAACCACAATAGCAAACTCAGCATGCACGTTGTCGGGATCCATAATCACACGCGACACCCCTAAGGTACGGGTTTTTCCCTCTAAGCGTTGGCAAACAATAAACGCCATTTCTCGGTCGTAATCAATTTGAGTCATTTTAGCGAGTTGATCGTGGTTAAATTGAGGTAACTCGCCAAAAAAGCGTTTGTAACGATCTTCTTTATTGAGTGATTGATCAAATGCCTTGTGGGCTTGTTCATCTTCAGGTTTTATTGGCCTAAGCGTTGCTTGAGTATTATTTTTTAGCGTTACTATTTCTACAAGATCTATAGGGTAGGGGCGAATACATAACCGTTTACGGTTACTTTTTGACTGGTATCGATTTAGCGTTATGGTGGCATCAAGTACTAAAAATTGCCCGTTACTTGCAAGTATTGGGTTAAGTTCCATTGCGCTAATATCGGGTTGATCCACAACGAGCTGTGAAATACGCGTGAGCAACGCACATAAACGATATTTGTCGACCTTTTCAGGTAAAATGCGATCTTTTAATACGCCTTTATCATGTGCGGCAGCAATTAAATATTTAGCCAAGTTCATATTAAGGGGAGGGAGAGCCACTGCCGCTTGAGCGTACTCAAGCCCTGTACCTGCCTCACCAAGTAAAATAACGGGGCCAAAATTAGGCTCTGTTTTAATTGCAATCCGCAGCTCGTTTGCACCTGCACGCGGTGCCATTTTTTGGAGTGAAAACCCATCAATAGTGGCATCCGGATAAGTGTTTTTAATTCGAATAAGCATCGCAAATGCGGTTTGCTCAACTTCATTGGCATCGTTTAGATTTAAAACCACGCCGCCGACTTCAGACTTAGAAGCAATACTTGGGCTTATAAGCTTAAGCGCAACGGGAAAACCAAGCTCTATTGCTTGCTCTTTTGCCTCAGTGGGTGTGTACGCCACTTTAGTTTCAATACATTCAACACCATAGTGGCTTAGTACTTGGCTTGCATTATGAGTGGGTAGATAGGTTTGTTCTTCATCTAAATATTCAGTTATTAACGTTGTGGCAGCAGCTTTGTTTATTTTTCCATCGTCAGTGTTCGACTCTGGCGTTTGCGTTAAATGTTTTTGGTTTCGACGATACGATACCAAGTGCATAAACGCACCGACAGCGCCTTCAGGTGTTCGATAAGTAGGAATTGCATTATTAGCGCATATTTTTCTGGCTGCGAATGAAGCATCTTCACCCATAAAGTTGGTAAACACATAAGGGCGAGCCATTTTGGGCAATGTTTGTAGCGCTTGAACAATTACATTGGCATAGTCTTCACTTGGAGCCAGTGCCGATGGGGTGTGTATTATCAATAAGTTTTTTACTTCTTTTGCATGCAATAATATTTCTAATGCTTGTTTGTAACGCGCTGGTGCCGAGTCACCAAAAATATCAATCGGGTTGGAGGTTGCTTCTGAGCGGGGAATAACGTGATTAAGCGCACTGCGTGTTTCACTACTAAGCGCCGCTAATTTCCCAGAACGTTGAATTAGCTCATCGACCGCCATAACACCCGGACCTCCACCATTTGTTAAAATAGTGAGCTGTTCAACTTGTAATAATTTTGGGTGCATGGCGAGCGTTTGTGTTGCAGCAAATAGCTCTCGTAGGTCGTTAACGCGCAGCATACCCGCACGTTGAAATAACGCATCGTATACGGCATCAGAGCTTTGTTTTCCACCGGAATGGATCTCTGCCGCAAGAGCGCCAGCATTTGTCTTTCCAGTTTTTATGGCAATAACAGGTTTACTAAATGCAGCCGCTCTTGCGGCTGAAATAAAGCCACGGATGTCTTCAATATTATCAATATAAAGTAAAATAGCTTTAGTTTTTGAATCACGCCCTAAAAAGTCGAGCAGCTCATCAAAATCAATATCTAAACACCCTCCCACAGAAACAAAGTACGAAAAGCCAATATCTTTATTTTTAGCCCAATCTAATATGGTTGAACATACCGCTGCAGATTGAGATACAAAGGCAATTTTACCTGGGCTTGCCACTGTATGAGAAAAGCTGGCATTTAAGCCAATATGGGGAATTAATAGCCCTAAGCTATTAGGGCCTAATAAAGTAACGTGGTGTTTATGGGCGCATGCTTTTAGCGCACTCTTTTGATCGTTCGTTAAGCCATCGGCAATAATAATAGCGCTTTTACAGCCCAGCTCGCCTAGTTGGCTAATAATGTCGAACAGAGTATTTTTATTGGTACAAATAACGGCAAGGTCAGGCACTTTAGGTAGATCATTAATACACGGGTATGCAAGTACGCCATGAACAGCGCTATAGCTTGGCGTTACAGGCATGATTGGTCCTTTAAAACCGCCTTGTAATAAATTACGCATAACGACAAAACCGGCACGAGAGGCATTATTTGACGCGCCTATCACTGCCACTGAGCTTGGATTAAAAAACTGACTAATTCGCTTTAGGCTCATTGCGTTTCCTTAGCTTTAAAATTTTGCGTTATACATTGTCTCAATGTACCCTGTTTAACAGGTTATTTCGAGTTTATAGATACGTATTATTGATATCAATCAAGGAGTGTACTGTGATCAAAACACCTGGTTTTCACACTGTGCTGGCGGCTATTTTTTTAAGCCTAGGCTTAATTAGCTTAGGGTTTATTTTAAAAAGTGCAGCACTAAATGTAAAAGAAATGGAGCGTACAGTACAAGTTAAAGGATTAGCAGAGCAAGAGGTGATTGCCGATACTGTTATATGGCCTTTGCAATTTAGCGATGCAGATAACGACCTTGAAAAGTTGGTAAATAGGGTTGAGAAAAAAAACGCTGCCGTGATCGCATTTTTAAAACTGCATGGTTTTGATGACGCCGAAATATCACTTGGTAGCCAATCTATTGTTGATAAACAGGCGCGCGAGTACGGCAATGAAAACCAGCAATTTAGGTACATTGTTCGTTCAAATATGACCGTTTATTCTAGCGCTGTAGACAAGGTGCAAAATGCGCTGAGCAAAGTAAGCCAATTAGCTAAACAAAATATTGCCATAGTACAAGATAGTTACGAAACACGTGTTGAGTATATTTTTACAGGGCTAAACGATGTGAAACCGGCCATGGTTCAACAAGCAACTGAAAAAGCCCGCGAAGTAGCTAACAAGTTTGCTAGGGATTCCAATTCAAAACTAGGAAAAATAAAAACAGCTCGCCAAGGGCAGTTTAGTATTACTAATCGCGATTCAAATACACCACAAATAAAAAACGTAAGAGTAGTAACCACTGTTGAATACTACTTAAACGACTAGGATCTATTTATTATTCTAGGTAAAATTTATAGCGGTGTGTTTGGTATTTATGTAACTCATTAGGTTAAAAATTTGGTACCTTGGTAAAATAGTTACTCGATTGGCCAACGCTTAATCTATCAAGGTTCTCACGTCCTAAACCGCTTTAACTAAATGAGCAACTTGCGCGGTTGAACGTTGCAGGTAAGCAGCACTAAGTAAAATACTGGTTTCGTTAAGATCTGTTCCTTTTAATATATTTGCCAACTGCTGTTTAGCTGTTGGGTTCTGTTTTTGTTCTATTTCCATCAAGGCTAACAGTGCCGAAAATTCATGCTTTACCGGCGTGCTTGGTTTATTTGCGTACGCAATGTAACACGCAACAGGTGTTAGGCCACGAGCATTGGGTTGAGCAAGCGCTTTTACTAAGTCATCGTTAGATTCAAATAACATTAATGAGCGCACATAATTAAACGCCAGCTTTTGGGCATTAGCGTGTTTAAATACAGTGTGCAACACATTATTTCCTTGGGTATCTTGTGCCAAGAAGCCCTTATTTTCTCTAAGCGCCGGAGTAAAAAACGTCAAGGCATCTGTGGTTGTTAACTGACTGATAAAAGGCGCAGGTGGGGTATTGCTTGTTAAAATGCGTGTTGCTACATTTTGCATAAAATCGTACTTAATACTCATACGCAAAGCGCTTTCGTATAGATGATTAAGCTGTAATGTTTGTTGTGCTTGGTTTAACTGCTTAAAATCATTATCAAGTTCATTTAATTGATGCTTTGAAATACGTGCGTTAAGTAACTGTATGCATAACTCCATAATTTTTGCGCCTTTTAAATACCTTTTTGTTTAGCTTAACCTATTATTGCCAATTGGTACAAAATACAAAAAAGGCCGCATAAGCGACCTTTTAGTTAGCTTTATAAATTGGGATTAAGCTTTTTTGCTTGCTACCCATTCATTTACAAAGTTTTCTAGTACGTTTAGTGGCACAGGGCCATTTTTTAGCACTACATCGTGAAACTGACGAATATCAAACTTGTCGCCAAGTTGCTTTTTAGCGTCTTCACGTAGTTCTAAAATTTTCAACATACCTACTTTGTAAGCCGTTGCTTGCGAAGGCATTACAATGTGACGTTCAACCATTTTAACGCCGTCAGAAGTGGCATTAGGGGTGTTATTCACGTAGTAATCAATCCCTTCTTGGCGAGTCCACTTCATTGCGTGAATACCAGTATCAACCACTAAACGGCACGCGCGCCATAATTCCATAGAAAGACGACCAAAGTCTGAGTATGGGTCTGAGTACATACCCATTTCTTTAGGTACAAGCTCAGAGTATAAACCCCAACCTTCAATGTAGGCTGTGTAGCCGCCAAACTTACGGAACTTAGGCACACCTTCTAGTTCTTGCGAAATAGCTATTTGCATGTGGTGACCCGGAATACCTTCATGGTAAGCCAGTGCTTCCATTTGGTACGTTGGCATCGCTTCCATGTCATAAAGGTTTGCGTAGTAAATACCTGGGCGTGAACCATCTGGCGCAGGCTGCTGGTAAAATGCTTTACCCGCCGCTTTTTCACGGAAAGCTTCAACTGCTTTTACTTTAAGGTCGGCTTTTGGCTTCACAATAAATAGCTCATCAAGACGCACTTTCATTGTGTCGATCATGGCTGTTGCTTCGTCAAGGTAGCGTTGTTTACCCTCTGCTGTATTTGGGTAGTAAAATTGCTTATCAGTTTTCATAAACTGCATAAACGCTTTTAAGTCGCCTTTAAAGCCTACTTTATCTTTAATTTCACGCATTTCGTCATGTATACGGCTTACTTCTGATAGGCCAATAGCATGAATTTCTTTTGCAGTTAAATCAGTGGTAGTTGTGCGTTTAAGTGCATTATTGTAAAAGGTATTACCTTCAGGTAATTTCCAAGCACCATCACGGTCGTCAGCACGTTTTTCAAGTTGTGCTAGGTAGTTAATAAGCTTTGAGTAAGCAGGCTTAACTGCTGATTTTAACGCGTCAGTTGCCTCATTGATAAGTGCATCTTTCTCGTCTTGGCTGATTTCAAGTGCCGTTACTTTACGTTTAAAGTCTGCTAAAAGTGTTGAGTCGTCACCTTTTTCAAATGGTGCACCTTGAATAATGTTTTTGCTTGAATCAATGACATGTGGAAACACAAACTTAGGCGCAATAATGCCTTTGTCTGCTCGTGTTTCTAAATCAGTTACTAATTGGTCAAATACCGTAGGCACCCCATTTAAACGCGAAATGTAGTCTTTTGCTTCTTTAACATTACTAATTGAATGTTGGTTTATTAAAAAAGCAGGCACCATAGAGTGTGTACCAAACATTTGGTTTACAGGGTAGTTGTGGTAACGCCATTTAAAGTCAGCAATTGAGCTTTCTAAGTCTTGTTTTTTTAAGTCGTAGCTTACTTTAGTTGCATCGTCTAGCAGGTCGCGGTTAATCGCATTTAGGGCAACTAAGTCGGCTTTAGTTTCAGCGAGGTCTTTGAGTTTTTGCTCTTCGCTGCCGTCATCCCATTTATCGTAATCTTTTTTAATACCCATGTAAGTTTGGTAAACCGGGCTGCTCATCACATCTCGGTTAAAGGTATCTTCAAAAAACGCATTGGCTTTGTCAATTTCGCTTTGTACAGGTTGCGCTTGTACAATTGGAGTGGTGACAGATTGTTGTGGTGCTTGTTGGCAACCAGCAAGGAGTGCAACACTCACAGCTGCTGCAATAAAGGTAAGTTTACGCATTGTTTTCCCTTTTGTTGTTAGAAACCCATTAGGGTATTTTAATTTTTCATGTATTCGCTTTACATGACGTATAACGCCCAATGCATTATACGAACAATTCTAGCAGGTCATTTAAAAAGCGATGCCCTTTAAGGCTCACTTGCCAGTGACCGTCTTTTTCTATTAATAAACCGGTGTTTATGGCTTTATTTAAAGCTGCTTGTTGGCTTTGCAATGGCTGATTAGTCAGCGCACTGTAGTCTTCAATCGGGCATGGTTCGACAAGGCGAAAGCGATTCATAAAAAACTCAAAGGCCAAATCGTCTTGCTCAACGTGCCAACTTTTGTACAAATAAGGTTTTACCATATCCATGTAGCCACGGGGATGTTTGACCTTTTCAGTTCGGGTGATTATGCCAGTTTTTGCATTGGTGACCTTACCATGAGCACCACAGCCAATCCCCAGATAATCGCCAAACCGCCAATAATTTAAGTTATGTTGGCATTGATAGCCCGGTTTTGCATACCCTGAAATTTCGTATTGTATATAACCTGCCTTTGCAAGTAAGGCTTGGCCTTGCTCTTGAATATCCCACAGAGTTTCATCTTGAGGCAGTGTTGGCGGTTTAGATGCAAACTGAGTATTAGGTTCAATAGTGAGTTGGTACCACGAAATATGTGGGGGATCGAGCGCAATAATTTGCTTTAAATCACTTAATGCATCGTCTAGGGTTTGCCCTGGTAAGCCGTGCATTAAATCAAGATTAAAACTATTTAAACCAGCCTCTTTGGCTTGCTCTGCTGCATAGGTCGCTTCGTTAGCACCATGAATGCGGCCAAGCGCTTTTAACTTGTCGCTTTGCAGGCTTTGTATGCCAATTGAAATGCGGTTTATACCCGCTTTTACGTACTCTTTAAAGCGGCCTGTTTCTACTGTACCTGGGTTTGCTTCGAGGGTTATTTCACAGTTATCAGTGAGGCCTATAAGGCTATCTACTTCGCTTAGTAGGCGTGTGTAAGCATCACCAGTTAATAAACTTGGCGTACCGCCACCAATAAATATACTGTGAATTTTACGCCCTTGTACCAAGTGCAAATCGGCTTTTAAGTCGTCAATTAAATGCTGAACATATTCAGCTTCAGGAATGTCGCCTTTTTGCCCATGGCTGTTAAAGTCGCAATAAGGGCATTTTTGCACGCACCATGGTACATGCACATATAAACTTAGAGGAGGAAGAGTCACAGGCCGCCTTTTAGTTGTAGCTCATTTAGCAAAGCCTGTAGTGCTTGACCGCGGTGGCTCACTGCATTTTTTTGTGCTTTTGTAAGCTCGGCGCTTGTACACTCAAGTGACGGAACATAAAAAATGGGGTCGTATCCAAAGCCACCTTCACCATGTTGAGTTTGTGTAATCTCACCTTCCCAACTCGCACTGCAAATAAGCGGGGTAGGGTCATCGGCGTGGCGCATTAATACTAATACACACCAAAAACGCGCTTTACGATTTGGGTTATTACCTAAATCATTAAGTAGTTTATCTATGTTATCTTGATCGCTTGCGCCTTGTCCTGCAAAACGAGCAGAATAAACACCTGGTGCACCATTTAAGCCATCAACTTCTAAGCCGGAATCGTCAGCAATTGCTGGCATACCGGTAATTTTAGCTGCATGACGCGCTTTAATAATGGCATTTTCAACAAAAGTAGTGCCCGTTTCTGCTACTTCGCCAACGTTAAAATCACTTTGTGGAACTACATTAATACTAAGTGGGCTTAGCATGTTGGCCAGCTCACTTACTTTGCCAGGGTTGCCCGTGGCAAGGACTAAAGTTTTGTTCATAATATTATTTATCTACGTAAAATTTTTGCTGAAATTGCAGTGTTTGAAATTGATTACTTTGCTGTATTTCAATTTCAAAGCGCAGTATTTCTTCGTTTGTAAAATCGACTTGGGCAAGATAATAAACTGACTCGCCTTCAATTACTTCTTTAAAGTTTAGCGTTTGTTTGTTGCCAAGTAAGTTTCTGGCTGTGCCAGATAACTTGGCCTTTTGAGCTGTATTGCCTGTATTGTTTTTTAACACAGAAATATTAACAATCCCTTTATATCCACTGCGCTCAAGCCCATAGGCCTTGGCAATTTGTGGCTGAATAAAGGTTGATGGAAAAGCAATGTAATGTACTTGCCACGGGCCAAGTTCTTTATATTGCCCGCCCAATGTTTGTTCGCTGTGTGCGTTAAATGCGAATGTTAAACAAGCAATAAAACAAAATTTAATTAATCGATTCATTGTTCACTCCAAAAATATAAAAAAGAGGCCATAAGGCCTCTTTTACTTAAAACAAAAGCTTAAGCTAAAAAGTCCATTAACAGCATTTGCAAAAACTGAATACCAATAATTAATACAAGTACTGATAAATCTAACCCACCCATTGGTGGAATAATTTTACGAAGTGGCTTGAGCATTGGCTCAGTAAGCTGATGGAAAACCGCTTCAATAGGGTTATAACCTTGGCTTACCCAGCTGAGAATTGCGCGGATAATTAATACCCAAAATACTAAGTTTAAGCCTTCTTTTATTACGGTAATTAGAGCTTGAATAAACACGGGTTGCGCAGCCCATGCGCCGTAAATTACCAACATTAAAGTACTAATTTTGGCAATAGCTACAATAAATGCCAGCAATAGTGAGGCTAGATCAAGCCCACCTAACCCGGGTATAATTTTACGTAAAGGGTTGACTGCAAACGACGTTGCTTTAACCACAAATTGGCTCATTGGGTTGTAAAAATCGGCTTTTGCCCACTGTAGCCAAAAACGCAGTAGTACCACCATTAAAAACAAATCAAACAGAGTACTGATCAAAAATTGCATGGCATTCATAGTGTAACCTTTAATAATAAAGTAGTTTTAAAGTTCTTTTTCCATTTGCATCGCGCGAGCAATACACGCATCCATCGCATCGCCAACGGTTTTAGTTAAGCCTTCGTCTTTTAAATGCTCAACTGCGGCATGTGTAGTACCGCCTTTAGATGTTACGTTTGCGCGTAGCTGAGAAATGCTAATTTCTGGTTGGCTTAATGCCATTTCTGCTGCGCCAAGTGCTGTTTGTTGTACTAAACGACGAGCATCTTCATCATTAAAGCCAAGCGCTTTAGCTTTTTCTTCAATGGCTTCCATAAATAAGAAAAAGTAAGCTGGTGATGAACCTGTTACTGCAATGATATCGTTAATTTGCGCTTCTTGTTCGACCCACACCACAATACCTGTGCACTCAAATACTTGTTGAACAAATTCATGTTCTTGCTGCGTTTCGCCAGCGCCAAATAAGCCAGAGACGCCACGCCCTAATAAAGACGGTGTATTAGGCATGCAACGTACAATTTTTACATCTTGCCCTAACATTTCGCGCAAGCGGCTTACTGTTAAACCAGCAGCTACTGAGATAAATAGTTTATTACTGAAATCGATGCCAGACTCTTGAAACGATTTACATAAATCGCCCATCATTTGCGGCTTTACAGACAAAACAATTACATCAGCATCGCGTAGGGCTTCGTTATTGTCACTGGTGGTTTGCACCTTGAAATCGGCTGCTACCTTTGCAAGCTTTTCTTGGTTGCGGTTAGTCGCAATGATGTTGTTTGCGTCAAAGCCGTTTTTTACCATGCCACCAATAATAGCGTAGCTCATGTTACCTGTGCCTATAAATGCGATTTTTTTATCTGACATAAATCTGTTTTTACCTTTTAAGTTCGTGTTCCAAAAATGTCTGTTCCGATCCTCACCATAGTTGAGCCTGCACTAATTGCGGCTTCAACGTCATTACTCATACCCATAGATAGAGTGTCTAACTGTGGATATTGGGCCTTTAGTTTATCAAAGCAAGTTTGTAATTGCTCAAAATATTGAGTTTGTGTCGTTGGATCGTCACTTTTTGCAGGAATAGCCATCAAACCACGTAATCTTAACTGATCACATTGGCTAATAAATTCAGCAAGATTTGCGATGTCATCGGGATGACAGCCCGACTTTGCCTCCTCGGCGCTAATATTTACCTGAATAAGTACATTAAGTGGTGGTTTACTGGTTGGGCGCTGAGCGTTGAGGCGCTTGGCTATTTTGATTCGATCGACGCTTTGTACCCAATCAAAATTTTCTGCCACTAAAGCACTTTTATTTGACTGGATAGGGCCAATGAAATGCCAAATGATATCGCTATATGTGTGCAGTTGAGCTATTTTATCTACAGCTTCTTGAACATAAGACTCACCAAACTGGCGTTGGCCATAATTGTAGGCAGCAACGATATCGTCGCTAGGTTTGGTTTTAGACACCGCCAGCAAAGTTATTTCATTTTTGCTTCTGTGCGTGTTTTTTACCGCGTTTGAAATTCTTGCGTAGGCGCAAGTGAGTCGTTCTGCTATTGTAACCATATAATTATCAGCCAGTTGTGGAGTCATAAATGGATATTACCGAATTATTAGCGTTTAGTGTGCAACACAATGCATCCGATTTACATTTATCGTCGGGTGTTTCACCTATGATACGCGTAGATGGTGATGTTCGCCGCATTAATATACCAGCCCTTGCAGATAAAGACGTAAACAGTTTAGTTTACGATATTATGAACGATACTCAGCGCAAAGATTACGAACAAAACCTTGAGGTGGATTTTTCGTTTGAGGTTCCTAATCTTGCTCGCTTTCGTGTTAATGCCTTTAATTCAAACCGCGGTCCTGCGGCAGTATTTCGTACTATACCGAGTGAAGTATTAACTCTTGATGATTTAGGCGCGCCAGATATTTTTAAAACAATATCAGACAACCCGCGTGGGTTAGTCCTTGTTACCGGGCCAACAGGGTCGGGTAAATCAACAACACTTGCGGCCATGGTTGATTACATAAATCAAAATAAGCATCACCATATTTTAACGATTGAAGATCCAATCGAATTTGTTCACGATAACAAGTTAAGCTTAGTTAACCAACGTGAAGTTCATCGTGATACACACAGTTTTTCAAACGCACTACGTAGTGCGCTGCGTGAAGACCCCGATGTAATATTAGTGGGTGAGCTGCGTGATTTAGAAACTATTCGCCTAGCGATGACCGCTGCTGAAACCGGTCATTTAGTGTTTGGTACGTTGCATACAACCTCAGCGCCAAAAACCATCGACCGTATTATTGATGTATTCCCTGGTGAAGAAAAAGCAATGGTACGCTCTATGTTGTCAGAGTCATTGCGTGCGGTTATTTCACAAACACTCCTTAAAAAAATTGGCGGTGGGCGAGTGGCTGCTCATGAAATTATGATTGGTGTACCCGCCATACGTAACTTAATTCGTGAAGACAAAATTGCACAAATGTACTCGTCTATTCAAACGGGGGCATCAATTGGTATGCAAACAATGGATCAATGTTTAACAAACTTAGTTAACCGAGGCATTGTGACCAACACCGCAGCGCAAGCTAAAGCGCAAGACAAAACACAATTTGGTGGTTAAGGAATTATCATGACTTTATCTTTAAACCGTTACTTAATCACTATGATTGAGAAAAAAGGCTCTGATTTATTTGTATCTAGCCGTTTACCTGTTAGTGCAAAAATAAACGGTGAACTAATTCAATTGGGCGATGACAAACTCACTGACGAAGAGTCTTTACAGTTGGTTGAGTCTGCGATGAGCGAAAAGCAAAAAGCGGAGTTTCATGCTACTAAAGAATGTAACTTTGCTATTGCAACCGACGAAGGGCGTTTTCGTATTTCTGCGTTTTGGCAGCGCGATAGAGCAGGTATGGTTATTCGCCGAATTGTGACACAGATCCCCGATGTCAGTGATTTGGGCCTACCCTCGACACTTACCGACGTCATTATGGCTAAGCGTGGTTTAGTTCTGTTTGTTGGTGGAACAGGAACCGGTAAGTCGACCTCATTAGCAGCCCTGATTGGCTACAGAAACCGAAACCAACGAGGTCATATTTTAACAATAGAAGATCCTATTGAGTTTGTTCATGAGCACCGTAAAAGTATTATCACCCAACGCGAAGTAGGGCTCGATACAGATAGTTTTGAGTCGGCGCTCAAAAGCTCATTACGTCAAGCTCCAGATGTTATTTTAATTGGTGAAATACGTTCGCAAGAAACTATGGAATACGCATTAAGCTTTGCTGAAACAGGGCATTTATGTGTGGCTACACTACATGCCAACAATGCTAACCAAGCCATTGACCGTATTATGCATTTGGTGCCAAAAGAGAAGCATGACAAGCTAAAATACGATCTAGCCCTTAACTTACGTGCCATTGTTGCTCAACAATTAATACCTACCTCAGATGGCGAAGGACGCGTTGCCGCCATAGAGATATTACTTAATTCACCTATGGTGGCAGAGCTGATTAAAAACGGCGATATTGGCGGCATTAAAGAGGCTATGGCTAAATCTAACGATATGGGCATGCAAACCTTTGACCAAGCCCTTTTTGAGTTATACAGGCAGCAACGTATTAACTATGCAGATGCATTGCATCATGCTGACTCACCAAATGACTTACGCTTGATGATTAAACTGCGCAATAACGAACAACAAGGTGCGGGCTTTTTACAAGGTGTCACTATTGATGGAATGGGGGATGACGATAACTAATTAGTTATTGTTATTAAAAAAGCGCGACTTTCCAGCCGCGCTTTTTTAGTATTTAACACACCTAATTACAGCGTTACTCACCGTAAAATGATTCAAAAAAACTTTCTAAAATAATTACCGCAGACATATTATCTACATTTCCCTTTCCCAGGTTTTTATAACCACCTTGCTCAAATAAACGGGCTTTTGCGTCAGCAGTTGTTAGGCGCTCATCTTGTGTTTGTACAGGAATGCCATAGTGATTATGTAATCTGTTAGCAAACTTTTTAGCTTTGAATGTCACCTCTTGTGAAGTGCCATCCATATTAAGCGGTAAACCGACCACCATTAAATCTGGCTGCCATTCGTTTACTTGTACTGCGATATGATCCCAGTTTGGAATACCATCTTGCGCCTTTACGGCTTTAAGGCTTGATGCGCTGCCAGTGAGTTCTTGCCCTACGGCAATACCAATACTTTTAGTGCCAAAATCAAACCCCATTACGGTGCGCTCGCCTTGTGGCTTAAATGTTCTTTTTGTCATTGATAATGTTTTACTTAGGCTGCTTTTCAAGCCGTTATGTTAAAGGTTTACATAAAAAAATTCACTTGTAATAGGGTATCTATTTCCAAGTGAATTTATATTTTAAACTGTATTTAGAAAGGGAATATTTACGCATGCCCGGCTTCAGGGCTGAGTTGCCCTATATCAAAGCCAAGCATTGAAACGGCTTTTTCCCATCGTTTTTCAGCGGGCGTGTTAAAAATAATGGCCGGATCCGCTTCTATAATGAGCCAGCTGTTATCAAGCAGTTCTTGTTCTAGTTGGCCTTGTTCCCAACCTGCATAACCTAAGGTGATAATAAACTGCTCAGGGGCATGTGCTGTCGTTAAGCTTGCAAGCACATCTTTAGAGGTGGTGATCATAATATCACTACTGAGCTTTTGGCTTGAGGTATACCCGAGTTTAGGGGAGTGAAGCACAAAACCTCTATCTGTTTTAACTGGACCACCTGCAAACACAGCCACTTTAGCTGCTTGCTGGGTTTTGTCGTTATCGATTTCTATTTTATCAAGTAGCTCACCAACGGTTACGTTGATGGGTTGGTTTATCACTAATCCCATTGCCCCATCTTCATTGTGCTCGCAAATATACGTAACAGCACGTTTAAAAAAAGGGTCTTGCATTGACGGCATGGCGATTAAAAAATGATTTTCTAATGACTGCATAGATTTCACCCTTTCAGTTAATGAATTTTGAGTATGGCACAACCCTGTATTTTATAACTAAATAAGTTAACTGATTTTATTAAAATATTAATACAGCAGGTGCTGCATTAATATTTAAACGTTAAACGCATTGCGTTAAGCCAATTTAACTTATTTAACCTAAGGCTACTATTTAGCTAATTTTCTCTCAATAGCATCAAACAGAATACCTGTGATTGATATATCATACGCGGCTTCAATTTCACGCACACACGTAGGTGCTGTTACGTTAATTTCGGTTAGCTTGTCGCCAATAATATCAAGGCCAACAAATACAAGGCCTTTTTCTTTAAGAGTGGGCGCAACGGCCTGTGCAATTCTCATATCTGACTCGCTCAATGGGCGAGCTTCACCACGACCGCCTGCTGCTAGATTTCCGCGAGTTTCACCGTTTTGTGGAATACGTGCTAAGCAGTAGGGAATGACTTCACCGTCAACCACAAGAACGCGTTTATCGCCTTGTGTAATAGCAGGAACATAATTTTGTACCATGGCATAGCGGCTGCCATGCTCGGTTAGGGTCTCGCAAATAACACCTATGTTTGCATCATCTTCTTTAACACGAAAAATAGATGCGCCGCCCATACCGTCAAGTGGCTTTAAAATAATGTCTTTGTGCTCAGCTAAAAATTCACGAATTTGTTTTTGGCTGCGCGTAACTAAGGTGTCTGGCGTGTGTTCGCTAAACCATGCAGTAAACAGCTTTTCGTTAGCATCACGCAAGCTTTGTGGTTTATTAATAATTAACGTGCCTTCATCTTCAGCGCGCTCTAAAAGATACGTTGCGTAAATGTATTCAGTGTCAAACGGCGGATCTTTGCGCATTAAAATTACATCAAGATCGGCAAGGGCAATGGTGGTTTTTTCTTCTAGTTCGTACCATTTTTCTTCGTTGTTAAATACACGCGCTTTGGCAGCGGTGGCATAAGACTTACCTTTACGAAGTGATAAATCATCCATCTCCATATAGTAAATTTCGTAGCCACGCTCTTGCGCCTGCATCATCATTGCAAAGCCGGTGTCTTTTTTGATGTTAAACCCACTAATAGGATCTGAAATAATACCTAATTTAATTGCCATGCGCTGTGCCTTAATCTATGTGTAATTACTACTAGAGTTTACTAATAGCTTTGATATGAGGGTGTTTTTAGCTATTTCAATTAGCTAAATCACCAAATTGTAGCTGTAATGCACTTAAGACCGTTAAAGCGGCGGTTTCAGTTCGTAAAACACGTGGCCCTAAACGAATATCAACAAATTCTTGTTGTTTAGTTTGTGCCATTTCTTCGTCAGTAAAGCCGCCTTCTGGGCCGACTAAAAACCGAACGCCATCTTTAGGTACAGTAATGGTTTTAATGCTGTGTTCTGCGCGAGGATGAAGCGTGAGCTTTATCGCGTTAGTTGATTGCTCAAGCCACTGTTTTATGTCTATAGGGGGGTGAACAACCGGTACATAATTACGCCCCGACTGCTCGGCTGCCGCAATCGCTATTTTTTGCCATTGTTGATGCTTTTTATCAAGGCGGTCGCCAATGAGCTTTACGCCACAGCGCTGACTAAAAATAGGGGTGATTTCGGTAATACCTAACTCAACTGACTTTTGAATTGTAAAATCCATTTTATCGCCACGCGATACGCATTGGCCTAAGTGAATTTTTAATGGTGATTCTACGTCGTGAGGATTAAATTGCTGTGGCATAACCACTACATTCTTTTTACTCACTTCTATAATTTCACTTAGGTATTCACCACCTTCGCCATTAAAAATAGACACATGTTCGCCTACTTTCATGCGAAGTACTCTGCCTATGTGGCCAGCTGCATCGTCATCGAGTGACACGGGAGTGTTTAGTGTAATAGAAGACGCTTGGTAAATATGAGGAACTCGCATGTGATTTCACTTATAAGTTGGCGATAAAGTTATATACCGCTATGTTAAGTAAGCTGCGAGCTAGGTGCAATTATTTATTGTTTATTAAGTAACTCTGTTAACTCAATAATATCGACTGATGTATCGGCTATGTCGGTATGACAAGATAGGTGGTTTGAAAAGCCTTCGTCTTTTACAGGGCTAAAAGCAAAACCGCTTTCATCTTGAGTGACTAAAAAACGTTTTTCATGCAGTGAGTTATAAATAAAACGTTGTTTTTCATCAGCCAGTAAATAATCGGTTTGATTAAACAACACACCTTTAATATCATGATGTTCATGCAAATAACTGGCAAGCTCAGAAACGCTAATTTCGTTTTCAAAATCGCAATAACAATAATCTTTAATGAGTTCATCAAACATCATTTTAACTAACTGGCGAGTATTAGCACCTGCAATGACTAAGGTACTTGGGGCATCTCGCTTTGCACTATTAAAATAGTGACCAGCAAACGCTCTGCTAAATTCGTTATCTATATCGATTAATAGATAGTTAGTAACTTCAAATGGCATAATGTCCCAGTGCAATTAAGCAAAGTGTTATGTAAGCAAATTTTGTGTAAGCCCAAGCGAAAAATGTTTAATGTTAAATAGAAAACATGCTAATTAGTAAATAGCCTATTGCACAAAAAACAGCAAATTCAATACAAGCAATACCTATGTTGTCTTGATGATCAACTTCAAGTGCTGCATCAATATTGGGTAGTGATATTTTTTTTACAATAAATGTTAACGCATATAACAGTATCCACATTACACCGCAATGCATTACCAGTGTAAACAGGTTTTCAACCATTTTACCGTTTTGAAACGTAGCACTCGACAAGCCTGCATACGAGGCAAGCGCTAAACCAATTGATTTACCAGCATAGCGAATACCAATAGAGGTATTTTCTAAATTAAAATTACTTTGTAGCGAAGCGCCTTGATTGGCTTTTGCAAAACGGTGTTCGCGTATTTTACTATCAAGTGCAAACATACCTTGCAGTAAAAAAAAGCTGACTAACGCGATTAATAAGTTACTGAAGCCTTGAGTGTGGGTCCATGTGTAAAGGCCTAAGGTCATAATGAAATTAGCTATTAGCATGCCAGAGTCTACTAAGGCGGCGCATACATTTTGTTTTAAAATAGCCGCTTCTTCGTTAAAACGATGCAAAATCCACTTTCGGTGAATCAAATGTCCCACTTTTATAAATGAAAACAACAGCAACACTAATATTGCTACTTTAAGTGGATTAGATTGTGCGGTACTTACACTTATTTCATCAAATAAAAAGGCAATAGTTGCAATAACAACCGAAATCTCTGAAGCAAAATTGATCCCCATGGCAAAGTTATCATGCTGGGCTAATTCATCTTTAAGCGCTTGTTTTAATTTAATTTGAGTTATTATTCTTAATGAAAAAATAGTTAAGCAAATAACAGCAAAACTAATAGTAATCGCAACAAAACTAGTGTTAGATAAAGATAAATATGACATGGTTGTCCTAATTAGAGTTAACCTTTAAGGTTTTAATCATTCTAGTACGGTTACTGATGATATAAAAGAGAGGATTGATGAGTAACGCAATACAACTTCCTATTCAATTACAAAAACTTGGGTTAAAGCGCTATGAGCAGCTGTACCCGCAGCATCCTATAGAAAACGAAGTTGTAAGGTTATTAGCGTTAAGCGACTTTGCTTGGCGCTGTATTCAGTCTCAGCCTGATTTAAAAAGCGGGTTACTATGTGAAGACGAAATTAAAAGTAGAGACATACCTTCCCCCTTCGACAACTTAACACTGGCAGATATAAACGAAGCACAGTGTCATCAAATACTTCGCAAATATCGTGAAAAATACTGGCTTAAAGTCGCTTTTTTAGATTTATGTTGTGAAAACCCAATTGCAGATAGCATTGAGTATATTAGCCAGCTCGCTGATAAGTTAATTCAAAGCGCTAACGAGTGGGCCCATGCGCAGGTGGCCACACTTAATGGTGAGCCTGTAGATGAGCAAGGGCAATCTTTGCCTTTAATGGTACTTGGTATGGGCAAGTTAGGTGGCAAAGAACTTAACTATTCTTCAGATATCGACCTTATATTTGCATACCCTCGTAGTGTTAAAACTCAAGGCGGTCGAAAAAGTATTGAGGCGCAGGTGTTTTACACAAAAGTGGCTCAAAAGCTAATAGCAGCACTTAACCAAACAACAGGGGATGGACAGGTATTTAGGGTTGATATGCGCCTTAGGCCATTTGGTGAAAGTGGCCCATTGGTCATGAGTTTTAACGCTATTGAAGATTATTACCAAGAGCAAGGGCGTGATTGGGAGCGTTACGCCATGCTTAAAAGTCGTTTAATTGGTAAGCCCAATCATTATTGGGATGAATTTAATCAATTGCTTAAACCTTTCGTATACAGACGCTATATTGATTTTTCAGTTATTGAATCGCTTCGTAAAATGAAACTCATGATTGCACAAGAAGTTCGCCGCAAACGTTTAACCAATAATATAAAACTGGGGGCTGGCGGAATACGAGAAGTTGAATTTATTGTTCAGGCACTACAAATGGTACGCGGCGGGCGAGAGGCTAATTTACAGACACAATCATTACTTAATGCTTTAAACCAGTTGGCACTAAACCAAGTTATTGATGACGACGAAGCAAAAGAGCTGAAAAGTAATTATCTTTATTTACGAAAAGTAGAGCAATACCTGCAAATATTCGACGATCAGCAAACACAAACTTTGCCTGATGATGAAATAAACCAACAACGATTAAATTACCTAATATCGCAACCAGACTTTGCAGCGTCAGTAAATGAAATTGAGCAGGTAATGGCGCAGGTGCACAATGAGTTTATTCAGGTAATAGGGGAAGAAACAGAGCCTCTAGACACGTGTGAAGGTGCATTTATAAGTGCGTGGGATCATTGTGATGTCAGTTTTTTAAATGAACCTAAAGACGAATGGCAAGAACCACTGCAAGACTTTAAATTACGTTTATCTAAAGTAAAAGTTGGAAATCGAGGGCGTGAGATTCTTGATAAACTCATGCCAGCCATGCTTAAACAGCTAAGCGACTTTAATGCCAGTGCCATAGTATTTGGTACTGTGTGCCAAATTCTTAATAAAATTATTTCGCGCACTGCCTACTTAGAACTGCTATATGAAAACCCAGGCACGTTAAAGCAGTTAGTTTCTTTGTGTTGTCATAGTAAGTGGATTGGCGAGCATATTTCTCGTTACCCAATTTTACTTGATGAATTAATTGACCCTGCCGTGCTTTATAAACCAACACCACTTAGCGCTTATAAAGACGAAATACGTCAATATTTTTTACGCATAGAGCACGACGATTTAGAGCTACAAATGGAGTCGTTAAGGCAGTTTAAACAAACTCATCAATTACGGATAGCTGCCGCAGACGCCACTGGCGTTTTGGATGTTATGAAAGTAAGCGATCACTTAACTGCATTGGCAGAAGCTATAGTCGAGCAGGCCGTAAACATTTCATGGCATAACACGGTAAAGCGTTTTGGCATGCCGCCAAACACTGACAATGAACACAAGGGTTTTGCCGTTATTGCCTATGGTAAAACGGGTGGTTTTGAAGTGGGCTACGACTCAGATTTAGATCTTGTGTTTGTTCACAATCACGATGGCTCGAGTCAGACCAATGGCGATAAAGCGATTGATTCTCGCCAGTTTTATTTAAAACTTGCCCAACGTTTAATGCACTTATTTAATACGCGAACGGCGTCGGGTATTTTATACGAGTTAGATACACGTCTTCGCCCAGAGGGTGCTTCGGGTTTACTTGCTATCAATCTAGAGAGCTTTAATCACTATCAACAAACACAAGCGTGGACATGGGAGCATCAAGCGCTGGTTCGTGCTCGTATTATTTTAGGTCAAAATGAGTTAGAAGAACGCTTTTCGCAAATACGTAAAAATATACTTTGCCAAGCGCGTGAAACGGCTGTGTTAAAAGATGATGTCATTAAAATGCGAGAGAAAATGCGCGGCCACCTTGCAAAAGGGAACACGCAGTTATTTGACCTAAAACAAGATGCTGGTGGCATGGCCGACATTGAATTTATTACGCAATACCTTGTTCTTAAAAATGCACACTATAGCGAGCAACTAAGTGTATTTTCAGATAACGTAAGAATACTTACTGATGCTGCTAAAATAGGCTGTATTACAAAAGAGCAAAAGCAGCAGTTAATTAAAGCGTATATTGACTACCGTTCGTGTTACCACGTACTCAGCTTAGATCAGCAAGGAAAGTTAGTTGAACGCGAGCAGTTTTTACAAGACATCGCTAATGTGACTGTTATTTGGAAAGCGGTTTTTGAGCTGTAGGATTTGTTCAATCATATTTATTTGCTTTATAAGCAAACACGCTCTAAGTGATGTGCTTTGATAAAAATCACGCAATAGCGTGATTTTTTATCAAACTCAAATGTTGAGTTTTAAGCAGTTAGCACGCACAAATTCAGAGGGCAATTCAGTAATTACTGCCGCTCTTTGCTTATTACAAAAGTAGGTGTAAACCTCGTGTTCAAAGTCATCATTTATAGCTCTGCCTACTTGGTACAGGGCTGAGGTGAAATTACTGTCGACCCTAAAATGATCTTTAACGACATAGTCTTTACTTAAGTACCAATAGAGCTCAATGCCTTCGCTTTTAGCATACTCAACTAAAACATCTTTCAATGTTGAGCCGTTTTCGAAGCGCCTAGGCTCCACACTTCCTGTCCAACTTGCTGGCATGGGGGTAACAGTGCGCGTACGCTCAGCTAAAACTCTATCGACAGTTTGATCTGGCTTTTTTAAACTCAATACGTATTGGTCGCGCTCTTTGTTGCTTTTAACTTGATTTCGAATCGAGGCATAAAAGCGAGATAATCCTTCGGCAGCGGCATTTTTAGATTCTTTTAAATCTAATGTTGGAACATTTCCCATTAAAAAGTACGCAGCAAGCGCTATTAATATGACTGCAAATGACAAGTACCTAATCCAAAACCACATTACAACAACCACCCTTATTTGTTCCTGTTATTGTTATACCATTACTATTTGTAAAATGAAGGAGTATTTTTATCTGGTCGCGTTTTAAAACGGCGATGTAGCCACATGTATTGCTCTGGTGCGGCATTAATTGATAATTCCATGCGTTGATTAACACGCGTGACATCGGCTTTGTCATCACCGCTTGGGAAGTTTTCAAGCTCTGGAATAATTTCTAAATGGTACTTTCCACTTTCGTCTCGGCGGGTAATCAAACTCATTGTTTCGCAATTTTTACTGCCAGCAAACATCAGTGTACCTGTTGTAGTTGCGGTATCTTGCACTGCATAAAAAGGGACGAATTCACAGCGGTTACGGCCGTAGTCTTGATCGGGTAGGTAGTAGCACACTTTTTTATTTTTTAAGGCTTTTAGTAAGCCTTTTACGTCTTTTTTACCGACCAAGTATTCATTAGAGCGAAGGCGACCATTAGTTGTAAAGTACTCCATTAATGGGTTGTTGTGCGGGCGGTAAAAACCAATACCCATACAACCCAATCCCATTAATCGGCCTGCCATTTCAAGGTGTAAAACATGAGGTACTAGTAACAGTACGCCTTTTCCAGATTGTTGCACTCGTTCAAAGTGTTCAAGCCCTTTTAAAGACCCTAAAGCTTTTTTCGCTCGCCACTGCGGCCACCACCATGCCATTCCGGTTTCAACCATCGCAATGCCAGTGTTTTCCATATTTTTTAGCACCAATGCTTTTTGATCTTCGTCGCTCATATCAGGAAAGCAGCGTTTAATATTTACTTCGGCAATGTGTCGGCGGCGTTTCATGTATTTATGAACTAAACGGCCAAGTAGTTTGCCCAGGGCTAATTGAAGTTTTTGCGGAAGCCAAGAAATTAGGTATAAGAAAAAAACGCCAATCCACGTTAGCCAGTATCGAGGGCCTAAAAAAGATGCTTTAAAAGGAGATGAGGTGACCACAAAAATTGCTCTAAAATTAAAAACGCTAGTTTAACGCTAAGCGCTGTAAAATACAAAAAGCCAGCATGTAGCTGGCTTTGTATGTGTTTTTTGACTGCTTAGACTGCTTTTAAACCCTGGTTTATAGCTACTAGGTCTTTGCTTGTTAGTGTACCCGCCGCTTGCTTTAAGCGCAGAGTAGACAGGACATAACGATAACGTACATCAGCAAGGTTACGTTTAGCATTGTATAGGTTTTGTGTGCTTACAAGTACATCAACAATTGTACGCGTACCAACCTCAAAACCTGCCTCTGTTGCTTTTAAAGCACTTTGGGCAGAAACAACAGCTTGCTCTAACGCTTTGTAAGTTGCAATGTCAGACACTACTTGATTATAAGAGGTAATAACCGTGCGGGTAATTGCGCGGTAATTGGCTTCGTAATCTTGGCTAGCTGCCACGTAAAATGCACGTGCTTGATCAGTAGCTGCAACTGTTGCACCCCCAGAGTATAAAGGCAGGCTAAAGTTAAGACCTACCGAGGTTGAGTCTGCACGAGGTTGTCTAGTTAGGCTTGTACCATTTCTGTCTGCGTCTGTTAAAGAGTCGCCATAACTTGCGCTTAGGGTTAGCTTTGGATAGTGGCCCGCTCTTGCCAGTTTAATTTGATCTTGGGCTATATCTACGGTTACTTTAGCAACTTGCAAGCTAATATTTTTATCTTTAGCAATATTTAAAAAGTCGCTAGAGTCTCGAGCTGGCTTAGTTGTAGAAAATGTCTCTGTATTTAAAAAGTCTAACTTAGCGTGGTATTTACCCGTAATTTCTCGTAGTTGCTCACGCGCTGTTTCTACTGAGTTATTAGCAATAATTTCTTGTGCAACAGAGTTGTCGAACTGTGCTTGTGCTTCGTGTACATCGGTAATTGCCGTTAAACCAACAGCATAACGTTGTTTAGTTTGTTCAAGCTGGCGTTCGATGGCGCGTTTTTCCGTTTTAATAAATTCAAGGTTATCAATCGCACTTAAAACGTTAAAGTAGCCTTCAGCAACACGAACAATTAAGTTTTGTTTAGCCGAGTCGTATTGAGCATTTGCTTGCAACGCTTGTTTGTCTGCAATGTCTAACGAGTTCCATGCGCCTAAGTCGAATAAGGTTTGGCTTAAGCTAAGACCACGGGTGAATTGATCAGAGTCGCTTTCAACTTTTTCATCCACACTTTCAAAAGAGGTTGAGTCACTTTTTGTGTAACCCATTGTTAAACCAATTTGCGGCAATAATGCAGCCATTGCAGTATCTGCTTGGTAAGATTGTGCATCTGCTTGGGCTTTTGCTTTTAAAACGGTAGGATCGTTGGCCGTTGCAATTTCAAAAACTTGTAGTAAATCTTCAGCGTTTGCTGCTGTTGTGCCTAATGCGCATGATAAACTAACTAGCGCCGCAAGAATGTTCTTTTTCATGTGTTGTTCGGTCCTTAGACAATTTTTATACTAAAACCATGGTAACCTGTTTTACGTAATAACTAAAAATAAAAAGAGTAAAACAGTGCGTCGAAATGTAACAGAATATATTAACGTACTTCAAAGTTTTTAATAAGTAGAGGATGCTTACGTGCCAGATAAAAAACTTGTTCAGTTTACGCATAAAGATGTCAGCGTAAAGCCGGTCAAAAATTTGTATAAAGGCTTTTTTCAGGTTGATTTGTATCAGTTTGAACATGCCTTGTTTGCGGGCGGTAAATCAGAACTTATTAGTCGCGAGATTTTAGAGCGTGGAGACGCCATTGCTGTGTTGCCTTACGACCCCATATCAGACACTGTGCTTTTAATAGAACAAATACGTATTGGGGCTATTAAAAGCAAACATTCACCTTGGCTACTAGAATGTATTGCTGGAATGACTGACGGCAGTGACGATTATGAATCGGTCGTAAAGAAAGAAGCGTACGAAGAAGCTGGGCTTAATTTAACAGAGCTTGAATTTATGCTTTCGTACCTTTCAAGCCCTGGTGGTACAACAGAGCGGTTACATTTATATCTTGCACGAGCCGATTTAAGTGACGTTGAGTCTGGTGTGTATGGCCTTGAAACCGAAGGTGAAGATATAAAAACTCATGTACTCAGCGTTGATGATGCGCTAACTCGCCTCAACAATGGTGAAATGGATAATGCTGCAACCGTTATTTGCATGCAGTGGCTTGCGCTTAACCATGAAAAAATGAAACACAAGTGGACAGACTCTTCTTCATAGCCACAAATTGGCTCACAGTATAATGGTGGTATTTTGACAGTACAATTAGCAACAAATAGATATATCCAAAGCCTCCCAAAGTATTTAACGCTTTGTGAGCACAATTACTTACGACTTTTAAAATTGTTACCGGCTGAACGAGCGATTGGCTGCAGCCGAGAAGTGAAGTTGGGGAACAGTGAGTTTGCGACTAAGGTTGATGGCAGTGCAAAATACACTATGGATATTTCTATTAAGCAGCTAAGCGGCATGGTAAAGGGGATTGCACCGCTTTATTTAACTGTGAGGTTGTATCACGATGCTAAAGTGGCTGAAATTATCCATCACGATTATCATCAGCGTATTAAGCCTTCTTATGGTTACCCTAATCCAAAAATGCACCAAAAAGATGAAAAATATCAACTCAATGCATTTTTATACGACTGGCTTGTAGCCTGTGTAGAACACGGACAAGCAACGCTGAATTGGGATGTAAATAATGGCTTGGTTTGATGAACCTTACCTCATTGATAAGTCGTCGCTACGCATAGCACATGTTACCGATTGTCATTTATTCTCAAATAAAGCAGGTGAGTACTTTGGCGTAAATACGGCGAATTACTTTGAACAGGCGCTGGCTCATATGGCTAAGCAATCCCTTGATTTTGTAATATTTGGCGGCGACCTTACGCAAGATCATAGCCCAGAGTCCTATTTTTTATTTAGTGAGCTGATTAACCAAAGTGATTTAACATGCCCTGTTTTTTGGGTTCCAGGTAACCATGATGACATCGCTCAGCTTAACCGAATGAGTGGTGGGCAAATAAATCGCGCTAAACATATAGTGGCAAATGGCGTTGAGTTACTTCTTATTAATTCTAAAGGGCCAACGCCTGCAGGGTGGGTAACAGGCACGCATTTGAATGAAATTACCGAACGGCTGTTTGCTTCGGCGAGTTCCAAAATTATGTTTTGTCACCATAACCCACTCCCCATTGATGGCTACCTAGACAAACACATGCTCGAAAACGGGCCGCAATTACTTAATATTTTAGTTAATAGCGAAAACGTTTTAGGCTTGTTTCATGGTCATGTTCATAACGAATACATTCAAACGTTTAGAGCGCTTCCCATTTACGCGACCCCAGCCAGTTCAGTGCAGTTTAAAAAACACAGCCCCGAATGGATACAGCAAGACTATGGGCCAGCATACAGGTTGATATGTATTAGCACGAAAAAAGAGAATATAAGCACAGATATGGAAGTAGTATGGCTAAACGGGTAATCTATATTCATGGTTTTAATAGCTCAGATAAATCATATAAAGCTGTGCGCTTTGGCGAGCTTATGGCACACTATGACGTTGACTATTGTGTACCGTGCCTAAACCATGAGCCCATACAAGCCATCATAGCGCTTGAGCAATTACTTACACCTAATACTGTTTTATTAGGTAGCTCATTAGGTGGATTTTTTGCCACGTATTTATCGCAGCGTTATCAAATTCCTGCTGTGGTTATAAATCCCGCGGTTGCGCCATACACTTTATTAAAGCCGTTGCTTGGTTTAAATTATAATCCGTATCAAGATTATCATTATGAATTGAATAGCAGCCACATAGCGGCTTTAAAAGCGTTGGCTGTTGATGACCTAAAGCACCCTGAATTACTGTATTTATTACAGCAAACAGGCGATGAAGTGTTAAATTTTCAACACGCAGTAAACTATTATTCGCAATGTAAGCAAAGGGTCGAGTTTGGTGGCGATCATAGCTATCTTGGCTTTGAACAAACCTTTGCAAGTATTGTAGATTTTCTTAAAATCACGTAAAACTAGTTAAGCATAGCCTTAGCGCATATAAAGATAAAAACTATGAGTGATCAAAATTATAACGCCGAAGCCATTGAAGTACTTAATGGATTAGATCCGGTAAAAAGACGCCCCGGGATGTACACCGATACTGTGCGCCCAAATCATTTAGGCCAAGAAGTAATCGATAACAGTGTCGATGAAGCTATGGCGGGCCATGCAACTAAGATTGATGTAATTCTACACGAAGATAACTCGCTTGAAGTCAGTGATGACGGTCGTGGTATGCCCATAGATATTCACCCAGAGGAAGGTATTCCAGGTATAGAGCTTATTTTTACTAAGCTGCATGCAGGTGGTAAATTCTCAAACAAAAACTATCAGTTTTCAGGTGGTTTACACGGGGTAGGTATTTCAGTTGTAAATGCATTATCTACACGTGTAGAAGTAACGGTTCGCCGTGATGCACAGCAATACAGAATGGCCTTTGAAAACGGCGATAAAGTTGAAGATTTAAACGTTATAGGCACTGTTGGTAAACGTAACACCGGGACTACCGTGCGCTTTTGGGCTGATGCCAGCTATTTTGACTCTGCTAATTACTCTATTACCAAGCTTAATCATTTATTAAAAGCCAAAGCGGTACTTTGCCCAGGTTTGCGTATTAAATTTGTTAATAAACAAACAAAAGAAACGCAAGAATGGTTTTACGAAACCGGTTTAAAAGATTATTTAATTGAAGCGGTTAAAGGTTTCGAAACGCTGCCACAAGACCCATTTGTAGGTGAGTTTAAAAGCGCTATAGAAGGTGTTGATTGGGCTGTTGTATGGCTGCCAGAGGGCGGTGAGTCGATAGCTGAAAGTTATGTAAACCTAATCCCCACTGCGCAAGGCGGTACACATGTTAATGGTTTACGCCAAGGCTTACTTGAAGCCATGCGCGAGTTTTGTGAATTTAGAAACCTATTACCTCGTGGCGTAAAACTTACCCCAGACGATATATGGGAGCGCTGTAGTTATGTGCTTTCGGTTAAAATGCAAGACCCTCAGTTTGCCGGCCAAACAAAAGAAAAACTGTCTTCACGCACGTGTGCGGCACTTGTTTCGGGTGTTGTAAAAGATGCATTTAGCCTTTGGTTAAATGAACATACAGATACAGCAGAATTGTTAGCTGAGCTGTGTATATCAAACGCACAAAGTCGTTTAAAAGCCGCTAAAAAAGTAGTGCGCAAACGCGTTACAGCGGGACCTGCATTACCGGGTAAACTTACCGACTGTAGTGCTGCAGATAACGACCGTACTGAACTATTTTTAGTAGAGGGTGACTCTGCTGGTGGCTCGGCTAAGCAAGCGCGAGATCGTGAGTTTCAAGCAATAATGCCGCTGCGTGGTAAAATTTTAAATACGTGGGAAGTTGAGTCAGGGCAAATATTAGCATCGCAAGAGGTGCATGATATTTCGGTGGCTTTAGGGATCGATCCTGATTCAGCCGACATGAGCGGGCTACGCTACAATAAAATTTGTATATTGGCCGATGCTGACTCTGATGGTCTTCACATTGCCACACTGTTATGTGCTTTGTTTGTTCGACACTTTCCGCAGTTAGTAAAAACAGGTCATGTATACGTAGCAATGCCACCACTATTCAGAATAGATATTGGTAAAGAGGTATATTACGCTCTAGATGAAGATGAAAAAACCAGTATTTTGGCCCGTATTGAAGCAGAAAAAAAACGCGGTAAAGTAAACGTACAGCGATTTAAAGGATTGGGTGAAATGAACCCACTGCAACTTCGCGAAACCACCATGGATCCAAATACAAGACGTTTAGTTCAGCTAACACTTGATGAAGAAGTTCAAACCATGGAAATGATGGATATGTTACTTGCTAAAAAGCGTTCGCCAGACAGGCGCCAATGGTTAGAAGATCATGGTAACAAGGCACAAGTATAATGATGCGTGTTGGCCACTAGGAGATAGAAATGAATAAACTACTAGCAAGTGTATTGTTACTAAGTTTAATAAGTGCGCCTGCAATGGCTAAAAACATACTAGACAAGCTTAGTGTTGCGCCTGGTTTTGAACTTAGTTTATTTGCAGACGACGTTGAAAATGCGCGCCAAATTGCAGTATCAAAAAAAGGCATTGTTTACGCAGGCTCGCGCAAAGCAGGTAATGTGTATGCGCTTATCGATCATAATAGCGATGGCGTAGCCGATAAAAAAATTGTGATTGCAGAGGGTTTAAATATGCCCTCAGGGCTGGCTATTAAAGAGGGTGATTTATACGTAGGTGAAGTGCATCGTATTATTCGCTTTAAAAATATAGACACCCAATTAAAAGACCCAAAGTTTGATGTGATCTACAACGCATTGCCTTCAGAGCGCCACCATGGCTGGAAGTTTTTACGTTTCACACCCACAGGCGAATTGCTTATTCCTGTAGGTGTACCGTGTAATATTTGCGCCGAAGACGAGCGCTTTGGTCGTATTTTTTCACTAAACGTAGAAACCAAGCAAATTAAAACAATAGCGCAGGGCGTTCGAAATACCGTTGGTTTTGATTTTCACCCAAGCACTCAGGCTTTGTGGTTTAGTGATAATGGCCGCGACATGATGGGCGATGATATTCCACCAGATGAAATAAACCGCGTAAGTAAAGAAGGGGAGCACTTTGGGTTCCCTTATATTCACGCCGGTGCGATTAGTGATCCTGAATTTGGTGAAGGAAAAAATATTGCTGATTACACGTCTCCTGCGCTCGCATTGCCTGCCCATGTGGCACCATTAGGTATTCATTTTTACAACGCAAAACAATTCCCAGCAAGCTACAAAGAGCAGTTATTTGTTGCTGAACATGGCTCATGGAATCGTAGTAAAAAAGCAGGCTACAAAGTAGCTATAGCTACAATAGAGCAAGGCCGTGTGACTAAATACACGCCGTTTATTACCGGCTTTATGAAAGACGAAACAACATTTGGACGCCCAGTTGCATTTGCAGAGTTAGGTGACGGCAGTCTGTTAGTAAGTGACGATTACGCCAATGTAATCTACCGCGTAAGCTATAAGAAAAACTAGGTAAGCTTTAATGAGTGATACAGATACCTTGCTAATGCAAGGAATAGAGCAACAAACAATGGGGCGCTTTACTGAAGACGCCTATTTAAACTATTCCATGTACGTGATCATGGATCGTGCTTTGCCACATGTTGGTGATGGCTTAAAACCAGTGCAGCGTCGTATTATTTACGCGATGAGCGAATTAGGTTTATCGGCCGCAGCTAAATACAAAAAGTCAGCTCGTACCGTGGGTGACGTACTCGGTAAATATCACCCTCATGGCGATAGTGCTTGTTACGAAGCCATGGTACTTATGGCGCAACCGTTTTCGTATCGCTATCCACTTGTCGATGGTCAAGGAAACTGGGGTGCTGCTGATGATCCTAAATCATTTGCTGCAATGCGTTATACTGAAGCGCGTTTATCTAAGTTTTCTGAAGTACTGCTTAAAGAGCTTGGCCAAGGCACGGTAGATTGGACACCAAACTTTGATGGTACACTAGACGAACCAGTTGTATTGCCCTCACGCTTACCGCATATTTTACTTAATGGCATTACCGGTATTGCTGTTGGTATGGCAACTGATATTCCGCCTCATAACGTTAGAGAAGTAGCCAGTGCATGTTGTTTATTACTCGACAAACCAAAGACAGAGCTTGATGAATTATTAGAGCTAGTACACGCACCTGACTACCCAACCGATGCCGAAATAATTACCCCAAAAGCCGATATTCATAAAATATACAAAACCGGCCGAGGCTCAATTAAAATGCGTGCGGTGTATAGTGAAGAGCAAGGCGATATTGTGATCACCGCGCTTCCGCATCAATGTTCAGGCGGTAAGGTACTTGAGCAAATTGCAGCGCAAATGAACGCAAAAAAACTGCCTATGATTGCTGATTTACGTGACGAGTCAGATCACGAAAACCCAACACGTATAGTGATTATACCGCGCTCTAATCGTATTAAAGCTGAGCCATTAATGGCTCACTTGTTCGCGACCACCGATTTAGAAAAAAACTACCGCGTAAACTTAAATATGCTGGGGCTAGATGGTCGTCCGCAGGTTAAAGATTTGCGTAGTATTTTAAGTGAGTGGCTCATATTTAGGCGCGAGACTGTTCGTCGTCGTTTGCAGTATCGTTTAGATAAAGTACTGGCGCGCTTACATATTTTAGAAGGCTTATTAGCAGCATTCTTAAATATTGATGAAGTGATTGAAATTATTCGCAGTGAAGATAAGCCAAAGCCTATTTTAATGCAGCGCTTTGATTTAACCGATATACAAGCAGAAGCTATTTTAGAGTTAAAACTCCGCCATTTAGCTAAACTTGAAGAGTTTAAAATTCGTGGTGAGCAAGACGAGCTTGCTAAAGAACGTGATAAATTAGAACTCACGCTTGGTTCTGACCGCCGTATGTCAACGTTGCTTAAAAAAGAAATTCAAGAAGCGGCAGAAATGTATGGCGACGATCGTCGTTCACCAGTTATTGAACGTAGCGAAGCTAAAGCCCTTAATGAAAAAGATTTAATTCCATCGGAATCAGTGACTGTTGTTCTTTCTGACAAAGGGTGGGCACGCGTTGGTAAAGGCCATGACTTGGATGCGCAAGGGTTAAGTTACCGCTCAGGCGATGCCTACAGAGCCTCAGCTCGCGGTAAGAGTAATCAGCCCGCCGTATTTTTAGATTCAGCAGGGCGTGCATTTGCAACTGATGCACATAGTTTACCGTCGGCACGTAGCCAAGGCGAGCCAATGACTGGGCGTTTTAACTTAACAACAGGTGCAAATTTTGAGCACGTTGTTATGGCTGAAGATAGCCAAGTATTACTTATGGCATCGGACGCGGGTTACGGTTTTATCACTGATTTTAAAGATCTTGTGAGTAAAAACAAAAACGGTAAAGCCTTAGTGAGCGTGCCTAAAGGCGGTATTTTACTCAAGCCAATTAGAGTGAGCGATGTAGCTAGCGATTACTGTATGGCTATTTCTAACGAAGGACGCATGCTTTTATTCCCATTACGCGATTTACCTAAACTAGGTAAAGGTAAGGGTAATAAAATTATTTCTATCCCTGGTGCCAAGGTACAGGCTCGTGAAGAGTTTGTGAAAGTACTGGCTGTTGTCCCTCTAGGGAGTAGCGTTACATTGCATGCCGGTAAACGCAAGCTAACCCTTAAACCAACAGATTTAGAGCATTATCATGGTGAACGAGGTCGTCGTGGGAATAAGTTACCGCGAGGCTTGCAGCGTGTTGATGAAGCTGTTGTTGAGCTAACGCCTCAAGATGAAGGGCCTGTTGAAAGTACAGTAGATGAATCATAAGCGTTGAGCTCACGTATTACGGCCTGCAATTGCAGGCCGTTTTTGTTTTTAGAGCCCAATTTTTACCATTTTATTGTTACGTGTTAAGCAATTAATTTTAGCATTGACTCTATTTGAGCGTACAGTTGTTCGCTATTGTCTCGTCTGTGTTACAAAAAAACGCTATAATAGTGTCATAGTGCGTAATGACATGCGCACCGCACACAATTGATTTGGAGAACGAGTTTGTTAGCTGTAATACGTGTTTTTATTATGTTTATGTTTATATTATTGAGTTGTATTTTTGGTTTATTACTTTCATTAGTCAGGCCTTTTCACCCAAATAATGTTCACATAATTGCAGGTTGGTTTGGTTCTATGGCCAAAATGATCGGTGTTAAATTAGTGCTGACACGCCATCAAGATGCTGAAAATATTGGCCCTGCAGTGTACGTTGCAAATCATCAAAATAGTTATGATTTATTTACAGTACCAGCAATGGTACCAAAAAACTGTGTAAGTCTTGGTAAAAAGAGCCTAAAGTGGATCCCGTTTTTTGGTCAACTTTATTGGCTGTCGGGCAATATTTTAATAGATAGAGCAAATCGTTCAAAAGCGGCTGGTACTATTTCAAAAGCAGCTGAAAAAATTAAGAAAAATGGGTTATCTATATGGGTATTTGCAGAAGGTACACGAAGCTATGGGCGCGGTTTATTACCTTTTAAAACAGGTGCTTTTCATACCGCGATGAGTGCGGACGTGCCAGTGGTTCCCGTGTGTATGAATACAACGCATAAAACCATTAAGCTAAATCGTTGGGATAATGGTACAATTTACATCGAAATGTTAGCGCCTATATCACTTGATAAAAGTATAAGTGCGCGAGAGCACGCTCAAAACGTACATACTGTTATGGCTGCTAAAATAAACGAATTAGATGCTCAAGTGAGAGAGAAATAATGGAAAACTGGCGCGAAATAAGTGAAGACATCGTAAGTTCATTACTTGAAGATGGATCAGATCCTGAAATACTTTATGAAGTAGAACACCACTTTGTGTGTGAAGACTTCCCTAAACTAGAGCAAGCCGCATTGGCTGCTTTTAAATTAGGCTACGATGTTGAAGAGCCAGCAGAGCTTGAGCTTGAAGACGGCAGCAAAATTTGGAGCTTCGACATAGTCGTAGAAGCTGAGCTAGACGTAGACGTTATTATGGAAGACGTTGATAAACTAGCAGCACTTGCTGTTGAGTGCGACGTTGAGTACGACGGTTGGGGCACTTACTTTCAAGAGTAATTAGCGACTCAAGTATGAAAAATAAAAAAGGCGAGCATTTAATAATGCGCGCCTTTTTAGTTTTTAATTGATGGCTATATCAGGTTTATATCAATACTTAATAAACTTGAAGGGCTAAACCAGGGAGGCACTGGTTTAAACTTAGGTATTTAGAATAACAAAATATTTGCCCTGTCATCGACATGATTTTTTAGCCTCCAGATAGATTACTTAATACTATTAGAGCCACTTTTTATTTTTAAAATACACACCAATACCACCAGTAAGTATCACTAAAAAAACAATAAACAGCGTAAATGCATAGGGGTTGTCTGTGCCTGGAATTCCCCCAACGTTTACCCCTAGCAAGCCTGTTAAAAAGCCTAGCGGTAAAAACAAGGCAGCTACTACCGACATCACATACATACGTTGGTTTAGCTGCTCAGAAACATGGTTAGTAACTGTTTGTTGAATAATTTGTGCACGCTCTATTGAGCTGTCTAATTCTTCAAGGTAGCGAATAAGTAAGTTAGTGGTTTCGTTTAGCTTTGCCTTATCGTCATTTAAAAGCCACTCATAATGACCGTTTACCATTGTAGTGAGCGCCTCTTTTTGAGGCTTTAAATAACGTTTAAGCGCAATAGTTTGGCGGCGTAACTGCGATAGCGCTTGGTTATCAAAACGCTTGCTTGGCTCGTCTATTTCTTCTTCAAAGCCATCAAGTGTTTCATCTAACGAGTCAATAACACTTTGCATACGTGAAGTCAGCTTTTGTGTAATAGCACACACAAGCTCTGATATAGAACACGGGCCTTTATTGTCTTTTAACGAGTTAAGTACATCGTCAATAGATAAAAGGCGACGTTTACGCGAAGTGATGACGATATTTTCGTTAATAAATAAACGTACCGACACCATGTCCTCGGGGCTTTGCGCTGGGTTTAAGTTTACACCGCGCAAAAACAGCATGTGTCCATTTGCAGACTGCGTGATACGTGGGCGTGTTTCATCCGCCGTAAATGACTCTAGCTCATAATCGGTTAAAAGCTCACAGTGTTTGAGCCAGTTGACTACGTCGGTTTGGCTGTAATCCATATGGACCCATAATTTACCTTGCTCAGGTTTCCAGTTGTGAAGGTCTTCGCTGCTTTTAACAGCACGTGTACCGCCTTTTTCATCAAGCACTAGGGCATGAAGCAAACCATTAATCATAATAAGATCTCAAAAGAGTGTATTTTTAATACTGTAAACTATAGTGTATCTACATACCCAAAACATATTTACTTTTAATAAGTTAAAACATATTCAATTTAAGTATAGTCATAGTGCTGATTTAATTTTATGCTCAGCAAGGCGCGCATTGTGTGATGAGTTACCTTAAAAGATCAATTTAATTTACTCATCGACTAGATAAATTTATTTCGTTGGTGTTTTTTCACCCGTAGCGTATAAACCTCTTTTTTACTAAGGGCACATTTATGACGACAAAAATAACAATAGGTTGGCGTGAGTGGTTAAGTTTACCTGAGCTTGGTATTGAGCGGATCAAGGCTAAAGTTGACACTGGTGCACGCACTTCATGTATTCATGCAATTAACATTGAAGAATACGAAGTTGATGGCGAAAAGTGGGTTAAATTTACAGCTCAACCGTTACAAGATGACGAAGAAACTCAAATTACTTGTAATGCTAAAGTGAAAAAAATGAAATACGTAACCAGTTCCAGTGGTGAAAAACAGCTGCGTTATTTTATAGAAACAACATTACATGCGGGTGAACATAGCTGGCCTATTGAAGTCACCCTCACAAGCCGTGCAACCATGAAGTTTAGAATGTTGCTAGGTCGAACAGCCATGGAGAATCGTGTCATTGTTGACACGGCATTATCTCATTTATTATAAAAAGTATTGGGCTTAAGTTGCATAAAAAGCAGCTATTAAGCACTAATGCTATAAAATTTAGTTAAGGTTTTAACTATGAAAATCGGTATTTTATCTCGTAACAGAAAGCTATATTCAACACGTCGTTTAATCGAGGCTGCAGAGGCTCGTGGGCACGAAGTGAAAGTGATAGACGCACTTCGCTCGTACATGAATATAAACTCTGAACAGCCAGAAATTCACTATCGCGGTGAAAACTTAAAAGATTTCGATGCCATTGTGCCGCGTATTGGCGCATCGGTAACATTTTATGGCTGTGCCGTTTTACGCCAGTTTGAAATGATGGGGGTATACCCAGTAAACGAATCTGTGGCTATTTCTCGTTCACGCGATAAATTACGTTCGTTACAGTTATTATCACGCAAGGGTGTAGGCATGCCTGTAACGGGGTTTGCGAGCAAACCTGATGACGTGAAAGATTTACTCGAAATGGTTGGCGGTGCACCGGTTGTGATTAAATTACTAGAGGGCACACAAGGTATTGGTGTTGTACTTGCTGAAACGCGCAAAGCTGCTGAAAGTGTAATCGAAGCTTTCATGGGCTTAAAAGCCAATATTATGGTTCAGGAATACATTAAAGAAGCGGGTGGTGCGGATATTCGCTGTTTTGTGTTAGGCGATAAAGTAATTGCAGCGATGAAGCGCCAAGCGCAAGAAGGTGAGTTCCGTTCAAACCTTCACCGTGGCGGTAGCGCTACACTAGTTCGCATTACGCCTGAAGAGCGTAAAACCGCCGTTGCTGCAGCAAAAGCAATGGGCTTAAATGTAGCGGGTGTAGATTTACTTCGCTCATCTCGTGGGCCTTTAGTGATGGAGGTTAACTCATCACCAGGTCTTGAAGGTATAGAAATAGCAACAGGTAAAGACATTGCTGGCATGGTGATTGATTTCATCGAAAAAAATGCCTCAATCAAAGGAACCGCAACTCGTGGCAAAGGTTAAAATTAACCGTCCTTTCACTTTATTAGGTGAAAGCATTGGTGTTGGTGAACGCAAAACGTTAGCTTTAGAAGCTGCAAAGCTTTATACCCACTCACCCCTTAATATACCAATAGAGGTTGTTAATGGCGTAATGGAAGGCCCTGTACTGATGGTATGTGCCGCTATTCATGGTGATGAATTAAATGGGGTAGAAGTTGTTCGTCAATTACTGGCTAAAATAGATCCAAGCCAGCTACGTGGCACGCTTATCGCGGTACCCATTGTTAACGTATTTGGTTTTATTCATAAGTCGCGCTATTTACCCGACCGTCGTGACATGAACCGCAGTTTTCCAGGTTCTGAAAGAGGGTCGCTAGCGGGTCGTATGGCGTATATGTTTTTCAATCAAGTTGCAGTGCATTGCACACATATTATTGACTTACATACTGGGGCTATACACCGAACAAACTTGCCACAAATACGTGCAAATTTGGCGGATGAAGCTACGGCGCAGATGGCCAAAGCCTTTGGCACACCAGCAGTAATAGATGCGTCATTGCGTAATGGTTCATTAAGAAGTGAAGCGGCGAATTTAGGCATACCGGTTATTACTTACGAAGCGGGTGAAGCACTGCGTTTTGACCCGATTGCAATAGCCGCAGGTGTACAAGGTGTTGATTATGTAATGCGTCATTTAAAAATGATGCGTGGTAAACGCCCTAAAAAAATACCTGAGCCTATCATTGCGCGTTCAACAAGTTGGGTGCGTGCTGAAGTAGATGGTATTGTGCGCGCTCAAGTTTCGTTAGGAGAGCGTGTTACAAAAGGGCAAGTACTGGCGTTTATAAGTAGTCCACTTGGTGATTCTGAGCTAGAACTGCGTGCGCCACGAAGTGGGATTATTATAGGTCAGCAAACTATGCCATTAGTAAATGAAGGCGATGCTGTATTCCACATTGCTTACTTTGCAAACGACAATAGCGTGGTTGAGCAGCAGCTAGAAACATTTATTGATGGAATAAATGATTTAGAAGATGAGCTAAAAACTGCAGAGCTAAATAACTAATACTTAAGCAATTAGTAAAAAGCCGCTTTAATCATTAAAGCGGCTTTTTTTATATAAAAATTATGATTTTTTAGGGCCTATAATACGTTTAACAGCAGGTGCTTTTGATGGTTTAGGTTCTGCGTTTAAAACCAAAACAGGGCGGGTAACAAATAAGTTATTAGGGTAAATGACGCGGTGCCCATCAATATGTTCAAGGACGACATTCATTAAGCCCATTTCGACAATTCGCCCTTCAATATGGTTTGCGCCATCGATAATGCGTACCCAAAAGCCAACACGGCAGTCGTTTTGAATAAACATTAATAAAAACGCGGTCAGGTTACTTAATAATGACCATGCTGCAAATAGCGCTACACCTAACATTGCAAATAGTGACGAGCCTAGAACCAATAATCCTCTTAGTTCAATACCCCAAAATACCAGCACTAAACATAACATGACAAAGGCAAGAATAATTTTAAGAAGTAACTCTGCGCGGTATTTACGGTGCAAATCAACTTTACCTTTAATGGCTTTTTCAAGTAGCTTTTTAGTTAGCTTTAAAAGCACTGGAAACAGTAACAAGGCAATAATAGTAACTATGAGTTTATATTGATTGGTGAGTAATTCTAAAACATCTAAAAATTCCAAAATAGCGCCTTTTGCAGTTATGTGACAATTAAAAGTAGTAAATAAAGCAACGTGTTAGATGAGTCTTAACTAGCTTAAAGGCCTTAGTTTAGCGTGTTATTTTGGTGCTAAGTAGCTATTTAAAAAGATTTTTTTACACTGACAAGCCACTGTACAGAGTCGACATCGTCGGCGCTATCTATGGGGGCGGCTATATCAAGGTGGATCATAGTTCCTGCATTTGCTCTACTTGGTGCTAGGCGCAAACCAACGCCTACATTTTTGAGTACATGATTATTTTCACCATTTGTTTGGTCATTAAACCATGCTCTACCAATATCTATAAAGCCTGCGCCACCTACTTTAAATAGTTGTAGCAAATCGTACTCCCAGTAGTAGCGTTTTTCTAGGCTCACTAAAAAGCTACGGTTGCCATGTTGGTAATCCATAGGGTAACCACGCAGGCCTGTCTCGCCACCTAAGGTAAGCTGTTGGTCGGCAGTTAGATTTTTTGCATATTGCACGCGACCTTTTACATACCAAGACTGATCAACACTTGTATTTAGATAATATTGTACTTGCGAAGTTGCTTTAAAATTTTCGAGTTGTTTTTGTTCTTTGTTCCAAAATCCCTCTAGGTTCGTGCTAAAACGCCAAAGCGTATTATCGCCAGAAAAGTGCGCTGTTTTAACATTAAGCGAATACACCAAACGGCTATCGTCATCACTTAATGACTCATCTGAGTAACCGAGTAATGCTTGTGCATTCCAGCCTAGGTTTAAATCTTCAGTGCGATAAATACTGTCAAAATTTCGTACTTTAATAAAATTATCTTCAAGCCAATGGCCGCTAATATAGGGATAACTGTAGCTTCTATCTTTAGCTAAAGGCTCAAGCGTGGTTTGAATAGCAGTAAATGTATGCTGCTCATCTACATAACCTAAGCTAATTCGCTGGGTCCAGCTATTACTTAATGCTTTAGAATGACCAATAAAAATGCGATTGAGATCGGTTGTTTGATCAAATTCACTAATTTCTTTACCGCGCCGATATAAGGATTCTTCTCGCTGCTCTGAGTAGCTTAAAATACCGTAGCTGTAAGGTGTGTCTATGGCATAAAATGGATAAGTAAGCTCAAGTAAATGACGCTTTCCATCGCTGTTATCGGCATACTCTACGCGACCACGGTAGCGGCTAGAAAAAATATTAGGATCGTCGTAAACAAATAAATAACCGCTGCGGTCGCTGTCGGTTGTGCGAGAAAAAGACAACCTTTTACCCCAGCCAAACAAGTTTGATTCTCTAAAACCAATGCTCGATTTATTTTCGCCTCCGCTACGGCTAAAGTTTATTTCTGGTAAGAGCGTCCATAAATCACGGGTAATTACTTTAACATCTATATCGCCATCACAGTTTTCTGTTGCGCTAATTTGTGCGTCGTATAGGTAGTTTTCTTTTCGCAGCAGACGCTCTGATTCAGAAAGTTTTTTGGCATCGTAAAGGTCGCCAGAGCTAAAAAGCAGTAAATTTTTAATTACCTCAGGCTCAGTTTGAATGTGTGCGCGGTTAGCAAACCTAAACAATGCGTTATTTTCTTCTTCAAGGTGGGTATTAAATACGTTGAGTTGCTCAAGCGTAATGGTGGCAATTCTTGCATCAGGCTTTGCGGCAACAAGCACTGTTTCATCGTTAATTTGGCGACGTAGTTTTTCTTCGCTCAAATTTATTGATGACTCAAGAGGGCAGCTACCAATGTTTGAAGGAAATTGCTCAGCAAAGGCGCAAGGCATTAATAAAAAAAGACAAATTAACCCACCACAATAGGGCGAAAACCACGTATTACTAACCATTAAGCCTCTTATCTACTGCGTAGCAAACGACTACCGTGATATCAGCTTACATCATTGTTATTTAATTGTAAGTAAAAAGCATGGGTGTTAACAAAATAATTAATTTAGCTTAAGTAATAGGCCAGCGCTGCTAATAAGTGCTCAGCTTCTGGGCCTTCGCCGTTAATCCAAATACTTTGGCTGTAGTGTTCGTAATTTAGGTTAAACGCTTGTTGGCTATAAGAAAAACGTACCTGATGCCTATCCGCTCCCGCCGAATACTCGCTAATAGCGATATCATCTGAGTGTAAAAATAAGGTACTCCATAGCTCAAAGTCTTCATCGTGTGGCGGCTCTGTTGGGGTAATGATGATGCATTGGTGCGTGTGGTCGTAATCTATTTTGCTCATAATTGGCTTATTGTGTGGCTAAGTAGTTGCGAATTGCTGTTAAAAAAGCTCCGCCGTATTTGTTTAACTTGGTAAAACCAACGCCAGACACTTTTAAAAACTCACTGTCGTTCGTGGGCATTAGCTGCGCCATTTCGGCTAACGTTTTATCATTAAATACCACATACGGTGGCACATCGTCGGCATCTGCAAGTTCTTTACGTAATGAACGCAAGCGAGCAAATAGTTTTTTATCATAATTAAATTGCGCTAGCTTATCTTGATATACGTGTTTTGCTTGTAAGCGAGGTTCAGCTAATTGCAGCGCGTATTCGCTTTTTAATATAGCGCGGGCGGCTTCGGTTAAGCGCAAAGAGGCGCCTTGTGTTATATCTTGGCTTAGTAATCCTTGGTGGATTAATTGGCGTAAAATACTCAGCCAAAACTCACTGCTTCTGTCTTTACCTATGCCGTAAGTGCTCAACTGATGGTGGTTGTTATCGCGAATACGACTCGTGTTGGCGCCACGTAATAGCTCTACAATGTATCCTAAACCAAATCGCTGTTCAGCTCTGTATACACACGAAAGCGCTTGTTGGGCAACAAGCGTACCGTCAAAGCTTTTTGGTGGGTTTAAGCAAATATCACAGTTACCACATTGCTCGCGTTGGTATTCACTAAAGTAGTTAAGTAGTATCTGACGGCGGCACGTTTGTGCCTCAGCAAAGCTTGCCATGGCATTAAAGCGCTGCTCTTCTACACGGCGACGTTGCTCGTCGTCAATATCTTCAAAAAAGCGCCTTACACGGCCTATATCGGCAGGATCAAAGTACATAATTGCTTCGGCGGCTAAGCCATCGCGTCCTGCTCTTCCTGTTTCTTGATAGTATGCTTCTATACTTTTGGGAATGTCGTAGTGCAAAACAAAACGTACATTGGGTTTATTAATCCCCATACCAAAAGCCACGGTTGCCACCACTATTTGAATATCGTCACGGGCAAACCCTGTTTGCACAAACTGGCGTTGTTCGTTGCTCATACCTGCATGGTAAGCGGCTGCATTAAGGCCTGCGTCGGCAAGTTTTTCTGCTATGTCGTCAACACGCTTTCGGCTAGTACAATAAATAATGCCACTTTGGTTTTTTTGTTCTTTTAAGTAGCGTAATAGTTGCACCATAGGTTTAAATTTCTCTTCTATGGTGTAACGAATGTTAGGTCTATCAAAGCTGCCAGTATGAATGTAAGGCTGCTGAAGTTTTAACTGTTCAACAATATCAAAGCGTGTGGCTTTATCGGCCGTCGCTGTAAGGGCCATCATAGGCACATGGGCAAAGCGTTGCTTAAGTTCGTTTAAGCGAAAATAATGCGGTCTAAAATCATGACCCCAATGCGACACACAATGCGCTTCATCGATCGCAAATAAGCTTATTTTTAAATGCGATAATCGCTCTAAAAAGTCACGTTGTAATACTTTTTCGGGGGCTACATACAATAGTTTAATAAGCCCTTGGTGAAGTTGCTGATAAACACGTTGCTGTTCTTCGCGAGCTAGGCTGTTATTAACATATGCCGCTTTTACACCCAAAGCTTGAAGCTGCGCGACTTGATCTTGCATAAGCGAAATAAGTGGCGAGATAACAATGGTCACCCCTTCAAGAACTAACGCCGGAATTTGATAACACACAGATTTTCCGCCACCAGTGGGTAGCAAAACAAGTGTGTCCTGAGCATTTAAAGTGGCATCAATAACGGCTTTTTGGCCATCTCGAAACTCGCTGTAACCAAACACTTGTTTGAGGACAGTCTCGGGTTTTCGCACTAAGGTGCTTGAAGGTAGTGTAGATGTATTCATTGGCGGGTATTTTAGTGTTTTTTTTATAAGATGTCTTTAGCTTTACGCTCGTAGTTTTAAACAAGGTATGTTTTACTCGATGTACCTATTAATATCAGAGAATAATAATGAATAAAGAAATGTTAATTGAACAAGTGGGGGCGCTATTCGTAAATGGTATGCCGTTTAATCAATTTTTAAATATATCGGTAGAATTGCTTAGCCCAGAACAAGCTAAAATTACATTCCCGTGGCAGGATGTTTTTATAGGTAACCCAGCCCAAAAAATTCTTCATGGTGGGATTATTTCAGCGGTGCTCGATAACGTCGGTGGTATGCTCGCAGCGGCGAGTGTGATAGATAAGCTGACCGATTTAGATATGAACAGTGTACAAAAAAAATTAGCAACACTAGGCACTATTGATTTACGCACCGATTATTTGCGCCCAGGAAAAGGGGATGTGTTTACCGCCAGTGCCACGCTTATTCGTTCAGGTAATAAAGTGTGCGTGTGCCGAATGGAATTACATAATGAGCAATCTGTACAAATCGCTTTTGGCACGGGCACGTATTTAGTTGGATAAAACCTGTTTGGCGAGTAAACTGGCGACCTTTTAAATCACTAAGTGTTTACTATGCCAATTGTTACCGAGCAGCGTAAAGGCGCAATATTTGCCTGTCTTGCTTTTGTTATGTGGGGTCTTGCTCCCATTTACTTCAAGTTAATACAACATGTGACTGCATTTGAAATATTAATGCATCGTGTTGTGTGGTCAGTCGTATTTTTAATTTTAGTGGTAAGTGTTTTAAAGTACTGGCGTAAAATTAAGCACATTATAATACAGCCCAAACTGATGCTAATGCTGGTTGTCACCTCGGGGCTACTTGGTTTTAACTGGGGATTATTTATATGGGCGATTAACAATAACCATATGCTCGATGCAAGTTTAGGCTATTACATAAATCCGCTGTTAAATGTTTTATTAGGCATGCTTTTTTTAGGTGAACGCCTCCGAAAATTTCAAGGTGTGGCTGTTGGGCTTGCGTTCTCGGGTGTGATATTACAGTTGGTGAGTTTTGGCTCGTTCCCTGTTGTTGCTTTTTCACTCGCGATATCGTTTGCACTTTATGGCCTGTTACGAAAAAAGCTTCCTGTTGAGGCGTTGCCGGGCATTTTGCTCGAGGCGTTAATATTACTACCAGTGGCGTTGGTTTATTGGTGGATGATGGCACCTTCTGCTACTTCAAGCCTGCCAAATAACGATTGGCTTACTAATTTACTTCTTATTAGTGCTGGTATTGTTACCACATTGCCGCTGCTTTGCTTTACAGGTGCCGCTAAGCGCTTGCAATATACAACCTTAGGCTTTTTCCAATATATAGGGCCTAGTTTAATGTTTATACTTGCCGTGGTGTTTTACGATGAGGTATTTGATACAGAAAGGCTTATTACCTTTGCATGTATTTGGAGTGCTCTGGCTATTTTTAGTTGGGATTCTTACCATCAATCACGTAAGCGTAAAAAAGCGGCCATTACAGCCGCCGAAATTGCTTAAATTTTAGTTTAACTGACTACCTTATTTCGGCCGGATTCTTTCGCCTCGTAAAGTTTTTGGTCGGCCTGTTTTAATAACGTATCCATTTGATAAACAGGTCCTGTAGAAAAGCCTATTGAAATGGTCAGTTTTATCTTCTCTTTACTAAATTCTTGGCTATTATTTTCTACAAAATACCTAAACCCTTCGAGTCGTTTAAGCGCTTCTTGCGGGGTTTCATCTGCAAAATAAACAGCAAATTCTTCGCCACCTAAACGCGCAACTAAATATTTTTTAAAGTATTTTTTAAGGCAGATAGCCAGCCCTTTTAAAACCTGGTCGCCTGCATCATGGCCATAAGTGTCGTTAATAGATTTAAAGTGATCTATATCAATCATGGCCAGTGCGCCGTTTACCTTTTTGAGACTAAGCTCTTTAAGAGAGTTATTTGCTTGCTCAAAGAAATAACGACGATTAGGGAGGTCAGTTAGGTAATCTGTGTTGGCTTGGCGTTTTATTGTCGCTATTTGTTCAAGCATGCCAACGTTTTGGCTTAGCCTGCAATAAAACTCTTCGTTATTAAACGGTTTATGCAGGTAATCGTTTGCACCATTTTTTAGGAATAAGCTTGATAGCTCAGATGAATCAGCACCAGAAATACCAATAATTGCCTTTTCATCGTTACTGTAAATTCTGCGAATTTCGCTACACAACTCATCGCCGTTCATGTTGGGCATCTCGTTGTCGGTAATGATCACTGAGATATCGGGTGAGTTAGCAAGAACTTCTAGTGCTTTTTTTCCATCTTCAGCTTCGGATACTTGGTATTTGTGACGTAACAATAAGCTCACAACATAGTGGCGGGTAGATATAGAGTCATCAACAACTAGTACTTTTACATTTTCATTGCGAGGTAAACGTTTTAACTGTTTTTCAAGATATTGATAGGCCTGTTTATTTTCTTTTATTATATAGTCAATAATAGGGTACTTTTCTACCATGTTACGCGTTTTTTTATCTATATTTCCCGTCATAACAATGGTAGGAATTTCAGCGTCAACGGTGCAGGGAATCGCTTCACCCATTGGCGCATCAGGCAAAATAAAATCTACAACAGCGCAAAAGTAATTATTTTGACTAATTAGTATTTTTGTTTGTGCTAACGTTTCTGCTACATCTACTTCGTAGCCTACTTTTAGCGCTATATGTTTCTGCACAAGCGCTATAGCAGGTGTATCTTCAACTATTAATATTTTTCGCTTCACGGAACACCCAGTTTATATTATGCAAAAAAATTGCTTAATACACTTTGTAACCGTAAAAGCGCCAAAAAGCAAATAGCTGAGTGTGTTATAGGCTATCTGATTCTGAAAAACGTTCATGATTTATTGGCGCAGGGCTCGATATTTTTGAGCGGCCAAATAAGGTATGAAACTTCGTTTTACATGTCGTAAGCTTTAGGTATTTTAGCCATGCTCGCTCAATCGGATTAGTGGGTTCTTGTGAGCCAGTTACTACGGCTACAAAATTTTCTTGGTGCCCATTTTGTGGTTCAATCGTCTTACTATATAAACCTTTTAAAACAATGCCATGTTGTTCTAGTATACTGGCTTCTAATAAGGTGAAATTTCCGCTGCGGCTAAAACCACGTGGAAAATTTTGATCATCATAAAATTGACGTTGGCTAACAAATGCTTGGCGTAGTAGTGAAATGTTAATGCTCATAGCTATATCCTCATACCCTATTAATTAGTTGGAGTATGATGCAAGTTTGGCATTTTTTTAAACAAGTTATTTTTATCGTGAGGATAAAAAAGTGGATATCGATTTATTAAAAACATTTGTTGAAGTAGTGCGCACGCGTCATTTCGGTAAAGCCGCAGAGAACCTCTATATAACGCAGTCGGCGGTCAGTTTTCGTATTCGTCAATTAGAGCAAGGGCTTGGTGTTAATTTATTTATTCGCCAGCGTAATAATATTCAATTAACAGCGCCTGGTGAGCGGTTGTTGCCTCATGCGCAAATGATCATAACTGGTATGCAGCGCGCCAAAGTAGATGTAGCCCTTGCTGATAATATGCATAAACAAATTAGCTTGGCCGGGACGCCTAATATTTGGGATGCCTTTTTGCAGTTTGGTATTACTAATATTGTGTCGGCTATGCCGGGAGTCTCTTTGGTTGCTGAAGTTAAAGCCCAGCAAGAAAGCACGCGATTATTGCTTGAGCGCACGCTTGATTTAGCCATTTTATTTGATCCACCAAAAGTAGATGAGTTAGTTGTTGAGCGTATTTGTGAACTGCCTATTATTCCTGTAAGTGGGTATGACACTGCAACAAACGAAAACTTTTTTGATAATCAGTACGTGTATGTTGACTGGGGAACGACATTTTCACTTTGGCATGCACGCCAGTTTACCGGTAAAACGCCTCCTTACTTTAGAACAAGTACCGGACGAATTGCACTCGATTTAATACTACAATGTGGTGGTAGCGCATTTATTCCACATGTTTTGGTTGAGCAACATTTAGAAAATGGTGAATTATTTCATGTAAAAAATGTAGAAAATACGTCAAGAGATATATTTGTAGCCTACCATAGAGATAACGAACAAAAGGAACTGATAGAAACACTCATAAATTTACTACCTACCATTAAGGCACATGCTTAGTAATTGGGTTTTAAGTGGGTACATATTTGTATGATTGATGTTCATGTCCTTTTGATTTCATAAATAATGCAGTTTTATTAACTTTAAAAGTCAAAAATATTTCATTTGTAATATTTCTGTCATTTAGTGGTGACAAACTGCAGTCGTTTTAAAAATTAGTCTTTTGTGATTATCGAGGAAATAACATGAAATTTGTAAAATCGAGCTTATGTGTCGCTTTGCTAAGTGGTTTATCTTTTAATGTACTTGCTGACGTTGATGTTTACGGTAAAGCAAATGTGACTGTTCAGTCTACAGATGACGGCGAAGGGTCGTTCACTGAAATTAAAAGTAATGCATCTCGTTTTGGCCTTAAAGGTTCTGAAAAAATTACCGATGGCTTAGAAGCAGTTTATAAGTTTGAGTTTCAAGTTGATGTAACTGATGCAGACTCAAAAGGCGACGACGATAATATTTCTGCGCGTAACCAATATGTTGGTGTTAAAGGCTCGTTTGGTCAGGTAGTAGTGGGTCGTAACGACACGGCGTTTAAACAAGCGCAAGGTAAACTCGATTTATTTAATGACCTTGAAGGCGATATTAAAAACGTATTCAAGGGTGAAAACCGTTTAGGTGATTCAATTACATATACTTCTAACTCATACGAAGGTTTTAAAGTACTTGCTACTTTTATTGCTGAGGATGATGTAGATGCTGATAACGGTTACTCAATGGCAGTAACTTACGGTGATTCAGCACTTAAAAAGAGTGCGGTATATGCCTCAATTGCAGCTGACAGCGAAGTAAATGGTTACGATGTTGTACGTGCGTCAATCCAAGGTAAAGTTGAAGACTTTAAACTCGGTGCTATGTACCAAACTCAAGAAAAAGTAGACGGTTCAGCTGAAGGTGACGGTTACTTATTAAATGCAGCATACAGCATGGGTAAAAATACGTTTAAAGTTCAGTACCAAGCAATGGACTTTGACGATAGTGATGATAAAACAGCTATTTCAGTGGGTGTTGATCACAAGCTTAACAAAAACATTAAAGTATTTGGCTTTTACTCAAGCTTTGATATGGACAACAACGTAGACCAAGATTACTTAGGTTTAGGTATGGAATATAAGTTTTAACGACGAGTTAAAACACTCCCTTTTTAACCGCGCTGTAATTAGCGCGGTTTTTTTTGCTTTAAATTATTTACTTACCCGCCCATAATAGAGCTTCATTTGGAATGAGGTGCAATTCCTCAACTGTTCCCGCAACTGTAATTAGCGCTATGCTTTAAGTCAGATACAAATCAATTTTTAATGAGCGGGCCTACTCATGCTAATTTTAATGTACTCCTTTTTGGTGGTTGCATTACAAGTGGGTACTCGTGTCTAGGACAGAGTATTGCAAACTAAAGCACCATTATTAAACGTTCAAAATCTCTCGTGGGGAATAGCAAATAAACCTATTCTCAAACACATTAATGTGCAAATACCTGAAGGTAAATTTGTGGGCTTAATTGGCCCTAATGGTGCAGGTAAGTCGAGTTTACTGCGTTGTTTATATCGTTTTAATAAGCCTAATGAAGGGGTTATAGAGTTTAATAACCATGATATTTGGCAGCTTAAAAGTGATGAATATGCAAAGTGCGTTGCTGTTGTTTTACAAGAGGCGCCATCGCATTTTAATTTGTCGTTATTTGATGTTGTGGCTCTTGGCCTAACGCCTCATAAATCGTTATTTAGTTCAACATCGCAAAGCGAAAAACAACAAATCACTCTAGCTATAAAAACGGTAGGGCTTGAGCTGCACACAAATCAAAATTTTGAATCGCTCTCTGGGGGCGAAAAGCAGCGCGCACTCATTGCACGTGCTATTGTTCAGCAACCTCAGCTGTTAATTATGGATGAGCCCACTAGCCACCTTGATGTTAAATATCAAATACAGGTTATGGAGCTGGCAAAGTCTCTTGGTGTTACAGTATTTGCTTCGTTTCATGATCTTAATTTGGCTAGCGCTATGTGTGATGAGCTTGTCGTCATTAAAAATGGAGAAATAACGCATACCGGCTCTCCCGCAGAGGTACTGACTGAGCACATGCTTGATGATGTATTTGGTGTATGCGCTCAGGTTAGTAACCATCCTCAAGAATCTCAATTGGGTAAAGTTACGCCTCATATTACCTACTTTTATGGTTATAAATAATATGTTTGCCATGCATGTACGCCATTCAGTTGCACTGATTATCTGTATTACTATTGCCTTAGTGAGTTTATTTTTAGCATTGAGCTTTGGTGCTGCAGATACCTCAATACAGGATGTATTTAACAGTTTTATTTATTTAAATGATGCTTCATTGACCAGCCGTATTATTTTTGAATTAAGAATGCCCCGTACATTATTGGCGTTTTTAGCCGGTGCGGGGTTAGCTATTGCTGGGCTAATTTTACAAACCGTGACACGTAACCCATTATCAGATCCTTACTTATTCGGTATATCGTCAGGTGCTTCGTTTGGTGTAGTTGTACTTATGGCATTTGTGGGAATTAGCGCGGGTTTTATGCTTTCGGCCGCAGCCTTGCTTGGTAGCTTATTAGCAATGAGCTTACTTATATTAATTGCCACAAGGCAGCAGGGCGGGCAAGTTGAGTCTATGTTACTTGCTGGTGTTGCACTCTCGTTTTTATTTAGTGCATTTACGAGTTTGTTGCTTTATTGGAGCGAGCCGCAAGCCGTTGCAGCTATTTTATTTTGGACCTTAGGAAGTTTTGCACGTGCGCAGTGGGCAACGCTTTGGATACCCTTTTTAGTGATTACACTGTGCACCTGCGTAATGATTAGCTTTAGGCGCCAGCTTAATGCCATGTTATTAGGTGACGAAAGTGCCATAACCCTTGGTGTTAAAGTGCATCGATTTAGGTTGCTGATGCTAATTTTAAGCTCATTAATAACCGCTGTGCTGGTGGCAATGTGTGGCGGTATTGGTTTTGTTGGATTAATGGTGCCACATATTGTGCGCTTTTTTATTTCACAAGGCACCGTAGCAGGGCTATTAATAACAAGCATAGTGGGAGGTACATTTATGGTGTGGGTCGATGTACTGTCTCGTTCTTTACTTCAAAATCAAGAGTTGCCAGTAGGGGTGATCACGGCCGCTATGGGGAGTGCGTTTTTCTTAAGTTTACTCTTTTTTAGAAAGTCTAAGGTGTAGCCATGAAAACACTCATGATACAGGGTACTACCTCGGATGCGGGAAAAAGCACCTTAGTGGCTGCACTTTGCCGAGTATTTGCAAATCAAGGCATAAAAGTCGCACCGTTTAAGCCACAAAATATGGCACTTAATAGCGCAGTGACAAACGACGGTGGCGAAATTGGCCGTGCGCAAGCTTTGCAAGCTATTGCTGCTAAGGTAGAGCCCGAAACCGACTTTAACCCGATATTACTTAAGCCCAATAGCGATACAGGCGCCCAAGTTATTATTCATGGTAAAGCGATTAGCAACATGGAAGCCGGCAAGTACCACGATTATAAAAAAGTCGCCATGGACGCTGTCATTACATCACACGAGCGTTTAGCAAAACGGTTTGATCTTTTATTGGTGGAAGGTGCGGGAAGCCCCGCTGAAATAAACCTGCGTAAAAACGACATAGCTAACATGGGCTACGCTGAAAAAGTAGACTGCCCAGTGATTATTATTGCTGATATAGATAAAGGCGGTGTATTTGCTCATTTAGTGGGGACATTGGCATTACTTAGCGGATCTGAGCAAGCACGTGTAAAGGGTTTTGTAATTAACCGTTTTAGAGGTGATATAAGTTTGCTTCAAGGAGGGCTTGACTGGTTAGAGCAATACACGGGTAAGCCTGTTTTAGGAGTACTGCCATACCTTCACGATTTAACTCTCGACGCGGAAGACGCTGTTGCAATAAACAATAACGTTACCCATGCAACTATCAATATTGCAATATTATTAGTGCCGCATATTAGTAACCATACCGATTTTGACGCACTGCGTTTACACCCAAATATTAATGTTAACTATATACGCCATACGCAGGTCATTCCTGATGTTGAGCTTATTATATTGCCAGGTAGTAAAAACGTACTTGGCGATTTAACCTTTTTGATAAACGAAGGGTGGGATAATCAGATAAAACGCCACTTACGCTATGGTGGAAAAGTACTTGGGATTTGTGGGGGAATGCAAATGCTGGGTAATATAATTTACGACCCCGAGGGTGTTGAGTCGTCATTAAAAAGTGTGGATGGGTTAGCCTTATGTGAGTTTGAAACCACACTCATATCGCAAAAAGTATTAAGTAAAGTGACGGCCACTTTAAAGCTAAATAATCGACAAACTTTATGTAGTGGTTATGAAATCCATGCTGGAGTAAGTAAAGGCAATGGATTAAAGACCCCTTTAATTACCTTTAGTCAGCATCCAAATGGGTTTAAAACAGATGGTTTTATAAGTGACGATAATGCAATTGCGGGCACTTATTTACACGGTTTATTTGATGAGCCCAACGCCACGATGGAAATTTTAAAATGGGTAAAGCCAGATTTAAATATTGATCCAATAAGTATTGATACACACCGCGAACAGCAGTTAGCGCGTTTAGCAACCATGTGCGAAACACATTTAGATATAGCGCAAATTACCTCGATTTATAAAGGGCATAATAATGACTGAACAAACAAACGACAAACACAAACAGCGCCAGCAAAAAGTAAAAGAACACGTAGATGCCCGTGTTGAAGCCGCGCAAGAGGTTAAAGGTATTTTTCAGGTTATTACTGGCAATGGTAAAGGTAAATCGACTTCTGGTTTTGGCGTGGTAGCACGCTGTGTTGGCCACGGTCAAAAAGCCGCTGTGTGTCAATTCATAAAAGGGACATGGGAGTGTGGTGAGCGTAATTTATTACAAGGCGCAGGCGTTGAATTTGCTGTAATGAATACTGGCTTTACATGGGATACACAAAATAAAGAAGCCGATACCTTAGCAGCGCAAGCAACATGGCAAGAGGCAAAGCGCATGCTTGCCGACAGCAGTATTAACTTAGTGTTACTTGATGAGCTTACCTACATGGTGACTTATGGTTATATCGACTTAGACGAAGTACTAAGCGCACTTAATAATCGCCCAGCTATGCAGTCGGTTATTATCACAGGACGCGCAGCGCACAGAGCATTGACTGACCTTGCCGATACAGTGAGCGAAATACGTAATGTAAAACACGCATTCGACTCAGGTGTAAAAGCGTTAGAAGGGTTTGACTACTAGTGTTTAAATTGCTTTTTATAGGTTTAATGCTGCTTAGTTTACACGGTAATGCTGTGGCGAACTCAGCGCCTGAGATTAAAAAACTACGTATAGTTGCGCTTGCCCCACACATAGTTGAAAACCTATTTGCCATTGGTGCAGGTGACAATATTGTGGGTACCGTTGACTATGCCGATTACCCATATGAAGCAAAAAATATAGCTCGCATTGGCGGGTACTATGGTATTTCTCTTGAGAAATTATTAGCCTTAAAACCTGATTTAGTGATTGCTTGGAAAAGCGGAAATCAGCAGGAAGATATCGCACAAATAGAGCGCTTGGGTATTCAAGTTCATTTAAGTAACCCTACAACCATAGAAGGCGTGCAAACTGAGCTACTAACACTTGGCAAACTGACAGGGTACGAAAAGCAAAGCCAACAGGTTGCTAAAGCTTTTAAGCAAAAGTTAACCGCTATTATTAAAAACCAGCAAGGGAAGCAGCCTATATCTGGCTTTTATCAGTTGTGGGCTGAGCCTATGATGACCATCAGTGAAAGTACATGGATTGGCCAACTAGTAAATACCTGTCACGTAAATAATGTGTTTGCTAATAGCACGACCCCGTATCCACAAATCAGCATTGAAAATGTCATTGTTACTAAGCCTCAAATTATTATTATTCCTGACGAAAAATCTAACACCCCGCAGCCTAAAGTTAATTGGCAGGCATGGCCAGAAGTGCCTGCAGTTACAAATAACCAGTTTATTCGCGTTAATGCCGATTTACTTCACCGCTTTACACCGCGTATGTTAGATGGGCTTGCTGATATGTGTGATAAAATAGACGCGTCACGAAAAATAATAAAGAGTATGTAATGAGCGACTGGGATACATTTTTACAAAACGAGCTACAGCACCCTTATATGCAGCAAACTTTAAATGCAGTTGAAAACCGCCGAGCGGAAGGTATTGCTGTTTACCCTCCCGAGTCGCACGTATTTAATGCATTTAATGCCACGCCGCTAAACAATATTAGGGTGGTAATTTTAGGGCAAGACCCTTACCACGGCGAAGGGCAAGCTCATGGGCTGTGTTTTTCTGTTATGCCCGAGGTAAAAAAACTCCCACCCTCGCTTAAAAATATGTACAAAGAGCTAGCTACAGATATTGATGGCTTTGTTATTCCTGAGCATGGTTACTTACAAAGCTGGGCAGAACAAGGCGTGTTTTTACTAAATACTGTTTTAACGGTAGAGCAAGGGCAGGCCCATTCCCATAAACATTTAGGTTGGGAGCAATTTACTGATAATGTTATTGCCCATATTAACGCGAACTGTGATGGGGTTGTGTTTATTTTGTGGGGAGCGCATGCGCAAAAAAAAGGAAAAGACATAGATAGCACTCGCCACTCTATTTTGATTGGGCCGCATCCTTCGCCGCTGTCGGCTCACCGAGGCTTTTTTGGTTGTAAGCACTTTTCGAAAACTAACGAACTGCTGTTAGCGCAAGGTAAAAAACCTATAAATTGGCAGGTTTAGCTTAATAAGTTTAAGCATTAAAAAAGCCCTCATAAATGAGGGCTTTTGTGTAATTGGTGGGTATAGAAATTAAAAATCTAGCTCATCAATTGCAATTGTGTCTGCAAAGTAATCAAACTCCTCTAATTCTTTACGTAGACGTTGTTTATCTTTTATTGCTTCTATTTCGCGCCATTTTCTTTTTTTGTTCTTCTGAGAGGTTTTTCTTTTTTCATCAGGACCTTCTAGTATCTCTAATATATCGTTTAGGCTATCCATGAACTTCTCCTATTGATTTTATTGACCTCAAGATTACCTATACCACAGGCCCAGCTAAAATAGAATAAAAAAGTGACAGAGATGTTACGAAGTTGTGATGTTTAAATGAAGGTTTATACAAGTAAAGTATTGCTTTTAAATAAAAAACACTTTGCATTAAGTTTACAAAGAAATTTAAGTCGATGAGGGTTATTTTTTTTACAGCTAAAATGTATGAGGGAGGTCGGGTTATTAGTCCGTACTTTACAGGCATAAAAAAACGCCGCAATTGCGACGTTTTTTAAAGTACGTTCAAACCAATTACATTGCTTTAAAACGTGCTTCTAGCTGTTCTTGTGCATCAGCAAAAGAGCGAATACCTTCAGCTAGCTTTTCAGTTGCCATTGCATCTTGGTTATGTAACCAACGGAACTGAGCTTCTGTAAGCGGCTCAGGTTTTGGCTCTTTAGGAATATCACTTTCTAGTAAATATTCTTGTGCGCCTTCAAGGTTACCTAAGTCTTCTAAAAGGTTAGGGCTAATAGTTAGCTTGTCACAACCTGTTAGTGCAATAATTTCGCCCGTATTACGGAAACTTGCGCCCATCACTACTGTTTTGTAGTCATGACGTTTGTAAAATTCAAAAATGCTGCGTACTGATTGAACACCTGGATCTTGTAGTGGATCCGTTGGTTTTTCCATGCCGTTAGCAACGTGCCAATCTAAAATACGGCCCACAAATGGCGAGATTAGAAATACATTTGCATCAGCACATGCACGGGCTTGGGCGTCGCTAAATAATAAAGTAAGGTTACATTTAGTCCCTTCTTTTTCTAACTGCTCAGCGGCTTTAATACCTTCCCACGTAGACGCAACTTTAATTAAAATTTTGTCTTTGCTTACGCCTTCTTTTTCGTAAAGGCTAAGTAAAGTGTGTGCTTTATCAATAGTTGCTTGAGTATCAAACGATAAACGTGCATCTACTTCGGTAGAAATATAACCCGGTACAATCTCACTAATTTCTTTACCAAGTAAAACAGCAAAGTAGTCACATGCAAGTTCTAGTTGTTTAGCTGGATCTTGCTCGGTTTCTTTTGCATAGCTCCAAGCTTTATCTAGGTAAGGCTTATAAGCTTCAATCTCGCTCGCTTTTAATAAAAGCGACGGGTTTGTGGTTGCATCTTCTGGTTGATGCTTTTTGATCGCTTCAATATCGCCAGTGTCGGCTACGATAGATGAATGTTGTTTTAGCCTTTGTAGAGCTGAAGTCATTTGCTTTCCTCATTCCAAGCAAGTTAAAAGAAAAATCGACCCTTAATATATAACATCCATACTGCAACAGTGTGACAATGCTTGATAGGTCTTATGTCCTTATCAATTAAAAAACGGCAATGTATGAATTTTTTAGGGAGGATTTATATAAACAAAACGTGCTTTTCGTTTCATTTAATGTTGAAATTGACATTAAATAATTTACAAGTCAATAGCTAACTATGATCACTGTTATTTCACCTGCAAAAAATCTTGATTACGAAACGCCACCGGCAACCGATAAGTTCACTCAGCCTGAATTACTCGAGCACAGCGAGGAACTCATGAAAGTATGCCGTGAACTAACACCTGCGCAAATTGGCAGTTTAATGAAAATTAGCGATAAGCTTTCTGGCCTTAACGCTGCTCGCTTTAGCGAATGGTCGCAACCCTTTACCATTAATAATGCCAAACAAGCCGCGCTTGCTTTTAATGGTGATGTATACGGTGGGTTAGAGGCGAGCACTTTAACTGCAAGCGACCTTGATTACGCGCAAAGTCATTTGCGTATATTATCTGGATTATATGGCCTATTAAAACCGCTTGATTTAATGCAGGCGTACCGACTAGAAATGGGGACTAAGCTTGAAAACCCTCGTGGTAAAAACCTGTATGATTTTTGGGGCAGTATTATTGCTGATAAGCTAAATGAAGTAACAAAAGCACAAGATGCACAATATCTCGTTAACCTAGCTTCAAACGAATACTTCAAAGCGGTAGATAAAAAAGCGCTCAACGCGCAAATTATTACGCCGCACTTTAAAGACTGCAAAAATGGTCAATACAAGGTAATTAGCTTTTATGCTAAAAAAGCGCGCGGCATGATGGCGCGTTACATTATAGAAAACCAAGTAACGCAGTTAAGTCAGTTAAAAGAATTTACCGTAGACGGGTATTACTATAGTGCAGAGGCGACAGCGAAAGAATTAGAGCCGGTATTTTTACGCGACGAGCGAAATTAATATTTACAACCCCAAGCTTATTTCGCTTTTCAAAAGCAAAGTAAGCCGGGGTTTTACCTTATTTAGCAAAAAAAGTAAATTTAGAGGAACACGTCATTGTCACCCGATTACTCCCGTTACTCTCTTAAAGAGCTGCGCGAAGCGCTAGAGACGATAGACAAAGCTAGATACCCTGAGCGACTAGAGCAAATTTATTGTGAAATAACAAAACGAACCGTTGCAGCGAACTCAAACATCCCTACCTCAGATATACCTCCAAGCTCCTGTGAAAATGTAATGATGGGTCGTCGAGTCTTTGTGTTCATCCTTGGCATTATTTTTATCTGCTGGGGAGGGTATAGTGCAATAGAGGGAGAAATGGTGGGGAAAAATCGTATTTATACAAAAGAAAATGACCCATTTTTATTTTATTTTCGAGTTCTCATTTGCATAGGTGTTGGAGTCATTTTGCCCTACTATGCAGTAGTAGGAAAAAAGAATAATCACTCTAGTGCGCACAAAAAATAGCATATAGAGTAACATCACTGGCTTATATCTGAGCCCTTATATGCGTTAGTTATGCATTAAATCGTCACCTGCAGCGCCAGGGTATTCACTTTTTTGGCAATTTCTTTTGCACCGCTTATTGAACCGAGCGAGCATTGTCTTTTATTACAAAACTTTCATCTATAGTCACTTTTTATTTTAAACCTTCGCTATGTGCACCGACTTGACCTTTTGCAGGTCGTTAACTTTTTTTGCTGGTACTAAATTTGCAAAGTGGTTCTATTCATTTCATACATTAGGTGCAAATTAAATGATTAGTATTCCCTCAATTAGTGAAGCTGAAAAGCTAATAGAAGAAAAACTCGGCGGTTGGTTTGATGTTGTTATAAGTCACATTCCTAACTTTATAGTGGCGGTTATTATTGCCATTATATTTTCAATGCTAGCGCGCTTTGCTGGCAACCTAATGAAAAACATATTGCGCCGTTCACTCGACTCTCAACAAATAGCCGATTTAATGGCCTCAATATTTAAGGTTATTGTACTGTGTGTTGGGGTATTTATAGCGCTGGATTTTGTGGGTTTAAAAGGTACGGTTACCTCTTTATTAGCCGGTGCGGGTATTGTTGGTTTAGCCATAGGTTTTGCGTTTCAAGATATGACCGAAAACTTGATTGCGGGCATAGCAATGGGTATACGCAAACCCTTTAAAACAGGAGACGTAATAGAAACCGACGACGTGTTTGGTTCAGTACACTCAATAAACCTGCGTAACACGCTAATAGAGAGCTTTTACGGGCAGTTAATTTTAGTACCAAACAAGGTATTATTCAGAAATGTGTTAAAAAATTACACCACACTTGGAGTTAGGCGCATAGAGGTACCGGTAGGCATTTCGTATGGTGACGACATTGAAAAAGCTAAAGAAGTTATTGTAGATAAGATTAACGATTTGGACTTTGTCATTCGTAAAAACGAAACCGATGTTTATGCTGAAGGCTTTGGCGACAGTAGCATTAATTTATTGGTATGGTTTTGGATTAAATACCCAGGTGAACCAGACTTTATGACAGTGCGCCATAAAGGTGTAGTTGCCGTTAAACAAGCGTTGGATGAAGCTGATATTAGTATTCCATTCCCTATTCGCACGCTCGATTTTGGTATTAAAGGCGGTGAAAAACTCGATGCCATGATCAGCGATAAAATTAACCAGCAATCATCAAATAAAGGCAACGCTGGTGGAGCTGATTCAGGCCAAAACGAATAAATGAGCCATTAATACCAGTGGGAATTATTTACTCACTCGCAACGCAATTTTACATTTAAATACGCGTTGTGGCCTTAAATAAAAATGACTTATGAGTCACAACGACTAAATGCAGCTTTATAAAGCTGCATTTTTTTATGGCTATTTAAGTGTTTGAGAAGGTGAGAGCAACGTTAATTGATTATTGATTAAGGCCTATTTACCTTTAGGGGTGAAATTGAAAGCGGGCTATGTGATATATCGATAAGGCTAAGCCTATTTTGTGGTTACTTCCCGAAACCGACGATAACGCAACATAAATATAAAACATGCAATAACTTTTGTGGTCCTCTCATAGGTTACTTCTCCTTGTTGCCTAAATAATAGGTAATAAGGAGCAAGTAGGGCGAATAAGCTGTATACGACTTTAGGTTATACCTACATAGGCGTAGTCATTAAAATAATGCAGGAGTAGGTACTTAGCTTACTGGGTCACAAATCGCGCACCGTAATTATGTTGCTCCTTGATAAAACACGCTTTAATAATGGCAGTTAAACAGGCCTAGGCTTAATATAAATTTATTATTTAAAGAGCGGGTTATTTTGGCAAATATTAGGTTGTGATGTATGCAATTTACAATTGGTATTAGGCGGTAAGTAAGAGGTAATTAAAGCGAGTTTTTTATTGTAGTTAATGTGAGTTGCAAGTAAATACTGGCACAAAAAAGGCGCAGCATGTGTTGGAGTAACATGCTGCGCCTAGGATCAATTGAGTTAATAAAAATGCGATTCAAATAACACTAATTTTGTTACGGATGATTTTAACACCATCCATATTTTCTAAAAACTTTTGAGCAAGCGCACGTTCAAAACCGGTTTGCGCTTGACCATGTAATACTACCTCGCCATCTTTAACTTGTACGCGAATATTGCTTAATGCAAAGTTGGGGTTAGTACGAAGCGTGCTTGTAATGGTTTGCTGAAGGTTAGGTTGAGTTGCTACGCTGCTGACTACGGCTAGGTGTGTTGCTGCACTCACTTTGGTAGCGCAGGCTAACAAAAATAAACAACAAAACGAAACTAACGCGATAGTTAACTTTAAGCGGTTCATAACTCAATCCTTTTATATCAATTAAAAATTTAGCCAAACCATTAAATATTCTGGCTATTCTGTGTTTAATATTACAAGTTCAGTGCCAGTTTTAATTTGTTGAAATATAAGGTTATTTTATTAAGTGGGAATTCAGGTGGGCAATAATTACATTTAAATGGGTAGGTGTTACATGCACCGGTTACATATGTTACACGTATTAAAAAGCCGGCATACGCCGGCTTTGGTAAATATGCTAAGTTACTTTTTCTTTTTAACTTTCGCTTTTTTCTTTGCTTTCATTTTTACCGGATCTTTGCGCTTTTTAACCGGTGGCTTAGCCTCTTTATGCTGAGGCTCTATTCCTTTAATTACACGGCGTTTAAGCTTTTGTTCAATGTAGCGTTCTACTTTGTACAAAATACCAATATCATGCGCTTCAACTAATGAAATAGCGATGCCTTTTTTACCTGCGCGACCAGTACGGCCAATACGGTGAACATATACGTCGGCGGTACGTGGCATATCAAAGTTAATAACGTGGCTAATGTCAGATACGTCAATACCGCGAGCAGCTACATCTGTTGCAATTAATATTTTAGTGCGGCCACTATGAAAGTTTTCCATTGCTTTCATGCGCTTGTCTTGTGGCATTTCACCTCGCAGCCAAGCGGCTTTTACACCGTTATTAGTTAATTCACCAATGAGAGTTTCTAAACGTTCACGGGTTTTAACAAATACAATGGCTTTAGTTACGTCTGGGCCATTTAGGGTGTTGACTAAAAGCTCGAGTTTATGGTGGTAATCATCAGCAAGATGAACCCACTGGTGAATTTTAGCTTTTTCTTTACGAGACGACTCAGCTTCTAACAAAGCCGGATCGTTTAATGTGGTTTCTGCAAATCGCTCTACGCTGTCACCCTCAAGGGTTGCTGAGAATAAAAAACACTGACGGCGGTTTTTAGCTTCGTCACAAATACGGCTCATTTCTTTTTTGAAACCCATGTCTAGCATGCGGTCGGCTTCATCAACTATAAGCATTTCGACATGTTCAGCATGAAAGTTTTCAGTTTCAAGGTATTCCATTAATCGCCCTGGTGTAGCAATTAATATGTCGTTATTTTTTTCAAAAATTTCTTTATGCGTTCCGTAGTTAATACCGCCGGTCACGACACCTATTTTTAGGTGTGTACGTTTGGCTAGTAACTCACATTGCTCATGAATTTGATAAGCCAGCTCACGTGTTGGCGTCATTATTAATACGCGGGCAAAACCAGGTTCACGGCGCGGAAAATCCAATAAGTATTGAATCGCAGGAATTAAAAATGCCGCTGTTTTACCTGTGCCAGTTGGCGCAGACGCTAAAATATCACGCCCCTGAAGAGCTTCAGGAATAGCTTGTTGTTGAATACTGGTTGGCTTCTCGTAGCCCATTTTATCAATGGCATCGAGTAATTTGGTATCAAGATCAAATTCAGAAAATTGCATAGAGTGTCTAAAATAGTGGACAATTACCTTGATTATACGCGCTATGCTGCGCTTGGTGAATGAAAAGGTGAAAAAATGTCTGGTTTTGCATTTAAACAATTTAAGGTTGAACACGACCTCTGCGCAATGAAGGTTTCAACCGACGGCATTTTGCTTGGTGCGTGGGCAAACTTAGCTGGTGCAAACTCGTTACTAGACATTGGTACAGGCACGGGGTTATTGGCGTTAATGTGTAAACAGCGCAGGCCAGCATTAAGTATTACTGCGGTTGAAATAGATGAAAACGCATACAATCAAGCATTACAAAACGTAGCAAATAGTCCGTGGCCCAATATAGCTATTAAGCATCAAACTATTCAAAGCTTTAATAGTGACGCTCCCTTTGATGTCATCATTTCTAATCCGCCTTACTTTAATCACAGTTTAAAAGGCAATAATGCCGCCCGAAACACTGCGCGTCACACCGATGGTTTGAGCTTTGAGGAGCTAATTAACGCGTTTAAGCGGCTTAGCCATTCACAGTCACGGTTCAGTCTAATACTGCCAAGCACAGAGGCTTTAGTATTTATTGAGCTTGCTACTCAAAAAGGGCTTTATTTAAATGCACACTGCCAAGTAAAAGCGACACCTAGCAAACCCATAAGCCGCAGTTTAATGACATTTAGTTATCTAGAATCACAAACCGACAATTCAACGCTATGCATTAGAGAGCTAAACAATAATTACACTACTGATTACATTACTTTGTGTAAGGCATTTTATTTAAAGATGGCGTAATTGTGAGGGGTATTATCTAATAATAAAGGATAGTTTACCCATAATGCATACGTATTCAGTTGTTATTTAATCAATCTCAAGACTAGTGTTAACCACTTGTAAATAACGTTGGGCATGTTGTTTAGCCCGCCAACATTTGGAAACACACACTATGAAGCTGAATAAAATGGTCACCACCGCCGGTTTAAGCCTAGGTTTGCTTTTGCCTAATCTTGCAGCTGCTGCACCCACTACGTTTGTTCATTTATTTGAATGGAGTTGGCCCGATGTTGCACAAGAATGCGAGCAGTTTTTAGGGCCAAAAGGGTATGCTGCTGTACAAGTGTCTCCGCCTAACGAGCATATTACAGGCAACCAATGGTGGACTCGCTATCAACCTGTGAGCTACCAACTGCAAAGCCGAGGCGGTAACCGAACGCAGTTTGTAGATATGGTTAACCGTTGTAAAAGTGCAGGGGTCGATATTTATGTAGATACCCTAATTAATCACATGGCGGCTGGCAGTGGTAATGGCGTTGCGGGTAGCACGTTTGGTAATAAACAATACCCAATTTATAGCCCACAAGACTTTCATGAAAGCTGTAGTATAAATCCAGAAGATTACGGTAATAATCGTTACCGCGTTCAAAACTGCGAGTTAGTAGGACTTGCTGATTTGAATACGTCTTCAAATTACGTGCAAAATACTCTCGCTGCTTATATTAACGACCTTCAGTCTATTGGAGTAAAAGGTTTTAGATTTGATGCGGCTAAACACGTAGCAGCTAGCGATATTCAAAGCCTTATGGCTAAAATAAATGGCTCGCCGTTAGTGTTTCATGAAGTGATTGATCAGGGAACAGAAGCCGTTGATGCCTCTGAGTATTTAAGTACAGGGCTAGTTACCGAGTTTAAATACAGTACACAACTCGGTAATACATTTAGAAACGGCTCGCTTGCATGGTTAAGTAATTTTGGTGAAGGGTGGGGCTTTATGCCAAGCTCGTCAGCGGTCGTATTTGTAGATAATCATGATAATCAGCGGGGGCATGGTGGTGCGGGTAACGTAATTACCTTTAAAGATGGCCGCTTATACGACCTAGCTAACGTATTTATGTTGGCGTATCCGTATGGCTATCCAAAAGTAATGTCGAGTTACGATTTCCATGGTGATACCGATGCGGGCGGGCCGAGTGTTCCCGTTCATAACAGCGGTAATTTAGAATGTTTTGCAAGCAATTGGAAATGTGAGCATCGTTGGTCATACATAGCGGGTGGCGTCGATTTTAGAAATAACACCGCCGACAACTGGGCTGTGACAAATTGGTGGGATAACACTAATAATCAGATTTCATTTGGCCGCGGTAGCTCAGGTCATATGGCCATTAACAAAGAAGACGCAGCGCTCAATGCCACTGTGCAAACAGACATGGCGCCAGGCCAATATTGTAATGTATTAAAAGGTGAACTATCGGGCGATGCTAAAAGTTGTAGCGGTGAGGTTATTACAGTTAATAGTAACGGCACTATTGATCTAAATGTGGCACCTTGGGATGCGATGGCAATTCATAAAAACGCTAAGTTATCACAAGGTTCGACTTCAAATCCGAGTGGTGATTGGCAGCGTACCGTCATTTTTATTAACGCACAAACTCAAAGTGGGCAAGACATGTTTGTACGCGGCGGAATAGATCATACCTATGCAAATACAAATTTAGGTAGAAACTGTCAAACAACTAATGTGGAATGTGCGATGCCTATTCGTCATAACAATTTAAAAAATGCCACTACAAGCCCATGGAAAGTAAACGATAACTATCTAGATTGGTACGGTATTGAAAGCGGGCAAAGCGCCCAGGCAGAAGGTACCGCAGCCGATTGGACTACAAACGTGTGGCCAAGTACATATGGTGCCCAAAAAACAGTGACTAATGACGGCTTTGGCGTTACGCCGCTGAATATTTGGGGCGAACACTATTGGATGCTAGATGTAGACATGGATTGCAGCAAAGCAGTAAATGGGTGGTTTGAGGTAAAAGCATTTGTTAAAAATGGCCAAGGCTGGGAAAGCGATATAAACCAAGCCAATACACCCTTTGCCAGCACTAACCATGTGGCACAATGTGGAAAAATAAATATGTTTAAATTTAATAGCTCAAATGTAGATATTCGTAACTTTTAAACCTATTCGTTAAATTTAGCGATGTGCATTATTACTAAAGCCAAACACCTAAGCGTGTTTGGCTTTTTACCATAAACAATATTGGTAATGTGTTAAATCGCTGTTATATAGCATGGCAAGTATTACGCTTAAGCAGTTAAAGCGTTTCACTGTACTCGGTCATTACTTGCTCAACCCAGCTGGCTATGCGCTCATCGCTCAGCTCGTACTGGCTGTCTTCGTCAAGGGCGAGCCCTACAAACTGTTTGCCATCTGGGGTGAGTGCCTTTGAGGCTTCAAACTCATAGCTGCTGTCGTTCGGCCAAAAGCCAAGCTGTGTAAATGTTTGTGTGTTTATTTCGTCGTGCAGCATACCTAGAGCGTCTTGAAACCACTGTCCGTAACCTTGTTGGTCGCCCATACCAAACAAAGCAATGGTTTTACCATTTAGGTTTACGTCTTTTATGTCGTCCCATTTAGACTCCCAGTCTTCTTGTATTTCGCCAAAGTCCCATGTTGAAATACCAAAGATGATAAAGTCGTACTGCTCTGCATTTTTTAGTGGTTCGTCTTTAATATTGTGAAGGCTAACTATATCGTCACCAATAAGGTCACGTATTTTTTCTGCTGCCATTTCGGTGTAGCACGTAGTAGAGCCAAAAAATAAACCAATTTGCATCGTATTTATCACTGTGTAATTGCCTGATATGATAGGCTCAAGTTTACCGTAAGGTATTTTTAATTGATACCTTAGCAAAGCATGAGAGCATAATGTGACAACGCTATCTGACGATTTTTCAGAAAATAAAAGCAGTATGAGCACCAATAGCGACTACCTAGAAACCTTTTTAGATAGCCTTTATTTAGAGCAAGGTGTAAGCGAAAACACATTAAGTGCTTACCGTAGCGATTTAGATAAGTTTTGCCAGTTTTTAAAAGGCGAAAACTTAATGACGGTAACAGGGCACGACATTGAAAGCTACTTAGCGCATCGGGTTGATTTAGGCCTAAAGCCGCGCAGTACAGCGAGAAGTATCAGTGCGCTAAAACGGTTTTATCAGTACTTTGTGCGTGAAAAAATGATTACCGACACACCAATGCTAAATATTGCCCAACCCAAAGCGGGGCAATCGTTACCTAAAACACTTTCTGAAACTGAAGTAGAAGCGCTTCTTAACGCCCCCAATACTGAAGAACCCATGGGGTTACGAGATAAAGCCATGCTTGAATTGCTTTATGCCACAGGCCTGCGTGTCAGTGAGTTGGTTGGGCTACGTATGGAGCAAATTAACTTACGCCAAGCGGTTGTGTTTGTAAAAGGTAAAGGCAACAAAGAACGTTTAGTGCCGCTGGGCGAAGAAGCCATGCATTGGCTTGAGCTTTTTTTAAAAGTGGGCCGCGCACAAATGATCAAACACGCCACCGACTTTGTATTCCCGTCAAAACGTGGTGTAGGCATGACTCGACAAACCTTTTGGCATAGAATCAAACACTATGCTATTTTGGCATCGGTTGAATCGCCATTATCACCCCACACATTGCGCCATGCATTTGCTACGCATTTATTAAATCATGGGGCCGATTTACGTGTTGTGCAAATGATGCTGGGACACAGCGACCTATCAACAACGCAAATTTATACTCATGTTGCTAATGAACGGTTAAAATCGGTACACGCGCAGCATCACCCGCGCGCTTAATTTGAAATTAAATAGTATTAAGCCGGTCAATATATTAAGTATTTTTAGGATAGAGAGAAGTTATGAAAAAATTAATGTTAGCAGGTGCCATGTTGTGCACAAGTATGAGTGCATTGGCAAATGACGTTGCAGTAACGCCAAATGCTAATGATCCTATTGTTACTAAGTTTGCGGCACTTGGCGTTACGGTTAAGCAAATAAATCCAAGCCCAGTAGCTGGTTTAAAAGAGCTAATTACAAATAAAGGCGTGTTATACGCAAGCCCAGACGGCCAGTTTTTAATGCAAGGCACGTTAATCGATTTAGACAACCGTAATAACCTAACAGAACAAGCTTTAAATAGCGTGCGTGCTGAAGGTATTACAGAATACGAAGAGTCGATGATTGTGTACAAAGCACCAAACGAAAAACACAGCATCACTGTATTTACCGATATTAGCTGTGGTTATTGTCGTAAATTACACCGTGAGCTAAACGATTTACTTGATGCGGGTATTACCGTTAAGTACTTAGCGTTTCCGCGTGGTGGCCTACAAGGTTCAGGCTATGCAGATTTAATGAATGTATGGTGTGCAAAAGATCAACAAGAGGCGTTAACAGAAGCTAAAGCTGGTGAGAGTACCACGGCAGTTGTAGGTTGTAGTGCACCCATTGCTGAACACTACCAGCTAGGCCAAAGCTTTGGTATTAGTGGCACGCCAGCCATTATTTTAGACGATGGCACAATGATCCCAGGTTACCAACCTGCTGCTGCATTAAAAGCAGCGTTAGATGCTAATAAAGCATCTTAATAACGTGTTTACGTTTACAAAAAGGCCTTAATGGCCTTTTTTTGTCTTTTTAATACGATTTAATAAGTTAAAAAAACTGCATGAAAAAACTGATCATTGCGCGCGAAAACGTTAACGACTCGCACTTACCGAGTCATTTGCATCCGGTAATAAAACAAATTTACGCGACTCGTCGTGTGGTTGATGCCCAAGAGCTCGATAACGGTGTTGCTACGCTTCACGATTATAAATTGTTTAAAGACATCGACAAAGCAAGTGCATTACTAGTCGATGCGCTTAAGGCGCAAAGCCACATTTCAATTGTGGGCGACTTTGATGCCGATGGCGCAACCAGTACTGCAACCTTAATGCAGGGGTTGCAAATGTTTGGTTTTCAAAATTTAGATTACCTCATTCCAGACCGCTTTAGCTTAGGTTATGGCTTAAGCCCCGCACTGGCCGAACAAATAGTACAAATAAAGCCCGATTTAGTGATCACCGTAGATAACGGTATATCCTGTATTGCCGGTATTGATATTTTAAAATCGGTAGGTATAAAAGTGTTGGTTACAGATCACCATTTACAAGGTGAGCAGCTTCCCAATGCCGATGCCATTGTAAATCCAAACAGACACGAATGTAACTTTCCGTCAAAGTCTATTGCTGGTGTAGGCGTTGCGTTTTACTTATTAATTGCACTAAGAAGCCTAATGCGCGAACAAGGTTACTTTACGCAACAAACACCGCCTAACTTAGCAAACTTATTAGACATAGTTGCACTGGGCACAGTCGCTGATGTAGTTGCACTTGATGCAAATAACCGAACATTAGTACACCAAGGCTTAGCGCGTATTCGCAGTGGTAAAACACGCCCAGGTATTACAGCACTTATTGAAGTGGCCAACAGAAATGCAGCGCGTTTAAGCGCCAGCGATTTTGGTTTTTCACTTGCGCCACGTTTAAACGCAGCAGGGCGACTAGACGACATGAGTTTGGGCATAGCGTGTTTACTGAGTAACGATATAAACCAAGCAAGGCGTATCGCAAGCGAACTCGACAGCTTAAACCATGCAAGGCGTGAAATAGAGCAAGGTATGCAAGCTGAAGCACAAGCCGTGCTTGATAGGCTCGCCTTTACCGACGATAACATTCCTGATGCTATTTGTTTGTTTCAAGATGACTGGCACCAAGGCGTAATTGGTATTTTGGCTGGCCGTTTAAAAGAAAAGTACCACCGCCCAACCGTTATTTTTGCGGGTGGTGAAAATGGCGAAATTAAAGGCTCGTGCCGCTCTATTGAAGGGCTGCATATGCGTGACCTACTCGAAGGGTTAAATACCGCCACGCCCCATTTAATAAATAAGTTTGGTGGCCACGCAATGGCTGCGGGTTTAAGCATAGACGAGCAAAATTTTAACGACTTTAAAAGAGCATTTGATGCCGCAGTCAGTGCGCAATTAAGCGAAGAAAGTAAGCGTTGTATTGTATTTACCGACGGCGAGCTGCCAAACGACTGCTTTACCATGGAGTTTGCCCAATTATTAAAGCAATCAGGCCCATGGGGGCAGCAATTTCCAGAACCTGTGTTTGAACATACCTTTGAATTAATTCAGCAACGTATTGTTGGTGAAAAGCATTTAAAACTGGTGCTTAAACATCAATCAGGGCGATTAGTTGACGCTATTGCTTTTGGTATAGACGTAAAAGAGTGGCCAGATACCGAAGCACGCTTTGTTAAAGTGGCTTATCAACTTGATATAAACGAGTTTAGAGGTAAATTTAGCTTGCAGCTAATTGTACGAGAGCTTGAAAAAGTGCACTAAAAAATATGCACAATACATGCATAAAAGGCTAATAAAGCGCGCGATTTTTTGTTAAAATCGGGCGTTTTTATCATTTGACGATAATTTATTGCGGATATTCCTCAAGTCGGGCCGTAATAATCTAGCCATTTTGGAGTAATGTACATGTTTGAAGTGAATCCTGTGATTAATCAAATCAAGGAAATTCGCGATCGTACTGAACTGCTTCGGGGGTACCTTTGACTACGCTCTTAAACAAGAGCGCCTAGAAGAAGTTAACGCCGAACTTGAAGATTCAGCTGTATGGAATGAACCTGAACGCGCACAGGCACTTGGCCGTGAAAAGTCAGCATTAGAGGCGGTTGTTGAAACAATTGACAACTTAGTTGCTGGCGCTGATGACGTTGAAGGCTTGCTTGAGCTTGCAATAGAAGCGGAAGACGAAGACACCTTTGACGAAGCAAATGCAGAGCTTGAAGGCCTAAACGAGCAATTAGAAGGTTTAGAGTTTCGTCGAATGTTTTCGGGCACGCACGACGCAAATGATGCATACCTTGATTTACAATCAGGTTCAGGCGGCACTGAAGCTCAAGACTGGTGTAACATGTTACTTCGCATGTACCTACGCTGGGGCGAAGCAAAAGGCTTTAAAGTTGAGCTAGTAGAAGCAACCGATGGCGATGTGGCCGGGATAAAAGGCGCAACAGTTCGCTTTGTTGGTGAATACGCTTACGGTTGGTTACGTACAGAAACAGGCGTACACCGTTTAGTTCGTAAAAGCCCATTTGACTCAAGTGGCCGTCGTCATACATCGTTTGCCTCTGCGTTTGTATACCCAGAGATAGACGACAATATTGAAATTGATATTAATCCGTCTGACTTACGTATAGACGTGTACCGTGCATCGGGCGCAGGTGGTCAGCACGTTAACACCACCGAATCGGCAGTACGTATTACTCACGTGCCTACAAACACGGTAGTGCAATGTCAAAACGAGCGTTCGCAGCATAAAAATAAAGCCCAAGCAATGAAGCAATTAAAAGCTAAATTATTTGAGCTTGAGCTACAGCAGCAAAATGCTGAAAAACAAACGCAAGAAGATGCAAAATCAGATATTGGTTGGGGCAGTCAAATTCGTTCATACGTTCTTGATGACTCGCGCATTAAAGATTTACGCACCGGCGTTGAAAACCGCAATACCCAATCGGTACTTGACGGTAACCTAGACAAATTTATTGAAGCCAGCCTTAAATCTGGCCTATAACCACCAAGCTAATAAAGAGCTAAAAAATGACTGATAAAATCCAAGACGAAAACAAGTTAATCGCTGAGCGTCGCGGCAAGTTAGATGCTATTCGCGAAAATTGCCCAGCCAACGGTCATCCAAACCAATTCCGTCGTGAACATTACACGGCTGATTTGCAAGCTGAGTTTGGTGATAAAACAAAAGAAGAATTAATTGAGCTACAGCACGTAGTATCAATTGCTGGTCGTATTCTTGCCAAGCGTGGTCCATTTATGTCTATTCAAGACATGAAAGGCCGTGTACAAGTTTACGCATCAAAAGACGTACAAAAAGACTTAAAAGCAAAATATGGTCAGCTTGATATTGGCGATATTATTGGTGTTAAAGGTCCACTTAATAAATCAGGCAAAGGCGATTTATACGTAGATATGGCCGAGTACGAATTACTTACTAAGTCACTACGCCCATTACCAGAAAAGTTTCATGGCCTTTCAGACCAAGAAACAAAATACCGCCAACGTTATGTTGATTTAATTACTAACGAAGCAACGCGCGAAACGTTCCGTATTCGTTCACAAGTAGTTGAAGGTATTCGTCGTTTCTTAGCAGATCGTGACTTTATGGAAGTAGAAACGCCAATGCTGCAGGTTATTCCTGGCGGAGCGTCTGCGCGTCCATTTGTGACTCATCATAACGCGCTTGATATCGATATGTACTTACGTATTGCGCCTGAGCTTTACTTAAAGCGTTTAGTGGTAGGTGGTTTTGACCGCGTATTTGAAATTAACCGTAACTTCCGTAACGAAGGGTTATCAACGCGTCACAACCCAGAATTCACTATGATTGAGTTCTACCAAGCATACGCCGATTACATCGATCTGATGAACATTACCGAAGACATGCTACGTACAGTTGCAACAAACGTTTTAGGCAGCCCAATTGTTGTTAATACAACGAAAGATGAAAACGGCGAAGTAATCGACTCAGTAGAGTACGACTTTGGTAAGCCGTTTGAGCGCCTAAGCATGGCTGATGCTATCTTAAAATATAACCCTGAGTTTGATGCTGCGGTATTTAATGACCCAGAAAATCACTTTGAAGAATTAAAAGCGTACGCGAAACAAGTGCACGTTAAAATTCCTGAAAACTGTGTTTGGGGCCCAGGCAAGTTTTTATGTGAAATATTTGAAGAAACGGCTGAGCACATGCTTATCCAACCTACATTTATTACAGGTTACCCATGGGAAGTGTCGCCACTTGCACGTCGTAACGACGACAATGCATTTGTTACCGATCGCTTTGAATTTTTTGTTGGCGGACGTGAGCTTGCAAATGGTTTCTCGGAGCTTAACGATGCACAAGACCAAGCAGAACGCTTTACTCGCCAAGTTGAAGAAAAAGACGCAGGCGATGATGAGGCAATGCATTACGATGAAGATTACATACGCGCACTAGAGTACGGTTTACCGCCTACTGCTGGTGAGGGTATTGGTATTGACCGATTAGTAATGTTATTTACTGACTCATCTACAATTAAAGATGTTATTTTATTCCCGCATATGCGTCCGCAAGCTGACTAAGCTTAACGAAAAATAACACCTTGAAACGCCGCTTAATTGCGGCGTTTTTGTTTTAAAAAATTAGTATGCTGGCCCGCTCTTAACTTGAGATAATTAATTTATATTAAGCAGCTAACATTCGTGTTAACAGATCTGATTTTCCCGCGATAGGGAAGTTTATGCCATGTAGATTTTATTTGTTATTACCGTAAGTATTTTAACCCGTATTCTGGCGAATTAATGAGGCGAAGATGCACATTTTAAGCTGTTGATAGTTAGTCATTATCTATATGAAAAATTTTATGTGTATATAACAAATTAATGGGTAACTTTTAAACATTATGTTGTATTTTTGTAACTTTATTAGCTACACTATGGCCAAATTTTAAACGGCCTAATTTCTTTAGGTGCTGTAAATAATAAAAACGGATTTACAAAACAATAAAATGACAGATAAAACTATCGAAGAGTCGGAAGAACTCAGTCAAACAGAGCGAGAGCGAGAAGCTTTTTACCGAGCATGCATTGCAGAGTTTCAACAACTAGGTTATCAAGAGCAGTACCTAGCTAGTTTAAAAGATAAATGCGACCCAACCGACGACACACATACGCCTAACGAAGAGAGTTAATTAGCTTAAAAATTAGGCTTCTTTAATATAAAAACATAACATATGTGTGTTCTGTAACCATATAGACACTTTTGATAGAAAAGTGTTTGACATATTTTCTGAAATCTTTATTATACGCCCCACAAGACGGAGAGGTGTCCGAGTGGCCGAAGGAGCTCCCCTGCTAAGGGAGTATAGAGTTTGTAGCTCTATCGAGGGTTCGAATCCCTCCCTCTCCACCATTTTTTAAATGGCGAAATCTTGTAAAAGTAAAGATGGGCGCATAGCTCAGCTGGATAGAGTACCTGGCTACGAACCAGGCGGTCGGAGGTTCGAATCCTCCTGCGCCCACCACTCTTTACACACTCTGCTTAGAGTATAAAAAAGCAAATAGTAAAAGTGGGCGCATAGCTCAGCTGGATAGAGTACCTGGCTACGAACCAGGCGGTCGGAGGTTCGAATCCTCCTGCGCCCACCACTTTTACACACTCTGCTTAGAGTATAAACAAGTAAAAAAGAATGAAAGTGGGCGCATAGCTCAGCTGGATAGAGTACCTGGCTACGAACCAGGCGGTCGGAGGTTCGAATCCTCCTGCGCCCACCACTTTCATACATAAGCCGACGCTAAGTCGGTTTTTTTGTGCCTGAAATAAAGTGAATATGGGAAAATAGCAAGCCACGAACCCGACGGTCAGAGGTTCACTCTTAGAAGGCACTTCCTGCGCCCACCATTTTCATAAATAAGCCGACATTAAGTCGGTTTTTTTGTGCCTGAAATTTGAGAAAGCTTTCAGATATCAGTTAAACCTAATGATACATACTGCCAAATCTTCCATTTAGTCACTTCTTTATAAGCACAGCGCCTCTAAACCTCTTTGTGAATAACACTCTTAAAAATAACTGCATAAAGAGAAATAAAAGAGGAGTAAATGAGTAGTTCAAAACCACTATGAGTAATTAAACGCTGAAGCTTAAATCGTCGTAGACGTAGAGCTTGCTCACGTGAGAAGCGTAGCTTCTAATTACTTATGTATCGACTCAAAAGCATTCGCTGCTCTTTAACTTAAGCTGTGGTATTTTAAACACCTTGTTTAAAAGGATCTTGCTGTATGTTTAAAACCGTATTTTTTATATTTTTATTGAGTTTAAGTGCGCTTTTTACTATTACCACACACGCGAATGAAGCAAAGCATTCAGTAACCGTAGGGGCTGAACAACCGGCAGTGTACTTACCGCAATTACAAAATAAACGTGTTGGGTTGGTGGTAAATCAAACCTCTTTAGTAGGGCAAGCACACTTGGTTGACAGCCTACTGACTAAAAACATAAACATTACTAAAATTTTTGCACCTGAGCACGGCTTTAGAGGCGATCACGACGCCGGTGCTCATGTTAAAAACGCCATAGATAGCAAAACCGGCATTCCACTAATTTCTATTTACGGTAAAAATAAAAAGCCAAGCGCTGAAGCTCTTAGCAATGTAGATGTTATTGTTTTTGATATTCAAGATGTGGGTGTACGTTTTTATACCTACATAAGCTCTATGCATTACATGATGGAGGCTGCGGCTGAACAAGGTGTTGAATTTATAGTGCTTGATAGGCCAAACCCCAATATTGCCTATATTGACGGGCCAATTCTTGAGCACGAATTTAAATCGTTTGTAGGCATGCACCCAATCCCAGTATTGCATGGTATGACGGTAGGTGAGCTGGCTAACATGATCAAAGGCGAGGGCTGGATCAATAAAGCCACCGATCTAAAGCTCACCGTGATCCCCGTTGATAGTTACACACGCACAACCCGTTATAGCTTACCTGTAAAACCCAGCCCTAATTTACCAAACGATCAATCAATCGCGCTTTACCCGTCGCTTTGCTTTTTTGAGGCTACACCTGTAAGTATTGGCCGTGGTACTGACTTTGCATTTCAGGTAATTGGTTACTCACCCGTTGCGCTTGGAGAATTTAGTTTTACACCACGCTCTATTAAAGGCGCCTCAGCAAACCCTAAATTTAAAAATACCCCTGTAAAAGGGCTCGATTTACGCACGGAAAATACGTATGGGCTTAATTTAAGTTACTTAATAACGGTTTATAGTAAATTAACTAAAAACAATATTACCTTTTTTGAACGCGCTGGTTTTATGGATAAATTGGCAGGTACTAATAAACTGCGTTTAGCTATAGAGGCAGGGCAGTCGGCTGCGCAAATAAAGCAAAGCTGGCAACGTGGCCTTACACAATTTAAAGCGCAACGAGCGCCTTATTTGTTATATGAGTAAGGCTTAACCATGTTATTTATTTTAAAAAATACTCGCTTCATAAAAAACGCATGGTTAGCTACTTTGAGTTTAATTATTGTAGGCTGCAGTAGTACACATAATTCATTAAAATCGCAGCCAGTGCTGACTAAAAGTCAGCTAATAGCGCTGCCAAACGCACAAGTTGTAGCCAGCTTTCCTGAGCCAAATCCAAGTAGCCGGTTTTATGTAAACAACCGTGGCACATTTAAAGCGTATAAAGGTCGCGGCCAATTATTAATACAAAACCACAGTGCCGAAAGTGCCGATATTTACATAAACAATCAAAAACTTGCTACCAATACGTTAACCACTAATACGCTTTATAATTACAGCTTAGCGGCGCATACTCATAATGGGATAAACACATTTAAGGTAGAAAATATTTTACCTAAAGGCGCAAGCTTAACGCTGCGTTTTGCATTTCCTACATTAAATTTAACGCCTAACAAGCCAGTTGATTTTACTGACGTTGATGAACTTATTGAGCGTGATATTAAAGCGGGATTTCCTGGTGCAGTGCTGGCGGTTGTTAAAAATGGCGAGCTAATAAAACTTACAGCTTATGGCGATGCAAAGCAGTACCAGCAAAACGATCTAATGCTACTGCGCCCAGAGCCTATGCAAACCAATACTCTATTCGACTTAGCCTCAAACACTAAAATATTTGCTACTAACTTTGCACTCATGAAACTAATAAGCGAAGGGCAACTCAATATAAACAACCCCGTGCAAAGTTATTTAACAGAATACACCGGCGATAGGCGAGAGCAACGCACAGTAAAAGAGTTACTTACTCATAGCGCAGGCTACCCACCCGTGTTTGATTTTCACCGAAAAGATACACAGCAAGGCGATGCATTTTATTCTCAAAATAGCCAAACCACTAAACAGCTTTTGCTCACCAAAGTGCCGCTCAATAACAAAAAACCAATGCAACATGTATATTCTGATATTGATTACATGATTTTAGGTGTATTGGTTGAGCGCATAACAGGGCAGCCACTAGACGAGTACTTAGAGCAGCACGTTTATACACCCCTTGCACTGAGTAACACGCTATTTAACCCACTTAAAAAAGGCTTTGAGCGTAGTCAATTTGCAGCCACCGAACTTAGCGGCAACACCCGCGATGGGCGTATAACTTTTGATAATATTCGAACACATGTGTTGCAAGGCCAAGTTCATGACGAACGCGCATTTTACTCGTTTGGCGGCGTTGCTGGGCATGCCGGGTTATTTAGTAACGCCCACGATTTAGCTGTGCTTTGCCAGCTATTATTAAATAATGGTGGCTACGGCGACCAACAATTATTTAGTGCAAGTGCCTTAGCGCAGTTTTTAACGCCGCAAAGCACTAACGAAACGTACGGCCTAGGTTTTAGGCTTGCAGGCAATAACCAAGCACGGCGTTGGCACTTTGGCCCTTATGCCAGCGCACTAGCGTATGGCCATACCGGTTGGACAGGCACCGTAACAGTAATCGATCCCGCTTACGACTTGGCCATTGTTTTGCTTACTAACGCGCGCCACACTGCAATTAAAGGCACACAAAAACGTTATGAATTTACAGGCAAACAATTCGAAACCGCGCAATACGGATCTGTGGTATCGCTTGTTTACGAAGCGTTGTTAAATCAATAAATTATCGTATAGGTTAAAATGGGCTAATACAGTTACGCCCAATGGCTTATTTGCAGGTGACTTGGCAACATCAATCCATTAAGCTAGGCGGTTTACTCCATTAAGCCACTTTTTAAGTTTTAGGCTTAACATATAAGCGTTTAAGCGCGGGTTGTTAATAATTAAGGTTAACTTTTTATGCATTGGTATTCTATTTTACCGCCGCTAATTGCGATTGCTATCGTGTTTTGGCGCAAAGAAGTCATTATGGCGCTGCTAGTTGCCGTGGCGTCTTCTGAGTTTTTACTTGCCCTACAAGGGGAAGGAAATAGCGTATTTACAACATTTTTAAATACCATAGAGCGTATTATTTCGGTGGCAAGTTCGCCGGGTAACAGCCGCATACTCATATTTAGTATTTTAATAGGTGCTTTACTTGCCTACATTCGTGAATCTGGCGGTGTGGCGGCAACGGTTAACTTATTAATGAACAAAGGGGTTGCAAAAGGTAAGCGCCAAGTTGGCTTTTTAACTATGTTTACTGGCGTTGCGGTGTTTATAGAGTCAAACCTAAGCGTGCTTACGTCGGGTATTTTGTCGCGTGGCCTGTTCGACAAATTTAAAATGAGCCGTGCACGCCTTGCCTACATTATTGATAGTACCAGTGCGCCTGTGTGTATTTTAATACTACTTAACGGCTGGGGTGCATTTGTGCTGGGCTTATTAGGTAATTACGAATTGGGTGAATCGGCGGTATCGGTATTGTGGGGCAGCGTTGGGTATAACTTTTACGCCATAATTACCTTGGTTATTGTTTTTTACACCATTGCGTTTGATAAAGTACACGGCCCAATGAAAGAGGCCGAACAAAAATTAGAGCTACAAACAAACGAGCTAAAAGAAGAAGTAAAAGGCTCTAAAGCGCGCTTTATGCTAGTGCCATTATTTACGCTAATTGCCAGCATGGTAGGCTTTATGTTTTACACTGGTAACGGTGTGTTGGCAGAAGGTAGCGGCTCTAAATCGGTATTATATGCAACTGTGCTCGCGATTGTGGTTGCTTACTTACTAATGATTAGTTCGCGCCAATTTACCCACCACCAATTGGTTGATACTGGCTTTAAAGGCATGGGTGAATTACTCCCGTTAGTAAGCATTGTTTTGCTTTCGCTTACGCTAGGTGCAAGCTTAAAAGAGCTAGGTACGGGTGTGTTTGTTGCGTCATTGGTAGGCGACTACTTACCTATTTACTTAATAGTGCCCGTGCTGTTTTTAACAGGGGCGGTTATGTCGTTTACTACAGGCACATCGTGGGGCACGTTTGCCATACTTATTCCTATTGGCGTACCGCTCATACAAGCACTGGGTTTACCACCTTCATTGGTGGTCGGTGCTATTTTAGGCGGCGGTATATTTGGCGATCACTGTTCGCCTATATCCGACACCAGCGCGGTGTCGGCGCTTGCATCGGGGTGTGACTTACTCACTCACGTTAAAACCCAGCTACCGTACGCGTTATTTGGTGGCGCACTGACCTTTATTGCTTATTTGGTTATTAGCATTATTGTGCTGTAAAAACTCGGAACTCAAATATTTAAAAGCCTGCTTAATCGCAGGCTTTTTTGTTTAAGATTGATCACCATCGAGCACATCTAGGCGCTACACAGAGATAAATAATAATAGCTTTTTATTAATAGGTTACGTTCATTGAATGTTGTATGGCATTATGTGAAAAAGAATGATTTAAAGGGAAATTAAATGCACGACATTAAAGAATTCAATTGGAGTAAAGCAACTAATCCTCCATTAGAAGAGTATTTTCCTGCAGATAAATTAGATCGTGCTCGCTACGCTACATTTTTATCAAGGCTATTGGCTCAAGAGGGATTTGACGAAAGCAGGCCTGATGAAGAGCAAAAGAAAAACTATGTATTAAACTTAAACGCTGAGTGGGGGGCAGGTAAAACCTATTTTCTTAAGCGTTGGTCACAAGAATTAATAGTAAATTATCCTGTAGTTTATATTGATGCATGGCAGCAAGACTATTCGGACGATCCATTTTTAACTGTAATTGCAGGTATCATCAAGCAGCTTCAACGTCAGGCTAAGTTTAATATAACTATTCCTAAGAGTGCAGTTTCTATGTTTAAGGCTGTTGCACCTGCTATTGCACAAGGCCTAACTAAAAAAATATCAGGCATAGATTTAGATGAGTTACACACATTACTATTCTCTGATGAAGAAATTGAAGATGATCAAAAGCAAAATTCTAACAAGTTAACTGGCAGCGACTTTTCGCCCGCAGTAAAGGCGCTTGCACAAAACTTAATTAAAGATCATGAAGCTAAAAACAAAAGTATTGAAGTAATAAAATCTAAGTTAGCTGATTGGGTCTGTAAGTTTGAAGAGCAGGAAGGTAAATCGTTACCCATATTTATTTTTATTGATGAATTAGACCGTTGTCGCCCAAGTTATGCAGTAGAAATGCTTGAGACAATTAAACATATTTTTGATGTAAAAGGTATCGTATTTGTTGTGGCTACGGATACCGAGCAGCTACAACATACAATAAAATCAATATACGGTGAAGGGTTTGACGCTAAGGTTTATTTAGGCCGTTTTTTTAATAGTCGTTACAGTTTAAAGCGTCCTGTTTTAAAAGACTTTTTATCAGTACATAGCGATACAACTAAATTTGAAACTGCGTATTTAGAAAGTAAAAATATTGAGCTGCTCCCTCGTACCAAAACGTCCGAAACCACTTTAGCTAATATCTCAGTTGTATTAGATGCCTTTCAGGTATCAGCAAGAGCAGCTATTCAAATTACTGAACGTATTACAGCCATTATTATTAATTTACCAAGTGGCAAAAAAGTAGATGTTCTTGTGCTCGCTATTTTGTTTTGTATCCATGAAAAAGACCACCCACTTTATGAGGAGATAATAAATGGTAGGTTCAAAAGAACAGAACGAGGTGATGAAAATAAGATCATAGATATTAGCCTAGCTGACTTCTTACAAAAGGATATATCAAAAGAGTATTTATCAGCCGAGATAATCTATTTTATTGAGCCACAGAGATATATAAGTACATTTTATAATGACAATTTTGGTCCAAAAGAAAATAGCTATTCCACGGGGAATTATCCTATTTCACTATCAAAATTTATTAAGAATATTTTTTTTCGTGCTTTTGTCTCAGAATTAAACCCTTATGATGTTTGGATTCCTGATAGCGATTACAGTTCAACTCAGTTGCAAAACGCAGAAAAGGCGTTAGCACAGCATAAAATAGAAATTTCTCCAGAAGTTACTTTATTATGGCTTGACTATATTTATATCGAAGATGAATACAACAAAATCATAAAAGAACACTACCGTGATTTTATAGAGCTTTCTTCACCATTAGATTACATGGGTGATAGTTAACTATCTCTGTGCAGCGCGAAGCGCCTCTGTGTTCTCGGTGGTAATTACTTATTTAAATTACCACCATGCTAAAAATAACCTAAGCCTTGCACTGCCTCACCCCAACTCCTGCATGCTTCAGGGCAATAATTTCCCCTTTGCCGTTATGTGCCATGGCCAGCATGTCGCCGGTGTTTATGCCACTTTCTACCGCGTGTTTAGTTTTTAAATCACTTAAGAGCGACTGCTTAATTTGCACGAGTACCTCGTCATGACAGCTGGCTATATACCAGTCGTTGTCGACCTTAACGAGCGTGCCGTATTCTATGTGGCGTTGTTGATGGCGGCGTAAGTCGTTTGCTAATTGGGTGTCGAGCGCGTGTTTTTGTTGCGTTATGGCGCTTGCGTAGCTACCTGTTTGATCTATTTCATGCGTTGTTATGAACGAGTAGTCGTGTATATCTATGGTGTTTAATACGGTTTTAGGGGCGGTATTTATCACGTTGTTGCTGTCGAGCACTATAAAGGCCAGTAAGCCCAGAGCGCAGGTAAGGCTTGTGAGTTGCAGGGCAAAGCCTAACTTTTTAGGTTGTTTTTGAGCTACGCTGTGTTTTAACGCCTGTTGTTGAGCATGCGAAAGGGTGGTACGAGCTTTACGCGCTTTAAAGTGGTTTGTAAGCTTTTCATCAAACTGCTCATCAGGCTTGTTCATTATAATCTCCTAATAATTGTTTTAGGTTTTGTTTGGCGTAGCGCAGTCTTGTTTTTATGGTTTGGGCGTTGCTTTGCGTTATAAGCTCTATGTCGGCAATGCTAAAACCTTCTTGTTGTAAGGTGATGGCTTCGCGCTGCACAAAGCTCAGTTCCTTGAGCGCCGTGTTGAATGCTTCGTAGCTTATGTGTGTGTCACCTATGTGCGAGTCACTACGTGTTAATTCGCTTTGATTGCCACTTTGCAAAGGTTGTAGGCTGTTTTCGTCAAGCTCTACAAAGTGTTGCTGTTTGCGGTATTCGTCTATTAACGTGTTACGTGCGAGTTTAAATAACCACGCTTTAGGCGTGGTTTGCGCTTGGTAAAGGTGGCGCTTTTCAATTACTTTTAGCCATGTTTGCTGGCTTACGTCGTATGCTAAGTGAGTATTAGATTGCGTAACTAGGTAGTGGTATAAATCGTTACTGTAGAGTGCAATAAGCTGCTCTAAGTGACGGTTTTCTCCACTTTTTGCATAACGCGCCATGCAGTCTTTGCTAGGCGTTTCAAATAACCAGGTTTTAATACTCATTAGCATAGGCGTTTAGTCCGTTAAATAGAGTTATCTAATTTAAAATCAAGTTGAACCGTTTGATCTGTTTGTAATTGTGCCACACCTTCAATTACTTTTGGGCGGTATTTCCAACGTTTAATGGCGCGTAGTGCTTCGCGGTTAAAAATACGTTTTGGTTCGGCGTTTAAAACTACCGCGTCTATTACTTCGCCAGTGGGCGAAATATTAAAGCTAAGTTGTACCCAGCCTTCTATTCCATCGCGGGCAGCAGACGTTGGGTACTTTGGATTTATGCGCACAATGGGTGAGGCATCTCCCGTTGGGCGGTTAAGGGTATTGTTAATACCGTCACCAAAGTCATCCATTATTAATGGCGGTGCCGTGTTGATTGCCATAACGGGGTCGGCACTCGGTGTAACCCGCGGTGGCGCTTTAGGCGGCATTTTTGGTGTAGGTGGTTCTGGCATTTTATCTATGTGTCTTACTTTTGAATCTTCAGGCACTTTAAATATTTCAACCGTTATTTCTTTGCCAGGGTCTAGTGGTGCGCGTTGGTCGCCACTGATTAGGTATTGCATAAATGCAAAGGCGGCAAAGGTCATTGCTGCACCACCAATTACGGCGGTTGATGTTTTTATAAATGTTGGGTTATTTGGGGTTTCAAGTGTGTGCATAAGCCGCTCCTAGTTAACTCATTATGTGGTTTTCAGAGCTATAACGGGTGGCAAATCAAAAAGGGGTGAAATATTTTTATAAAAAATGCGGGGTTTAGTTACAATAGCGTTTCGCATTCTTTTACTTATTAACTTTTTAGGCTGTTATGCAACTCATTGAAATAAATAAAGCGCGTTACCGTAAGCATTTAAATCGTGTCATTGTGGGCTGTGCGGCTTCGCTTGCGGCGGGGAGCTTAGCTATATCGCAAACGCTGATTGCGTTGTTTCCGGATGAAAGCGGAAGCCATTTTCATTGGAACTTAACTGGTGTGGTTATTACAAGTTTAGCCATAGGGTGGTTGTTAAATAAATACCGCACTCATCCTTATATGACCGAAGTGGTTTATGTATGGGAGCTAAAACAGGCACTTAATAAAATAACCCGTAAAATGCCAAAGTTAAAAGCTGCTGGGCGCGAAGGTAACCCTGCTGCACTATTAGCCATTCATTACAGTTATGCGGGATCGCGTTTATTGTGGCAGCTAGACGACAACCTCATAACAATGGAAGACCTAGCCATTAAGCAAGCTGAGTTAGATTCGGTTGCCGCGCAGTTTAATTTAACGCTAAATGCTGACGATTACGAAGAGAGCATATTAAAACAGTTTTAAAGCCTTATTTAAGGAGCCGCAATGAAAAAGGTACTGATTGTTTGTTTAGGTAATATTTGCCGTTCACCTACTGCTGAGGCGGTTTTAAAAGCGCGTGCAAAAGCCTTGGGTGTAAAGGTGGTGGTCGATTCTGCAGGTACAATTGGCTATCACGAAGGAAAATCGCCCGATAGCCGTTCAATGGCGGCGGGTGAAAAGCGCGGCTATAGCTTTAAAGGAATACACTCGCGTAAAGTTCGCACTAGCGACTTTAACGAGTTTGATTTAATTTTAGCAGCCGACAAACAAAATTTAACTGATTTAAAAGAGCAGTGCCCAACGCATTTACACTATAAGTTAGCGTTGTTTTTAGAGTACGGGGAGCAAAGCACAAGTGCCATACCTGATCCCTATTACGGTGGTGACGACGGCTTTGAAAACGTACTTGATTTAATAGAAGCGGCCAGCGATAACATACTTGCTAAAATGTAAGCGCCTCTTATCAGTTTGTTACATTAACGAACATTTGTTTTATTGCCCTTCGTTCCTTAATTGAGTACGATTTATCCTTACTCAAAAGGAATATTATGAATACAAAAATATTACTACTGGTTTTATCACTTGGTTCGGGTTCTGCTTTTGCTAATGATGTGAGCTTTTCGATTGGGGGTGGCTACCCTTACTTGGTTGTACCTGAAGTGTCGTTATCGGCAGATAACAATTCTCAGCGCTGGTACGCAAACTATAAAATTGGCCTAGATGATGGCTTTTCAGTGGGTTTTGAACACGCAGTTAGTGATAACAATAAACACGCATTGGGTGTGTTAGTTGGGGCTATTGGCGCACGTGATACCGACCAACCATGTGAAAACACAAACACTGACGACATTGCTAGCGAGCTAGGTAATATTTTTGGATGTGCGCTAGGGCAAATATTTGATGATGAAACCACAAATGGTATTGGGCTTACATACAGTTATAACTTTAACGGCTTAAATAATAGTGGTTTTAGACTAATACTTGATGCGGGCTATGGTAAAACAAGTGACAGCAACGAAAAAAGAGCCGATGGTGCTATTCGTATTAGTTACGAATTTTAGGGCGTCGTGAGTAAAAATAAAAAAGGCGCTAAATAGCGCCTTTTTTATTTGTAAAACCGCTAGCGGTTTATTTTAAAATCTATTTGCACCTGGGTGCTTGCTACTACGGGGCTTCCGTTTTCAAATTTGGGGGCATAACGCCATTTTTTAAGTGCCTCTAATGCTGACTTTTCAAATGCGTGGCCACCTTCTGAGCTTATTACTGATGAGTTTTTTACAAATCCGGCAGTGTCTACATCAAACTGAAGAACAACAATACCATCTGTATTTTGGCGTGCTTTATTTACTGGGTACTTAGGTGGTTGGCGGTATACCGGTGTTTGTTCTTGTGAGTCTTTCCATGGCACCATTTCGGCAATAGCTAAACAATGTTTAGTTGCTTGTTCGCTTTGACCTGTTTTTTCGTAAAGGTTTACAAGTTTTGAGTGCGCGGTAAGTTCGGCGTTATGATCAAAGCTTAGGTTGCTATCAAATACCGAAACAACATGATTTAAACGCTCAATCGCTTTTTTATATTTTCTCTTACTTTGCGCAAACGAGGCGACTAAAAAGTCTGTTTTGATTCGCTCAACCGTGTTTTCGTCTAAATTTTCACGGTAGTATTCATCGGCTTCGTTCAATAACTTTTGCGCTGCACGAAACTTTTTATGTGCAAACTTACTTGCTAACAACGACGCGGCTTCAAATTGCATATCGGCAACAAATTTTGGTTTATTTTGTGCTTTAGCAATATCGATTATACGTTCGAGATGATCTTCTGCCAAAGACGCTGATTTAGCATTTTCGGCTTTACCTAAAAGTGCGTCGAGCGTTTGTAATGCATTTTTGCCGTGGTTATCAGCTAAGATTGTATACGCTTGCGAGTAAAGGCTATAACGCTGCTGCCTTATGTTTTTTTTGTTGCTTGTTGTGCTTGGCGGTGTAATGGCTTTAGCATAATTAATAGCAAGGTTTGCTGTGTTGTCGCTTTTATCGCCGTAAAAAGTAAGGCCTGTAGTGTAAGCTCGTTTTGCGGCTTGCTCAATATCGTGTTTTGTTTCTACTGCGTTTAGGTAACTTTGATAGGCAGTTGAAAAAGCCGTTTTAGCGTTGTCAGTTTGGCTAGCAAGTGTATTATTTGTAAAGGCAGATAAGCTTAATCCAACAAATAGGGCAAGGTGTTGTGGCTTCATAATGATCCTTATTAATTGTGAACCTGAACTTTGAATAATAACTCTATGCTAAGTGGTAATTACAGCGCTAACTACATTGAATTTATTTGCAAAAGATATGTAATTTTACAAGTAGATTTAAATTTTATTCACTAAAAGCGTTGGTTAAAAAGCAGTAGACTTAAATGTCATTACTCTCGTGTTATTAAACGTTTTATTTAAAATTCAGATAAATTTAACTAAAAATAACTTACTACAGATGATAGCTATTGTCATTAAATAGGTACGAAAAGCCAATATTATATGTTGATTTAATGTGTTTTTTACTTAACAGGAACGCTGGTTAAGAGACTTGCTAAAATATTGACTAGTAGTGATATTTTAAATTTATTCTCTAGCTAGATGTTTTCAATGAAAACAGGGCGAGTTTACGCGTCAATAGCTGGCCTATTGCAAGTACATTCAACGCAGTTAGCGCTGAAAATAGCTGCTAGAGATAGGTTTATTATCTCGAGTTCGGGTTAATTAAGGTTAGTCATTGAAAACAGGCGCTGTCGTCGCCATATAATTGCGATAAACAATGTTGTACTACGATCTAATTTTACTCTTTTGTGATACTATCACTTTATTGTCGTGTCGTAGTTATTTAAATATTTGGATTTGTCGTGGCGCAAGTAAGAGCAAGAGTCCAACTTAATGTTGGCAAAAATAGTGATATCCCTGCAGAAATAGTGTCATTTACTGACCTAAAAGATGGCCAAGAACATATTGCTATGGTGTTTAACAACGCCGATACCGAGCAAGATGTACCGCTTATTCGTATGCATTCGGAGTGTTTAACGGGAGATGTTTTTCATTCGTCACGCTGTGATTGCGGCGAACAGTTAAACGAATGTATTGAAATGATGCACGAGCAAGGCGGTATTTTACTTTACTTACGCCAAGAAGGCCGTGGTATTGGTTTATACAATAAAATTGATGCTTACGTATTGCAATCGCAAGGTATGAATACCTACGAGGCCAATAACCATTTAGGTTTTGCAGACGACTTACGCGACTTTTCGGATGCGGTATTAATGCTTAATGCGCTTAACTTAAAGCACGTTAAATTAATGACCAACAATCCTAAAAAACTCAATGCTTTGAAAGATGCGGGTATTGAAGTTGATACAGTTATTGGTACACACGCACACATAAAGGCGGGTGTAGCAGGTAATAAAGCCTACTTAGAAACCAAAATAAAGCATGGCGCACATATGCTAGATATTAAAAAAATTAAAAAACCTTAATATTACTGGTCTGCCTCTGTGATCCCACCCAACGCCAAGTTATACTTGGCGTGTTTCGTTATAAATTAAGAGCAAGTATGTCTACACAATTACGAGTATTTAAAGCAGATGCCGGGCTAAAGTGGTTAAAAGCGGGATGGCTTATTTTTAAAACCCAGCCAATGACGTTTATTTTTATGCATTTATTTATTGGCATTGTGGGCTTACTGTCGTTGTTTTTACCTTTGCTGCAAGTGGTTGCTGCACTGGCTACGCCTTTTTTAACTGCTGGCTTTTACCAAGCAGTGCTGACCAAACAGCAAGGCGGTAAAATAATGTTGGCTGACATTCTTAAGCCATTTTCAGCTAAAGGAAACCGTTTAGGCTTGGTACGTTTGGCGTTATACCAAATGGGTGCGGGTATTTTAATGGCGTTATTAGCAAACGGTTTATTTGCTGATGCCGTGGCAATTATGAGCCAGCCAGGGCTTGAACCTCAATCTGCACTTGAGCAAACTATTGCGAGTATTTCGGGTGCGAGTGTTATTTTATTTTTTATGGCCATGCTTATTTATTTAACGGCCTTTGCCTATGCGGTACCGCTTGTTTATTTTAATAAAGAGCAACGTATTTTAACGGCGCTTAAGCAATCGCTTATGGTTTTTTATCATAATTTGTTTCCGTTGAGTGTTTTTGGCGTTATTTGCGTACTATTTATGGCGGTTTCTATGTTCTTATCGTTCTTACCACTGTTGATTTTAATGCCGATTTGCTACATTAGTTTTTTTGTTTCTTATCAGGCGATTTTTATGCCGATTGTCCCGCCAAGTGACGACAAAAATGTTAAGCCACTAAGCAGTGAAACAAGCGGACGCTTCGACGCTTAATGGATGATAAGTTAAAACAAAAATTAAAAAATTATGTACTTTGGTTACTCGGGCGCCAAGAATACTCGCGTCGTGAGTTAACCTTTAAATTACAGCAAAAAGAAGCCACAGATGAGTTTATCGAAAACTTGCTTGATTGGTGCGAAAAGCACAACTTTATAAACGAGCAACGTTACTGTGAAGGCTTTGTAAGAAAACACATTTTTAAATGCCATGGGCTTAAGCGAATTCAAAGCGAGGCCATGGGTAAAGGGATTGACCGTTCGCTACTTGAAAGAGTAGTTGAAGAGCTTGAAATAGACTGGTTTGAGCTTGCGCAGGATGCGTATAACAAAAAATATTCAAATACACCGGCAAACCTCGATTACAAAGACAAGGCTAAGCGCGTGCGCTACTTAATGTATCGAGGTTTTAGCTACGAACAAATCGATTTTGCAATGCAATCACAGTAAATACAGGTGAGATTTTCACATGCAGCACATGACTACCGCACAAATTAGGCAACAGTTTTTAGACTTTTTTGCCAGCAAGCAACACCAAGTTGTTCCTTCAAGCTCGCTTATTCCGGGTAACGATGCCACGTTATTGTTTAACAATGCCGGTATGGTGCAATTCAAAGATGTATTTTTAGGCGCAGAATCTCGCCCATATACACGTGCAACAAGCTCGCAGCGTTGTGTGCGTGCCGGTGGTAAACATAACGATTTAGAAAACGTGGGTTACACGGCGCGCCATCACACATTTTTTGAAATGTTAGGTAACTTCAGTTTTGGTGACTACTTTAAGCAAGAAGCAATTAAGTTTGCGTGGGAGTTTTTAACTGAGGTTGTTAAATTACCTCAGGAAAAACTGCTTGTTACTATTTACCACGATGATGAAGAAGCGTTTGAGTACTGGTCAAAAGATATTGGCTTAAGTGAAGATCGCATTATTCGTATTGCTACCTCTGATAACTTTTGGTCTATGGGGGATACAGGCCCGTGTGGTCCGTGTTCTGAAATATTTTATGATCACGGTGAGCATATTTGGGGTGGTCCTCCAGGCTCTCCAGAGGAAGACGGCGACCGTTTTATCGAAATTTGGAACCTCGTATTTATGCAGTACAACCGTCAAAGCGACGGTACTATGCTGCCATTACCTAAGCAATCTGTTGATACGGGCATGGGCCTTGAGCGTATTTCTGCTATTTTGCAGGGCGTGCATTCAAACTACGAAATCGATTTATTTCAAGGCTTAATTGCAGCAGCGGCGAGTGTCACTAACGCGCAAGATATGGACGATAAGTCGCTTCGCGTAGTTGCGGATCATATTCGCTCATGTGCGTTTTTAATCTCCGACGGTGTTATGCCATCTAACGAAGGCCGTGGTTACGTACTTCGTCGTATTATTCGCCGTGCAGTACGCCATGGTAATAAGCTTGGCGCACAAGGCGCGTTTTTCTTTAAATTAGTTGCTGCACTTATTGAGCAAATGGGTCAAGCGTACCCAGAGCTTGCTAAGCAACAAGAAATTATCGAAAAAGTACTGCGTATTGAAGAAGAGCAATTTGGTAAAACACTTGAGCGTGGTTTAGCTATTTTAGAAGAAAGCTTAAGCGACCTTAAGGGCGATGTGATCCCAGGCGATTTAGTATTTAAACTTTACGATACGTATGGTTTCCCTGCTGATTTAACCGCCGATGTTGCGCGTGAGCGCCAAATGACCATTGATCATAAAGGCTTTGAAAAATGCATGGCTGTACAGCGTAAAACTGCGCAGCAAGCTGGTAAATTTGGTGCCGATTATAACGAGCAGTTAAAATCAGATAAACACACTGACTTTAAAGGCTACGACAGCACGCATTACAGCGCAACAGTGGTTGAAGTGTTTGCCGGTGGTGAGGCCGTACAGTTATTAGAAGATGGCCAAGAAGGCATTGTAATACTAGATCGCACACCGTTTTACGCAGAATCTGGTGGCCAAACGGGTGATACCGGTACAATTACAGTGGCTGGTGGCGAGTTTAATGTGACTAACACTACTAAACTAGGTAATGCATTTGCGCACCACGGTACAGTACAAGGCCGTATTGGTGTTAACGATAAAGTGGATGCCACTATTGATGATGCTCGTCGTGAGAACATCAAGAAAAACCACACAGCTACACATATTTTACACGAAGCATTACGTCAGTTATTAGGTGAGCATGTAAGCCAAAAAGGCTCGTTAGTTCAAGCGGATCGTTTACGATTTGATTTCTCGCACTTTGAAGCGGTAACTAAAGACGAACTACGTGACATTGAGCGTGTAGTTAACGACGAAATTCGCCGTAACTTTGCACTTAATACTGAGCTTATGGCTATTGATGATGCTAAAGCGAAAGGTGCTATGGCGCTGTTTGGCGAAAAGTACGACGACGAAGTACGCGTAGTCACCATTGGCGATTACTCAATTGAGCTTTGTGGTGGCACACACGTTGAACGCGCGGGCGATATTGGCTTATTCAAAATAGTATCTGAAAGCGGTATTGCTGCAGGTGTTCGCCGTATAGAAGCAGTAACTGGCGCAGATGCGGTTGCTTATGTAAGTGAGCAAGAGCAACAGCTTAGCGATGTAGCAGCGCTTGTGAAAGGCGATAGCGCATCAGTACTTGAAAAAGTAACTGCGCTTCTTGAGAAGTCTAAAGGCCTTGAAAAGCAAATTGCTCAGCTTAACGATAAGCTAGCGAGCGCTGCAGGTGCATCGTTACTTGATTCGATTGTAGAAATTAATGGCGTTAAGCTATTGGTTGCAAATGTTGAAGGCACTGAGTCTAAAGCGCTTCGTGGTATGGTTGACGACCTTAAAAACAAGATTGGCTCAGGTGTTATTGCCCTCGGTGTTGCCAGCGGTGACAAAGTAAGTCTAATTGCCGGTGTGACTAAAGACTTAACTGGCAAAGTAAAAGCCGGTGAGCTTGTAAACCACATGGCTTCTCAAGTAGGCGGTAAAGGTGGTGGTCGCCCTGACATGGCACAAGCAGGTGGTTCTGAGCCACAAAACCTTGCTGCTGCACTTGATAGCGTTACTGCTTGGTTAACTGAGCGTACTTAAGCCTAAGTGGCGTTAATTGTACAGAAGTATGGCGGCACGTCGGTTGGCTCAATAGAGCGAATAGAAGCGGTCGCCGACCTTGTTGTTAAAACTAGGCAACAAGGTCATCAAGTGGTTGTAGTGCTCTCGGCTATGTCGGGAGAAACCAACCGCTTAATTAATCTTGCCAAACAAATAGATTCCCGTCCTAGTAACCGCGAGCTCGACGTACTAATTAGTACCGGCGAGCAAGTATCGGTTTCGTTATTGGCTATGGCTATTATCAAACGCGGCCATTCAGCCGTTAGCCTATTAGCTGATCAAGTTAATATTCAAACCGATAATATGTTCGGTAAAGCCCGCATTACAGACATTGCAGCTACACGTTTAAAGCATGAACTTGAGCATAACCGTATTGCTATTATTGCCGGATTTCAGGGGCGTGATGTTGAAGGCAATATAACAACCCTTGGCAGAGGCGGTACTGATACGTCGGCTGTAGAAATAGCTGCGGCTATAAAAGCTGATGAATGTCAGATCTATACTGATGTTGACGGCGTATATACTACAGATCCTCGGGTTGAACCTAACGCACGAAGAATGAGCCAAGTGACCTTTGCTGAAATGCTAGAGTTAGCAAGCTTAGGTGCTAAAGTATTGCATATTCGTTCTGTTGAGGCGGCAGGTAAACACAATGTTCCATTAAGGGTGCTTTCGAGCTTTAACCCCGATGAAGGAACATTGATTACGTTTGAGGAAGACGATATGCCAAGTAAAGTTGTTTCGGGTATTGCATTTAATGCTGATGAGTGCTTAATTAAGGTACAGGGTGTGCAAAGCGGCACTCAAAATCTTGTAAAAATATTGAAACTTTTTGCTGATAACGGCATCGAAATAGATATGATTAATCAAGTTAATCATATCTTTGAAAAAATAGACTATGCTTTTACTGTGCACTCGAACGACTACCCGCAAGCACTTGAGTTACTAACCGAGCAAAAGGTGTCTTTAGGTGCTGAAAATATAATCGGGCTAACAACCATTGCAAAAGTATCTGCTGTTGGTATGGGAATGAAATCGCACTGGGGTGTTGCTAGTTTATTTTTTGATGCCTTAGCAAATGAAAATATTAATGTAGTTTTAGTGTCTACATCAGAGATTAAAATTTCAGTTTTAATAGATGAAAAGTACCTCGAACTGGCTGTTCGTGCATTACATAAAGTATTTTTAACGGAAAGTAGATAGATAGTGAGTTTTTACTTACTTTTTAGTCTATTTTTCATTAATATGGATAAGCGGAATCTTATAATTTTTATTGGAACATGGGAGCAAGAGAATGCTAATACTAACTCGTAGAGTAGGTGAAACCCTTATGATCGGTGACGAAGTAACAGTGACCGTTTTAGGAGTTAAAGGAAATCAAGTTCGAATTGGTGTAAATGCACCAAAAGACGTTTCAGTGCATCGTGAAGAGATTTACATGCGTATACAAGCTGAAAAGTCTAACCCTAATCCGGGCAATGCTTAATCAACACGTATACTTAACTAAATAATTTATTTAGCTAAGCCAAAAAGCCACTCATTGAGTGGCTTTTTTGTTTATAAAGTCGAGCATTTCATCTGTGAGTATTTGCTTAGAGATATATTGCATGTTGTTTTTATTTTTTATCAATAAGCCCTGTGGTGTTTCGATTACTTCAGTGATGTCTTGCCAAGCGAGCTGGTAGCTTTTGTAATGGTTTGCCGATTTAATGCCTTCATCATCAAAAGTGAGTGTAACCTCAGAGCCTGATGCTCTGCTAAACATTTGTCTGGTTACCCACCATGGCCTGCGATAATAAAAAGCAACGCATTCGAGTACAGCAACCATGATCAAAAATGTTCCTAAATAATGATCAGCTAAACCGTAAATGCTAAATAAACCAAGCGAAACTAATAGTACCAGTAAAAAATACTTAGGTTGCGCGCGTTTACTGTAAGGAAGTGACTCGTCAAAGCATTCATAAAAGTAGGGTTTATCAAGTGTGTAGGTAGTTGAAAATGACATAGTGCCTTGCTTTAAAAATCGTTTTATATATTTTAGCAAGTTCGCTTATAAATGAGCAGCTTTATAATGCGTGCATTTATTTCGGGCACAAAAAAACGGCCAGGTGGCCGTTTTTTTAATATACTAACTATTAACAGTTAGTTTCTTCAGCGTTTACGCCTTCTTTTACTTCTTCACACGTATCTTCAACAGAGTTTTGTACATCTGTTACTACTTCATCAATACGTTCACCGGCTTCTTCTGCGTTGTTATCTTGGCAACCCATGATGAAAAAACTTGCGAAAAGACCAATTAGTGCTGCTTTTAAAGTTGTAGAGTTCATAGTGTAATTCCTTGTAAATAAATAAAATTGTAGTGTTAGTTGAGTATATGCCTACCTGGGCGATTTACCACGCAGCGCACCTGAAACTAACGAAATAACTAAAAGTACTATAAAAATAAAGAATATAATTTTTGCTATACCAGCTGCGGCACCCGCGATGCCACCAAAACCTAACACTGCAGCGATTAAAGCAATAACTAAAAATGTGATTGTCCAGCGTAACATTGTTTTCTCCTTGGTTATCAAATTTGTACACAATAGTTAATGCTAGTTGCGTGCCATGATGTATTTTTGTTTAATATCAGTTGCTTACGTGTTTTCTCTGTGTTTTTGAGTTTGCTTGATTGGTAACTTTTACGTTGGGTTGTGTAACTTATTCACACACAAAAATATATCGCCACCGGAAAGCTATGTTTGGTAAGACCAATTAACAAATTTTATTTTCTCTACATTTTATGACTCACAGTAGGTTTAGTAGAGTACGCAAAAATAGGCTTTGTTTAAACTTTACCTATAGCTTATAGATATAGTGAGTATTTTTTCTGTGTATTATGGGGTGTTGATGAGTAAGGGTTTTTACTGTGGTTAATAAATTTGGTTATATGTTATTTTTATTTTAATTGGTTTTACCAATTTACAATGGCTAGACAAAGGTATTTGTTTTGTTATTATCTAGTGAATAAATATTTAACTAAATCGATTTTTTATTTTTCGATATGGGTTTCAAGGGGAGAAGAATGGATATAGGTGCTGTACTTGCAACTGCTGGTAGCTTAATGCTAACAGGAATGGTTGGGGTGTTTGTCTTTCTTTCAATATTAATTGGTGCAGTTACAATTATGTCTAACTTGGTGGCGCGTTTTAGCCCTGCTGACGTTGCGGCTCCAGTTAAGTCACCATCATTTAAATCTCAAGGTGTGCCAAATGAGCACATCGCTGCTATTAGTGCTGCCATTGCTCAGTACAAATCAAATAACAAATAAGGAGCTCACACATGGCTAAATTAAAATTAACAGAATTGGTTCTACGTGACGCTCATCAGTCATTACTTGCCACTCGTATGCGTTTAGACGACATGCTACCGATTGCCAGCAAACTAGATGATGCAGGTTATTGGTCAATTGAGTCGTGGGGCGGGGCAACATTTGATTCGTGTATTCGCTATTTAGGTGAAGATCCATGGGAACGTATTCGTGCGCTAAAAAAAGCGATGCCAAACACTAAACAGCAAATGCTATTACGCGGTCAAAACTTATTAGGTTACCGCCATTATGCTGATGATGTAGTTGAAAAGTTTGTAGAGCGCGCACATAAAAATGGCGTTGACGTGTTCCGTATTTTTGATGCAATGAATGATGTGCGTAACTTAGAAACTGCGATTAAAGCGGCTGTAAAAGTAGGTGCTCATGCTCAAGGTACTATTTCGTACACGGTAAGCCCTGTTCATACACTTGATATGTGGTTAACTTTAGCTAAGCAACTAGAAGAGCTTGGCTGTCATTCAATTTGTATTAAAGATATGGCGGGTTTATTAAAACCGTACGATGCAGAAGAGCTTATAAAAGCGCTTAAAGAAACGGTGTCTATTCCAATCGCTATGCAGTGCCATGCTACAACAGGTTTAAGCACCGCTACATATCAAAAAGCTATTGATGCCGGTATTGATATGCTTGATACCGCTATTTCTTCTATGAGTATGACTTACGGTCACTCAGCAACAGAAACAATTGTAGCGATTGTTGAAGGTACCGCACGCGATACCGAACTCGATTTAAACCAACTTGAAGAAATTGCTGCTTACTTTAGAGATGTACGTAAAAAATACGCTGCATTCGAAGGTAGCCTTAAAGGGGTTGATGGACGAATCTTATTGGCTCAAGTACCTGGTGGCATGTTAACTAACATGGAAAACCAGCTTAAAGAGCAAGGTGCAGCCGATAAGCTTAACGAAGTGTTACTTGAAATACCGCGTGTACGCGAAGATTTAGGCTTTATTCCACTTGTTACGCCAACGTCGCAAATTGTAGGTACGCAGGCAGTACTTAACGTATTAACCGGTGAGCGTTACAAAACAATCACAAAAGAAACTGCAGGTGTATTAAAAGGTGAGTACGGTTTAACTCCAGCTCCAATGAATAAAGAGCTACAAGAGCGAGTACTTGATGGTAGCGACGTTATTACGTGTCGCCCAGCTGACAATATTGCGCCTGAACTTGAAACGCTTGAAGCTGAGCTATTAAAAGAAGCGCAAGAACAAGGTTTAACACTCGCTGATGATAAAATTGACGACGTACTTACTTATGCACTGTTCCCGCAGGTTGGTTTGAAGTTTATCAAAAACCGTAACAACCCAGATGCGTTTGAACCAGTCCCTAGCGTAGAAGATAATTCAAGTAAGTCACCAGCTAAGGTGTCAGCCAAAGGTAACAGTGTTAAGGCTGAGCAATATAGCGTTAAGGTAGACGGTAAGGTTTACGACGTTGTCGTAGCGCAAGGCGGTGAGCTTAAAGAGGTAACGTTAAAAGATTCTGAGCACTTACCTCAGTCTGCTTCAGTGGCTTCGGGTGAAACGTTAAATGCACCTTTAGCAGGTAATATTTTTAAAATAAAAGTAAAAGCCGGCCAAGTTGTAAACGAAGGTGATGTTGTTGTGATTATGGAAGCCATGAAAATGGAGACTGAAGTTCGCGCAATGCATACTGGTACCATTGCTGAAGTGCTTGTGTCTGAGGGTGACTCAGTGACCACGGGCGACGCAATTATTGCGTTGGCTTAAGGAGTAAATGTAAATGGAAGGTCTTTTAAACCTTTGGCAGGCTACTGGCCTTGCTAACTTTACGTTTCCTGGTTTGATAATGATTGCAGTAGGCTGTTTGTTATTGTTTTTAGCGATATCTAAAAACTTTGAGCCACTGCTTTTATTACCAATTGGCTTTGGCGCGATATTAACTAATATTCCGGTTGCTGGACTATCAGACCCTGGTGGGCTTTTGTACTCAGTTTACTATGTGGGTATAGATACCGGTATTTTTCCACTATTAATATTTATGGGGGTTGGTGCACTAACTGACTTTAGTGCGTTAATAGCAAACCCTCGTATGTTATTGCTGGGAGCTGCGGCTCAGTTTGGTATTTTTGCGACCTTATTTGGCGCAATTCTACTTAACTTTATTCCGGGTTTTGAGTTTACCCTTCAAGATGCATCGGCTATTGCTATTATTGGTGGCGCTGACGGCCCAACGGCAATATTTTTAGCCTCAAAATTAGCGCCTGATTTATTAGGTGCCATTGCGGTAGCTGCTTATTCATACATGGCGCTAGTTCCAATTATTCAGCCTCCTATTATGCGTGCACTCACAACACCAGAAGAGCGCCAAATTAAAATGCCTGAGCTACGTAAAGTATCTAAAAAGGAAAAAATTATTTTTCCACTTATGGTACTTACTGCAACAGCCATGTTTTTACCAGCGGCAATACCGCTAGTAGGTATGTTCTGTTTGGGTAACTTAATGCGTGAATCGGGTGTTGTTGACCGCTTAAGTAACAGTGCGCAAAACGAAATTATCAATATAACCACTATATTTTTAGGGTTGGCGGTTGGCTCTAAGCTCGCTGCAGATGACTTTTTGACAGTAGAGACTATTGGTATTTTAGTGCTGGGTGCGCTTGCTTTTGGTATTGGTACAGCATCAGGTGTGTTTATGGCTAAAGGCTTAAATAAAATATCTAAAACACCTATCAACCCGTTAATTGGTGCCGCTGGTGTGTCAGCCGTTCCTATGGCTGCGCGTGTAGTTAATAAAGTAGGGCTTGAAAATAACCCACATAACTTTTTACTTATGCACGCAATGGGCCCTAATGTGGCGGGCGTTTTAGGCAGTGCTGTTGCCGCAGGTATTTTGTTGGCACTTGTTGGCTAAATTGAGATTTAATTTCAACCAACCATTGAGCGCAGTTTACTGCGCTTTTTTTTGTCCGAAACTTCTGTTCGTTAATGGTTTCTTGTTTTGAGGTTTTTGTTTAAAGTGGTGGCTCTTCGCAATTTTAAGGATAGTCATTATGCTTCACACTCCATTAGCTCACTACTTACCTAATGTTAGTAAACTTGTATTTGGATGTATGGGGTTGGGAGGTGGTTGGAATAAAGACCCGATTACCAGCACACACCTTAAACAAACCCACGAGTGCATTGATAACGCGATTGAAGGCGGTATTAATTTTTTTGATCACGCAGATATATACACTTTTGGCAAAGCAGAGCAGGTATTTGGTCAAGCACTCAGTGAGCGACCAGAGCTTAGAGAGCACATATACATTCAGTCTAAATGCGGTATAAAGTTTGCTGATGACAAAGGGCCTAAGCGATATGACTTTTCAGTCGATTGGATTGAACAGTCTGTAGAAAACTCACTTAAGCGATTAAATACGCAATACCTTGATGTACTCATGTTACATCGCCCAGATCCTTTGATGGAAGTTGATGAAGTTGCACGTGTATTTAGCTGTTTAAAAGAAAGTGGCAAAGTAAAACATTTTGCCGTATCAAACATGCAGCAACACCAAATGAACTTTTTGCAGCATGCTCTTGATATGCCTATTGTAGCTAACCAAATAGAGGCCAGCTTACAAAAACATCAATTTATAGATGAAGGCTTGCATGCTGGTAATAGCGACGGTAAAGACATTAACTTTACGCCTGGTAACATTGAATATTGCCGCAGCTTTGACATTCAAATACAAAGTTGGGGGAGCTTGTGCCAAGGTTTGTATACCGGCGGTGATTTATCAAATGCGTCGCAAGCCGATATCAACACAAGTATTTTAGTAAATAAACTTGCTGCAATTTATGGTACCTCTGCAGAGGCTATTGTACTTGCATGGCTACTGCGCCACCCAGCATCGATTCAACCCATTATTGGCACTACTAACGCTAAGCGTATTAAGGCATCGTGTGAGGCTATAAATGTTCATTTAAGCCGAGAGCATTGGTATGCCTTATACGAAAGCGCTAAAGGCTGCGAAGTACCATAAAAAGGCTTTTCAATGAATGTAATTATTATTTTAGTTTGTTTATTTGTAGCATTGGCATTACTGATCCCATTACTTGAAAAATATCAAAGCAAAATGGGTCTAGAAGGAGCGACAAAATACAGCAAGTATATTTGGCCATTAGTGATGGGGTCTTTAGTTATTCAGCTTATTTATGTGTTAATGAATTAGGCGTGTATCGCTATTGCAGGAAAATTAAGATTAGAAGCCTTTAATATAGAGCACCCTGAGTGAGCTAACTATTGTTAATAAACAAAAAGCACAAAAAAGCCCTTGCAGGTTAAACCTGCAAGGGCTTTTTAATACAGTGATAGCCTGATTACTTAAGTGCCAGTTGTAACTCGCGGTTACGCTCTAACTGAGCAATAAAGTTATCAGCAATAGGTTTAAACTTAGCAAGCTCAGAGCGTGGTAAAGGCTCTGATTTTGGTAATTTAACCGTTTTAGGGTTACGGTGAACACCGTTAACTAAAAACTCATAATGTAGATGCGCGCCAGTTACACGACCTGTAGCACCTACAGTACCAATTTTATCACCTTGTTTAACCTTTTGACCTGTTCTAACAAGCTTTTTATTAAGGTGTAAATACTTAGTGACATACTGTGTGCCATGGCTAATAAATACGTAGTTGCCGTTGTACTTGCTGTAACCTGCCTTAACGACTTTACCGTTACCCGATGCAACAACAGGTGTGCCAGTTCGTGCCGCGTAATCAATACCACGGTGTGCTTTTACTTGTCCAGTAACGGGGTGTAAGCGACGTGGATTAAAACTCGAGCTAATGTACTTAAAATTAACGGGGGCACGTAAAAATGCTTTTTTCATACTGCGGCCTTCTGGGGTATAGAAGTTTCCATCAGTATGTCTAATTGCTGTAAAGCGCTGTCCTTGGTTAATGAACTCAGCCGCTATAATTTTACCAGTACCTATAAATTCGCCTTCAACATAGTGCGACTCGTAAATTAAGCCAAATTGATCGTTTTTACGAATGTCGTTAGCAAAATCCACATCCCAGCCAAAAATGTCAGCAAAGTTCATAATTTGGCGTTCGCTTAAACCCGCTGCAATTGCAGAAGTCCAAAAGTTGCTAGAAATTTCGCCGCCAGCTGTTTTGGTCAGGGTTTCTATTTCTTTACTATCTATCGCTGTATTGTAGTTACCTTCGTCGTCTAAGGTTACATATAGCGTATCTGTTTTAGAAATAACGTAACGCAATTGTTCAAGTGCGCCGTCTTTACCTGTTGCAAAGCTCAGTACTTCGCCTGGGTGAATTTTAGTTAGCTTACGGGTTTCTGCGTTTGTGTTGATTAGTTTATGAAGCGTTTGCGCTGAAAAGCCCGCGCGTTTAAATATAATTGCTAAGTTGTCACCCGTTTTTACTTTGTGGTCGACTAAATCGTACTCTGGAAGCTTTTCTGCTGCTTGCTCTGAATTTAACTCGGTAAGTTTTTCGTTGTCATCGACTTTAACTTGAAGCTCGTAGCGTTTGCCAATCTCTAATGCGTTTGCATTGTTGTCTTTAGACGCTGTTGCTTTCTCAGATGGAAGAAACGTTAAAGCGGCAATAGCAGAAACCAAACATAAGATAAGCAATTTGTGTTTTTTGGGGAGGGTATTAACCACGTGAACCATAACGTGCCTTTTTCTGCTGTCAAGATAATAAATACATAATATTGCAGGATATACCTAATATTGTGTGAATACCAGTGCTTTGTAGATTTTAAATCGCGCTGAATTACGCTAAAATCGGGCTTTATATGCCTTTTTAGCGCTTAATTTATCTCAGACTGTGCGCATTTTATTTAGTTGCATTAATCACTTAAAAAGTTGTTTTAATTAGGTAGAAATTTGTTATGTTAGTTGCACATATAAGTTTGATTTAGCCCTTGTTAAACTAAGGTTATACAAAACAACTAGTAGCCCTCTTTGTTGGCAGAATTTTGGAGTAATAGACTGTGGATTTACAAACCGCTCTTGCAGAGATAAAACGCGGTGCAGAAGAAATATTAATTGAAGACGAGTTAGTTGAAAAACTAAAGTCGGGCAAAAAGTTAAAAATCAAAGCGGGTTTCGATCCAACAGCGCCAGATTTACACTTAGGGCACACAGTACTAATTAATAAAATGAAAACTTTTCAAGACTTAGGTCATGAAGTTATTTTCTTAATTGGTGATTTTACAGGAATGATTGGTGATCCAACCGGTAAAAATGTGACGCGTAAACCGCTTACCCGCGAAGATGTTCTTGCCAATGCTGAAACGTATAAAGAACAAGTTTTCAAAATTCTAGATCCGGCAAAAACAACCGTTGCTTTTAATTCAACGTGGATGGAAAAGCTGGGTGCTGCAGGCATGATTAAATTAGCTGCAAACCAAACAGTTGCGCGTATGCTTGAACGTGATGATTTTAAAAAGCGTTACAATGGCGGGCAGCCAATTGCAATACATGAATTTTTATACCCGTTAGTGCAAGGTTGGGATTCGGTTGCATTAGAATCTGACGTAGAACTGGGTGGTACCGATCAGCGCTTTAATTTACTAATGGGTCGTGAGCTTCAAAAAGTTGAGGGCCAAAAGCCACAAACTGTTTTAATGATGCCATTACTTGAAGGTACTGACGGCGTTCAAAAAATGTCTAAATCTTTAGGTAACTATATCGGTATTACTGATGCACCAAATGACATGTTTGGTAAAGTTATGTCGATTAGTGATGTATTAATGTGGCGCTACTACGATTTACTAAGTGGTCTTTCGATTGAGCAAATAGCAGCACAAAAAGAACGTGTAGAGCAGGGGACTAACCCGCGCGATATCAAAATTGAACTTGCTAAAGAGCTAATTGCACGTTTTCATAGTGAAGAAGATGCACAAGCTGCGCACAACGATTTTATTCAACGCTTTCAGAAAAAAGCGCTGCCAGATGAAATTCCTGAGCTGACAGTAACCATTGCAGAAGACACTATTTTAATTGCTAACTTATTAAAAGAAGCTAATTTAGTTGCAAGCACATCAGAAGCGATGCGCATGATAAAACAAGGTGCAGTTAAACTGAACGGTGAAGAAAAAATCACCGATACCAAACTAGAAATAGCAAAAGGCACAACCGCTATTTATCAAGTAGGTAAACGTAAGTTTGCAAACATTACCGTAGCTTAAGTGTGCGGGTAATAAAAAAACCAGCTTAGGCTGGTTTTTTTATACTCAATTTTTACTAAGTAAAGCTCAAATGCTTTTTAGGATTTCAATACACACAATAACGAGTACCCAAAAGGCGCGCGCCTGATTAAGCCGATTTAATACGGCTGGTACATCGTCAGCGTTAGGTAGCCTATCAGTACCAACCCGCATTTTGTTATGCCGCTTATTAAAGTACATAGCGGGTCCACCTAGTTGCACGCTAAGTGATGCAGAGCATGCACTGAGTAACCAGCCTGTATTTGTTTGATAAAAGTGTTGGCCGTAGTGTTTTATGTAGTGAACACTTTGTTTTGTGGCCTTACTTGCAGCAATTGTGAGTGTAAGTAAACGCACTGGAATATACTCAATAACAAATAAAATAAGCTTTAACGGTTTTAAAAATTCGCTGTTTGGTGAAATATCACTACGCCATGCTTGCTGCATCAAGGTAAGTAGTCGGTAACCAAGTGCTGCAACTGGCCCTAAAAGTAAAAAAACAAATATAACCACAAAGTAATAACGAGCAGTACGAAGTATTAAGCTTTCAATGAGGGCTTTAATAATGCCTGTGGTTGAAAGCTTGCTGACTTCACGAGCAAGCAGTGGTTTTAATAGCTCGCGTGCGGCTGACTTTTGGTTTTGTTTAGTGAGCTTTGCAATACGAAGGGCTTTTTTATTGAGGCTTTGGCTTTCAAGGCAAAGGTATAAAATAAGGCCCGCAAGTAGCTCTGGGTAAAATGCAAATTCAAGTAGCAAGGTAACAATTAGTAAAATAACACTGAGCACCAGCACGCTTGCAAGTATGGCTGCTAAATAGTGGTAGCTGTTTGTATTTTGTTTATTATAAATACGTTTGCCCATGGCGCTAAATACGGCCACTAAAACGGTATTCGGGTGGTACCAACTAACAAGTGGTAAAAAGCGCTCAGCAAGGAGCGCTATTATAAATACAATAAAGTCCAAATGGTTTTGAACAATATTGCTAAGCATTTACAGTGTTACAGCTGTTAGCTTTTCAAGCAGAGCAACAACCATTTTAGATGAGTTGATTGATGCTGTTTCTAAGTATTCTTCAAACGACTGTGGCGATTCTTTGCCAGCAATATCAGACATTGAACGAATAACAACGAAAGGAGTTTCAAGCGTATGACAGGTTTGCGCAATAGACGCACCTTCCATTTCTACAGCAAGCATTGAAGGAAAGTCGCTGCGGGCTTTATCAATACGAACAGGGTCACACATAAATGTATCGCCAGTACAAATAAGGCCCACTAACGTTTTAACTTCGCTAATTTGCGCAATAGTTTGCTCGGCTGCTTCAACTAATTTAGGGTGCGCAGTAAAACCTGCAGGCATTTGTGGTACTTGGCCAATTTCGTAACCAAATGCAGTTACGTCTACATCGTGGTGACGAACTTCTGACGATATAACGACATCGCCAACACTTAATGATGGATCAAAACCGCCAGCAGAGCCGGTGTTAATTACGCAATCAGGCTTAAAATTATCAATAAGTAATGTAGTTGCAATGCTTGATGCTACTTTACCAATACCTGATTGAACAAGAGTTACTGTGCAGCCAGCTAATTCACCAGTGTAAAATGTAAAACCTGCTTTAGTTAAAATAGCTGGGTTTTGCATTGCTTCACGCAAAATTTTAACTTCTGGCTCCATTGCGCCAATAATACCAACATTCATAGTGTTTGATTCCTGAGTTTGAATAGCTTGATTATACGTGAAGTTAGCAATAAAAAACAAAAAAGCGAGACATTTAAAATGCTCGCTTTAATGCAAATTAAGTAACCTGATAATTATATTTCGGCTAATGCTGTTGAATGGGCTTTAGCTTGTGAGGGAGATAAAACAGCAGGTTTGTGAACTCGGTTACGTAATGGGCGCTGTGCTGTTGGAGCTGGTTTACCCAGTTTGAACATAATGGCATCGCGTACTTCTGATGGACGATAGCCTGCTTTTACCTTCATGCGAATGTGTGGTATGCCTGCAGCTTCTAAGGCGCCATTTACAAACCAGTCGCGCTGGGCTTTGTGGCCATCTTTATTTGCGTTATTTACTAAATCAACAGCTGCTACGATGGTCATTTTTTCTTTGTCGATTAACACAAAATCAAGCTGCTTATTTTTGGCTTTAGCAATAGCGGCACGTTTTGATTTAGGTGATAAACCTTCTTTACAGTCGATCACATCAATAAGCTTAACTCGACTCACTATTTTATATTGATCGCCAATAGCGCGTTCTAACAGGTTTAAAAAGGCGCTTTCTACTTGCGTAAATACACTTTGTTTACGTTTAAAAGGATAAGGATTACCGCCGTCGTCACTAAATTTTGACGCGGCAATTGATGCACCTACCACTAATACTAAAATCGACAATAAAGCGAATTCCATACGGTAACTCCATAACAACAAATTGACACTGTTTTGTTAAAGCAAGTACCGTGCCCAAATATTGTATGTGATTTACCGAATGGTGATTTAAGTTAACGCAGGTGTTTTATGCCTTATACCCGCCATTAATACCTTTAACAGCAACCGCCACAGCGTCGTGGGCGTGAAGCGATTCGTAATGGTTTATTTGTAGCCAGTAATCTGCGTAACCGTCTGTTTCTAATATTGCTTTAATTTTACGCGCGGCATCTTCGCAGAACATTAAATTTTGCCCATTTAAACGGGCAAATTCTTGTTCATCTTCACGCTTTACTGCCGCTTGCACTGGCGTTTTAAGCTCGCCTTCAAGGGTATTTATTAAGTTAACTACATCAAACTCATTAATGTTGCTATTGAGTTTAACTTTTACGTTAGCAATTGAGCGCTGCGAGTGAGGGGTTGCCACAATGCCTTGTGTTGTGCCAAGCCACTCAAGTACCTCTTTTTGGTTGAGCGTGTCTTGGTTAAATTTTTCACTAAATGCGTTTTGTATTAGCTGGCGTGCAAGAGCCGCCGAGCAAGGGCAAGTTGATGAGTAGGTAACATCAACGGTTAGCTCGAAACTAATAATATTGTTTTCAATTGTACTTGTAAGTGTGATTGGATAGCTTTTCCAGCCAGCTTTGCCACTCAATAGAGACTTACGGCGAAGTGGTAGCTCAAATTTAAACTCAATCTGTGCCTTATTACTCAACCCTTCATGGCTAGATATAAACGTATTTAGTGCTTGGCTAATTGTTTGAGGATTTACTTGTTGCTCTGTTGAGAGTAAATCAAGCGCTAAAAATAAGCGCGACATATGAATGCCTTTGGCGTCTTCTTTGTGCAAGTTAACAAATGCGCGGGCTTTGGCATTAACAGTAACAGGGCTTAAATCACGCGATTCAAAAATAAATGGCAGTTCAATTTCACCCATGCCAACCCAGTCTAATTTACCTGTTTGTAATGCAGGAGCGGTGTCAGCTATATCGGGCATATTGGTTTGCATGCTATGTTACTCGTTATTGGCAATGATAAGGCGCATTATTTTACACGAAATAATCAATGGCTGAAACGAGGACTTTACTGCCCGCTAAAATTGCGTATGAATATTTTCTGTTTTTGTCGCACAACATGAAAATAGCGAATAGAAAAATGCTAAAATCTGTAATTAGCATTGCCTTTCTTATATTTAAGCAAACAGCAAAGAGATAAAACTACGTATGACCGATTATTCTTTGAGCCCTTGGGTTCGAGTGCTTTCAAGTTCAATAGCGCGATTTGGTGAGTTAAAAACAGCTGCCATTTGTTACGCTTTATTTTTAGCAGCGTCTCTTATTTTATCGAGCATGTTTTATTACGTAGCTATAGGCGAATTGTTTCTTGTAGATATATTGGCCGTGGTATTTTTTTCAGCTGTTGTGTCACCTTTAATTATAAGCGTACTTATTAATTCAATTCGTCAGTTAGATGCTTCCTACGCCTACTTAGATAGCGCAACTAAACAAGAAAAACTATTAAACCAAACACTTAAAGATAATATTAGTCGGCTTAATATTGAAATAGATGAACGTAAAATGGCTTTTCATGCTAAGCATCGCGCCATTGAAGAACTACGTAGAGAAATTGCCGAGCGTAAAAAAACACAGCAAGAGCTTGCTCAGCAAAGCATGTTGCAACGCTCAATTGTTGATTCATCCCCCGATCTATTTTATTACCGCGATAACAATGGGGTATTTGCTGGCTGCAATAAAATGTTTGAAGAAGTAATGGGTAAATCAAGCAGTGAGCTTATAGGTAAAACGGTTGAACAAATATTCCCAAACGACTTTTTATCTGAAGTATTGCGCACAGATAAAGAGGTAGAGCAAACTCACAAAGCACTCACCATCGATGTAGGTTATGAAGTTGATGGTGCAACGCGCTGGTTTGAGCTACGAAAACTTCCCTTTATAAACGATGAAGGCGACTACATAGGTTTACTTGGTTTTGGGCGTGATATTACGAGCCGTAAAGAAGCGGCTGAGGCGCTTGAAACCGCATATAAAGATAAAGGGAAATTTATAGCCACGTTAAGCCATGAGTTGCGTACCCCGCTTAACGGTATTGTGGGCTTAACACGTATGTTGCTCGATACCGATCTAAATAAGCAGCAACGCAGTTGGTGTAACACGGTTTTTTCAAGTGCTGAAACGCTCGGTAATATTTTTAACGACATTATAGATTTAGATAAAATAGACAGAGAGCAACTCGATATTGCCGCCAACTCTATTAATGTATCTGATTTTATAAACGATGTTGTGAATTTTGCAGGGTTAATAACTGAGCAAAAAGGGCTTGAGTTTGATATTGAGCGAAATGGCATGCTTGATATATATGCACTGCTTGATCCTACTCGTTTACGCCAAGTGGTTTGGAACCTGATAAACAATGCAGTGAAATTTACCCAGCATGGCAAAGTCACACTTGAATGTAGCCGTGAAAATCGCCCTGAAGGCCCATGGTTAGTTATTAAAATCTCAGATACAGGGCAAGGTATTCCACAAGAGCAGCTTTCTCGTATTTTTGATATGTACTATAAAGCACCTGATTTACAAGGCACTAATGCAATAGGTTCAGGTATTGGTCTTGCGGTAACTAAAGCGCTAGTCACGGCTATGAAAGGCAGTATTACAGTAAACAGTACAGAGGGTGAGGGCAGTTGCTTTACAGTGCAAATACCGCTGAGCTTATGTATTGCGCCTACAGAGCAAAGCTATGTTGGCCGAGAGCTTTATATTTTACTCGTTGAAGACGTACCACTTAACGCCGAAATAGCCACTAATTTATTGGAGCAACGCGGACATGAAGTGCTATGGGCTGAAACGGGCGAAGATGCACTTTCGTTTGTTGATACCGAAGACGACCTAGATTTAGTATTACTTGATATGCAGCTACCCGATATAAATGGCGATGAAGTTGCAAGGCAAATCCGTGCTGATAGCCACTTTGATAACCTGCCTATTGTTGCACTAACCGCTAATGTGAGAAGTGCAGAAGAAGAGCTTGAAGGTATTTCTATTCAAGGCGCTTTAGCTAAACCTATTAATACAGTAAAGCTTGATAAAATGCTCGCTGACTTATTTGATATTAAGCAAGCTCAATGCAACGAGCCACAGCTAAAAGTAACCGACGAAGCACTTAAAAGTATTGATGCGCATTTGCTAGATATTGAAACAATAGAAGACTTTGTTAATTCTATGGGGTTAGTTGTGTTTAGGCGCAGCAGTCAGTTGTTTGAAAAGCTAAATCCGCAATATCAACAAGAACTGCTTACGTCATTAAATACAGGCGACAGGGAAGAGTACAAATCGGTTGCGCATAAGCTTAAAGGTGCCGCAGGTTCTGTTGGTTTGAACGATGTTCAACTGCATGCAAAAGTAATGGAATATGGAGCGATAGATGAGAGTGATGAAGTGCTTAAGGAGTGGCTGCTGGTGTTGGCAGATAAAATAAATGAAGGACAACGTGCCCTTCATTTATTTCTACAGCAATTAGAATAAACGCTAATTAGCTGTCGATTTTACCAATAAAGCGGTAGCCTTCACCATGAATGGTGCTGATAAGCTCTGATGTAGAATTATCGCTTTCAAAATGCTTACGAATACGGCGAATAGTTACATCAACAGTACGGTCGTTTGCACGTAGCTCACGGCCTGTCATATGTTTAATTAGTTGTTCACGGCTAAAAATACGACCTGGAGAATCAAGCATTAATCTCAGTGCTCTGTACTCACCTTTAGGCAAGCGCTTAGCATCGCCATTAGGAGATGTTAAACAGCGGCTATTTTCGTCTAATTCCCAACCGTTAAATGTAATAACACCATTAGTTTCAAGTGCTGATTCATCATCGCTTAGGCCTGTACGCGTAATAAGGTTACGCGCTCTAATAGTCAATTCACGAGGGTTAAATGGTTTAGTAATGTAATCATCAGCGCCAATTTCAAGCCCTAAAATACGATCAACATCGTTATCACGACCTGTTAAGAAGATAAGGCCTACTTTGCGTTTTTGGCGTAATTCACGGGCTAATATAAGGCCGTTTTTGCCTGGAAGATTGATATCCATAACTACGAGATTAACGTCGTCGTTATTTGTAAGCTTGTCATGCATGTCATCGCCATCAATGGCTTCAATAACTTTGTAACCTTCAGCTTCAAATAAACTAACGAGGTTTAGTCGAGTTACGTCTTCATCCTCTACGATTAGAATGACTGGCGTTTGCATTATTAATTAACCTTTTTGGAATATTTTATTTACAAAAAATCGGTATTTAGTATAAATCCGACTACTAGAGATTATAGGATTATATCCAATTGTTAACAAGAAAAAACAAGTTGGATAAAAATAAAACAGTAAGAGTTCAAAGTTTGCTCAAAAAGCCCGTGCAAAAACTACTGTTAAATCGATCAATACACGTATGAAGTTCATTTACTTTGATAATTTATGGACCGGCTGACTACGCAAAGCTGTTAAATAATCAGACTAATTCAAAGTTAAATTATATCACTATCTAATCTTTCATCAATGTATGTGATATCGCAAAAGTAATAAAGTTCAAAAAATTGCGCTATATAAACGATAACTATTACACTTGTTTACCACATGAAGCATAAATAGGGTCAATAAGTAGTAATTCAAGGAATACAAGTAAATATATGTGTTTGGTTACTTCACTTTTAAGGGATGGTTATGATGAATCGCGCACCGCGTTTTTTTTCTAAATCAATTAATATATGGCCGCCTAAAGCTTGGGTTACTAAATTGTAAACTAAGTGCATGCCCAAGCCACTTGCCCCTTGTCCTCTTTTTGAGGTTACAAATGGGTCGAATATTCTGTGTTTAATTTTTTTATCTACGCCTTGGCCGTTATCGCTGTAAATAATAGTGAGTTTTTTTCCTGTTAACTCTACATCAAATTGTATTTCATTATTTTCATTACCAACGAACCCGTGTAGTAGTGAGTTTGTTATTAGTTGTATAAGTACTTGTTGTAATGGTTCTGACTTGCTTTCTACGGTTAAATCGGTTGCACAATTTATGTTTATAACTGGTTTTTTCTCTTCAAGCTCCGAGCTTATTGATGTCAAAACGTCCGTTATTAACTTATGAATATTGATGTAGGTAGTTACGTCATCATCTTGAAAAACAGCTACCTTTTTAAAGGTTGAAATTAAGTCGGCTGCACGGTTTAAGTTACGATAAATTAAATCTAGGTTTTCAATGCCGTCGTCAATAAAGCGCTTTAATTGATTTGAAGTCAGTTTTTTGTCATCAAAGCTAATTTGTAAATCGGCCAACTTATCGCGCAGCAAAGTAGAGCTTGTAATACCAAGGCCTATTGGGGTGTTAACTTCATGTGCAACACCGGCAACCATTTGACCAAGCGATGCCATTTTTTCATTTTCAACAATCTGCGTTTGATACTGATGCATACGCTCAAGGGTTGATAATAACTCCTGATTTGCCTCTCTAAGGGCTATGGTTCGTTGGTTTACTTTTTCTTCTAGCCCTTGGTTAAGCTGTTTAATTTCTTCTTTGTCTTTTTCATGGCGAGTCAATTGTTTTTGGGTGCGTGTAAGCATGATGTTTAAACTGTTAGAAAGCGCTGATATTTCTTTTACGTCGGTTACTGGTGCGCGTACATCGTAGTTATGATTTTTTGATACGTCTTGTAATAGCATGCTAAGCCGCTCTATCGGTCGAGCTATTCTTTTTTGAACATTTATTGCGATAAAATACACAACAACAAGTATCAGTAAAGTCAGTAAGATATCTACAACTATTTTTTGTTTTATATAATCGTCTAAGCTTTCAAGACTTCCACGCATGTATACATGACCAACAAGCTTTTCATTATGAAAAATTGGCTTTATTAGTTCGATATCTTCGTGGGTTATACGTGGTGTTTTTAGTTCTTCAATGCTGTCGGTTCGAAGGGGGACTGGTGGCGTTTTTTTTGCATTAAAACTTATAAAAAAAACAGGTTTTTGAGATGCTTGCTCAATAGAATATACATGTATGTTTTTAACTAAAGGAGTTTTTTCAAAGTATTTAAGGCGTTTCTCTTCTGTTTCTCTGTCATCTTCAAAAACTGATTTTCCAGCGTCAAAAGCAACTATTTCCGCCAAAATAACGAGCTTACTCACTATTAATTGTTTTTGTTCTTTAACACTTAGGTAGGTCGATATAGAAATCGATAATGACAAGCAAATAGCAGTTATAAGCATTATTAGATTTATGAGTGCTTTACGAATACTGCTTTGATGAACTTTTCTAGGCATTATTTGAGTGTCGCCTGAGTCATTGAGTTTTATTATTTTATTAGTCTAGCAAAGAAGAAACACTGTGGTGCAAAAAAATAAAAATAATAGGTAATATTTTATTGCTAAGTTGAGCTCGCAGAATGCTCAACTTAAAATATAAAAAATTTAACTACTATAAACGGCAAATTTATTGTTTTTGAAAACAGTTTGATAAGTTTCAAATTGTGTTTCTAAAATTGGCGGATATTTTAAAAAGCTGTTTGCCACAATGGTTAGTTTTCCGTTTTTAGTTAAATGTTGTTTTGCGTTAGCTAAAAACGTTTCAGCAACGCTGTAGTCTGTTGCAATTCCTGTGTGAAACGGCGGGTTGCTCACTATTAAATCAAACTTACCACTAATATTTTTAAGGCCATCACTGAGAATTGCCTCACCAGTTACCCCGTTTAACTTTAAAGTTTGAGTTGTTGCATAGGTTGCAAGTGCGCTTACATCACTACATACAAATTCAAGAGCTGTATTTTTTAAACCCAGAAAGGTCGCAATTAAGCCAGCACCGCAACCAAAGTCGAGTACTTTACCTTGTTTGGTTGAAGGGGCATTTTCGAGTAGCATTTTGGTACCAGCGTCTAAACAGCCATGGTTAAACACGCCAGGTACGCTGATAGCTGAAAATGATGTATCGGCAATACTAACGGTAAATGTTTTATGGTAATGGCTAATATCAAATTGCGCATTAAGCTCAATTTGAGAAAATGAGTAAAGTACGCAGTGTTTAGCCGAATCAATCTTATTACTATATTGAGCTTTGCCTGCTAATTGTTTTTCAATCGATTTAACACCACTCTTATTTTCGCCAACCACTAATAACTCGGCATCGCTTGTTATTACCGCGCGTATATTATCAAGCGCCATTAGCAATTCTGGTTTTGACTTAGGGTAATAAAGAATAACTAAGTCATAATCGTTACCGGTAATGGTGTGGTTAACGCTTACATCAACACCCTGGGTGTTTTTAGCAAATTCACCATTAGCATGGTTATAGCTAAACGCTGTAATTTTGCTATTTGGATTAAGCGTTTTAAGCTCAGCTAAAAAGCCATCTTGAACAAAGTTGACCACCAATATAGATTTACCCGTTAATGCCTCGCTATTTCGAAGTAACAGTAAACTTGGGTTGGTTAATACGCTCATAAATGGCTTTGCCTTACTATGTGTTAAATTAATATAAATGTGTAATTACTTGGTGCGCTCAAACATTAAGTCCCAAACGCCGTGACCTAATCGGTGGCCGCGTCGCTCAAACTTGGTAAGAGGACGTAAATCAGGGCGAGGCACGTAATCGTTAGTCTCTGATTGGTTTTTATAACCCGGAGCCGCTTGCATTACTTCTAGCATATGTTCTGCGTAGTTCTCCCAATCAGTAGCCATATGAAAAACACCGCCTATTTTTAATTTTGAGCGAAGCTTTTCAGCAAATTCAGTTTGCACAATACGGCGTTTATGGTGGCGCTTTTTGTGCCATGGATCTGGGAAGAATAATTGCAATGTAGTTAGGCTTTCATCGCTTAAGCAATCAGCAAGCACTTCTACAGCATCGTGTTCAAACACGCGTAAATTAGTTACGCCCGCTTCGTCGGCATCCATTAAACATGCACCAACGCCAGGGCGGTGTACTTCAATACCAATAAAGTTTAGGTGTGGAGCATTTTTAGCCATTTCGACAAGCGACTTGCCCATACCAAAGCCTATTTCTAGGACTACATCATTGTTGTTGCCGAATACTTGGCTTAAATCAAGCATGCCGTTTTTATGCTCTAAGCCCATTGTTGGCCAGCATTTTTCGATTGCAGCGGCTTGGCCTTTGGTTAATCGACCTTCGCGTTTTACAAAACTGCGAATGGTGCGGATGTATTTACCTTCTTGCTTAGCTTGCTCTAGGTTGGTATTGCTTGATTCACTCATATCTAATTGGCCTGACAAAACAATGTGTTTAAAAATGGTTGCATATTATCCCTGACGATGGCCTCAATCACAAGTATTAGCTGGTTTTACAGCCTCTATAGCTTGATCTTTTTACTCACTGCAATAGACTGACCCGCCATTGAGCATGAGTAAAAGTATAATATGTTGGACTTAAATAAAGAGCAGTCTCACTGGTTTTCAAAGCAAGTAGTTGATTGGTATCACCTTCATGGCAGAAAAACGCTGCCGTGGCAATTGGGTAAAACACCTTATAAAGTGTGGGTTTCTGAGGTTATGCTCCAGCAAACTCAAGTTGTTACTGTGATCCCATACTTTGAAAAATTTATGAAAAGCTTTCCTGATATTATCGCTTTGGCGAATGCCGAAGAAGATCAAGTTCTTCACCACTGGACTGGTTTAGGTTATTACGCCCGCGCGCGAAACCTTCATAAAACAGCAAAGATAGTTCGCGATAAATACAACGGGCTGTTTCCTCAAACGCTTGAGGAAGTTATGGATTTGCCCGGTATAGGGCGTTCTACAGCAGGGGCTGTATTGTCATTGTCGCTTGGTCAGCATCACCCCATTTTAGATGGTAATGTAAAGCGAGTATTGGCACGCTATTTTATGGTGGAGGGCTGGTATGGGGTAAAAAAAGTAGAAAACCAGCTTTGGCATTTATCGTCGCAATTAACACCTAAAAATAATGTGACTGAATTCAACCAAGCTATGATGGATTTAGGTGCAAGCTTATGTTCACGTAGCCGCTTTGATTGTGAGCCGTGCCCGTTAAACAGCCGCTGCGGTGCGTTTAATGCTAGTAAGGTTAAAGAATTTCCTCATTCGAAGCCAAAAAAAGCAGTGCCTAAAAAAAGCTGTCATCAGCTAATTATAAAATGTGACGATAAGGTTCTTATGGAAAAACGCCCTAGCTCTGGTATTTGGGGGGGATTGTTTGGTTTTTTTGAGTTTGCTGAACGCCAACAGCTAGATGACTTTTTAGTTCAACATGGCTTTAAATCAGAACTTGAACCATTAGCACCATTTACCCATGTATTTTCTCACTTTGAGCTGACTATTAACCCACATATATTAAATCTTAGACAAATCCCGGATGTGATTAACGAACGCCAGCTAGTTTGGTACCCGCTAGATCAATCAGTAGAAGTGGGTTTGGCTGCACCAACTAAAAAGTTGGTTAAACAAATTGCACCAATAGGTTAAACTGTTTGCATTTAACGCTTAAGAGAAATTAATTATGGCACGTACTGTATTTTGTCAAAAGTTACAAAAAGAAGCCGAAGGCCTTGGTTTTCAACTTTACCCGGGTGAGCTTGGTGAAAAGATCTTTAATAACATCTCTAAAGAAGCTTTTGCTCAATGGCAACATAAACAAACTATGCTAATTAACGAAAAGCATTTAAATATGATGGATCCAGAGCATCGTACATTTTTAGAAGAGCAAATGGTTGGCTTTCTGTTTGAAGGTAAAGACGTAGAAATTGAAGGCTATAGACCGCCAGAAAAATAAATAACTTATTAAAAAAGGGGCTAAAAGCCCCTTTTTATTACTAATTATTTAGCTATTAAGTGCTAAAGCTCTTCGTTTTCTTCCTCTGCCTTTCTAACTTGCTCTTTTAAAAATTGAGCCGCTTTAGAATATTCAATTTCTAACTGGTCGCGTAAATCAATTAATTCATCAGTTGTTAGTTCGCCCGCTTTGCATTTATCTTCAAATGCACCGGCAAGCTTACCAACTGTTTCTGCCCCAATGGTTTTAGAAATAGATCTGAGTTGATGACAACCCTCAATTATTTCTGCTAGGTCGTTAACCATAACGCCTGAATTTATTGATTTAATTAAACTTTGACTTTGCTCTAAATACATTTTGAAAAAGCGAAGTTGTTTTGCTTTATCGCCATTTACGTATTTGGCGACTGCATCCATATCTATTGGCAATGCAGTGTTTTGTTGAGGAGCTAGCGCTTGCTTAGGAGCTTGCTTGTCGCTCCAGCGTTTTAAAGTATCTTCAAGCGCATTGAGTTCTATAGGCTTTGTAATAAAGTCATTAATACCTACTGCTAAACAGCGTTCTTTTTCACCTTTGAGAGCGTTAGCGGTAACTGCAACTATATAAGGTTGTGCGTCTATAGCTTCTAGTAATTCAGCTTCGTTACGAATTTTTTCAACCATGTCGTATCCCGACATTTTTGGCATGTGTAGATCGGTTAAAATAAGTGAGAAATTGTTCTTTCTCCACATATCTAGGCCTTCTTCGCCATTGTTGGCAACCTCTACGCCATACCCCAATATATGCAATTGGTCAGTTAAAACTTGCTGGTTTAGAAGGTTGTCTTCAACAAGCAAAATTAATTTATTTGATTCTCGAGCTTGCTCAATATTTAAATAGTTATTTAGCGACTTTGCTTTTTTAATTTGTTTTGGTTGATGCAAGCCTGCGGCAACCAAAATAGAAAGCATAAAGTTTGACTTACAAAGCGGAGATGCATTTATGTAAAATATGTTTTTATGATTAATGGCCGCTTCATCTAGTTTGCTTAATACGACTACTTGCTGATTGTAATCCTCAAGTGAGTACAATAACCGCCTCAATAAAGAGTTAATATCATCAATATTATCTATGCCGTCAGCAACCCAAATAGCACCCTCTGTGTTTTGGTGTTGTTCAATTTCTTTTTCTGTGTGCGCGTAAATAACTTTTGCACCCATAAACGATAAATAACGGTACATTATTTTTTCGCGTTGAAGGTTGTTACTTACAACAATAATTGGTTTGCCGTCTAAGGCATTTTTATGAGCATATTTTATTTTACCAGAGGTGCTAAAAGGCAGCTCAACGGTAAATTCACTGCCAATACCTGCATGGCTATTTACATGAATAGTACCTAACATTAACTCTGTTAGACTCTTACAAATAGAAAGCCCTAAGCCTGTGCCACCAAACTCTCTGGTTATTGAACTCTCAGCCTGAACAAACGGGCTAAATATGTCTCTTAGCTGAGCTTGTGTCATCCCTTTGCCGTTATCGGTCACGCAAAAGCGCAAGGTAAAGTGGTCGGCGGTGTTATGCGCAACCTCAACCGAAATTCTCACATGGCCTTGGGTTTTTTCATCGGTGCTTGTGAATTTAATTGCATTGCTGCATAAATTATAAAGTACTTGGCGCACACGTACGCTGTCACCGACTAGGTTTACTGGAATATCTGGCGCAATTGATAGTTCTAAATCGAGTTCTCGTTTTTTAGCGACCGACGACAAAACGCGAGTTACTTCTTCTAGGGTGTCGCTCACTGAAAAGGGGATTGGGTCTATGTTGAGCTTACCAGCTTCAATTTTAGAAAAATCTAAAATATCATCCAAAATGCTCAGTAGTGAAAATGCTGATTCGCGAATAATAGTACTTAAGCGATGCTGAGCACCATCAAGGTCTGTTTGACGAAGCAAATCGATAGTACCAATAACTCCATTCATAGGCGTTCTGATTTCGTGGCTCATAGTAGCCAAGAAGGTGGTTTTAGTTTCGCTAGCTCTTTGTGCTTTTAAGGTTTCTCTCTCGAGTGCAATAGTGCGGTTTTGCACCTCTGACTCTAAACCATTTTGTAGTTTTTTCAGTTCTTTTTGTACCGACTCGTTATCGCTAAGGGCTGTTTGTACTTGATTAAGAAGTACATTTATACTTTGTGCTACAGAGCCTAAACCAATATCTAGCTGTTCATTAACATTACTATTGTAGTTACCTTGGTCTGTAATAGCCTGAAGTTCTTGCGATAGTGAGTCAGTGCTTTTACGTAAACGGCCATTAATGTATACGTTAAAAAGTAACGCGAAGATAAATAAAGAAATAACAGTTGCGATTGCAACGCCATATGCAATTACCTGAGAGTCTTGCATGCTTAATGGTGGTGGAGCTAACTCTTGTTTTATAATTAGCTCACCAATTGGTTGATCGTTAAGTAAGAGAATATGATGCAACACACCTGTGTTTTCATTATGTTGTGTAATTTTGATGGACTCAGGTGCGGTCTCGCTATTGCTATAAACGAGTTGTGTATCAGAAGTCGCGCTGAAACGATAAAGAGTATATTCAAATTCATCATCTAAAGAGGATGTTAAGTCGAGTAATTGCTTAACCTTGTCTTGGCCATACATTGTTAGCGCGTCGATCATAGGCTGATTTAATGTAGATGCGAGTGTTTTAATATTTACCGATGGCTCAGGTTTAACTGTTTGTGTATCGTTTTTGATGTAGAACGAGTAACCAAATACAGCAAGTGCGGTAATTGCAATATTAAATATAAAAAAAAGTGGTAATAACCCTTTTACCGGCGAAGAGAATTTACTCTGCATTGAATGTTCCCATTGATGTGTTTTTGCTACTTTAGCTATTAGCATAGGTATCTGAACTAATCGTACCATTTACCAAAAATAATTCACTACGGTTTTAGTCTGATTTAGTTATAATATTTCATATATATAGACTGGTTTGTGGTAAAAATGTACGTTATCAATAAAAAATGTACTGAGTTGCTTGAAAACCGTTCAAACAGTCGTAAAGGATAAAAAAAAAGTTGACTTGTAAGGGCAAAACTCGTTTAATACGCCGCACGCCCAAACAGCTGACTTAGTAGATGTTGTTGGGAGTTACATTAAAAATCGGTTAAGATTTTTAATTAGCACTGTTTAAGTGCCTCGATAGCTCAGTTGGTAGAGCAGAGG